>JAAYRT010000022.1 GCA_012518635.1 Halanaerobiaceae bacterium | reverse complement strand
GAATAACTATAAGAAAGGCTTATCCTTTCCAGTGTATTGGCCAGGAAGGGAGAATCAGCGCCCTGTTTTGTCATGCTTCCTACCTCTTCATTATCGAAGATAACCAGGACCTGTGTTGCATCTTTCTTTTCTGCCTTCAATAGTGCCTTCAGGCCTGCATGGACCATGGCCAGATTATCCAGGCGGCTGGAGGAAATAAACTCCTCATCAAGTCCACAAATTGAACCCTTTTCATATTCATAAAGATATAGTTCAAAATCAAGAATCCTGTCTGTAGGAATCCCGCTTTCGGAACTTAATAGAGAAAGCAGATAACCTTCCTTTTCAAAATCTTCCTCTACCATTTTTATTAAAGGCAGGAGCTCTTTCTGCCTGTTCAGTTCTATCCCCTTATTGACCTCAGGATTTAAATGGATGGCCAGGTTTGGTATCAAGGCCAGGGGCTTATTTATATTTATCAATGTGCTTTCAGTGAAAAGAGGATTATCCCCCCGGCAGCTGAGGCGGCCAGCCAGAGCCAGGGGACGGTCCAGCCAGGTATTTAGAATAGGACCGCCATATATCTCTGTATTTAACTTGAGATATCCGGCTTCACTGATTTCCGGTGCAGGCTTAATCTTGATTGCCGGGGAATCAGAGTGGGCAGCAATAAGCCTGAAACCGGCTCTGGCCGGATCATCATTTCCTGTTCTAAAGGCAATCAAAGCAGAATCATTTTTCCTGAGAAAATACTTCTTATTTTTCTCCAGGGACCACTCTTCACTCTCCCGCAATTCAACAAAACCATTTTCCTTCAGTATTTTACTGAGATTTTCTGTTACCTGAAAAGCTGTAGGACTATCATATATAAAGTCCAGTAAGTCTTTTGCTACTTCTTTACTATTAATTGTAATCACCTCATTTATTAATTATAAAAATATATCTTTCTACATTTATGTATAAAAGCATTCCCTACTATTATAGTATTATATATAATTTTTTAAAGTAAGGCCAACTACAATCCACTACTTTTTTTAATTATTAAAGCCCATATTCTTGAATAATATTGAGGCTTATGTTAATATTAATTAAAAACCAGGAGATTTATTCTTATGGCCAGAAAGGCCTATTTATTTTTACATATCAAGGAGTGAGTCTGGATGATTGATTTTAAGGAAAAATTGGTTGATCTATTTATTGAGAAATATGATCAGTTTGAACGGGATGAAATAATGGAAATCATCGAAACACCGCCACAGGAAGATATGGGAGACCTGGCCCTACCCTGTTTTAAATTTGCCCGTGAATTCCGTAAGGCTCCCAATCTGATTGCAGAGGAAATAAGTGCAAATTTGCCTGATAATGAATATTTTCAGGAAATTAAAAATATGGGGCCCTATGTCAATTTTTTTGTAAATAAAGAACTGATTGCCAGTTCAGTTATTAAAAATGTATATGCTAAGGGAGAAAAATATGGGTCCTCCACATTGGGTGAAGGTAAAAATGTTATCGTGGAATTCTCCTCACCAAATATTGCCAAGCCCTTCAGTATTGCCCATATCAGGACAACAGTCATCGGTCATGCCCTGAGGAATATTTATAAATTCCTGGGTTTCAATACAATAGCCATCAACCATCTGGGGGATTATGGTACCCAGTTTGGCAAATTGATTGTTGCCTTTAAAACCTGGGGTGACAAAGAAGTTGTGGAAAAAGACCCCATACCGGAATTACTTAAACTCTATGTCAAATTCCATGATGTAGCTGAAGAAAAACCAGAACTGGAAGATGAAGCCAGGGAATGGTTTAAAAAACTAGAGGAAGGTGATGAGGAGGCCTATCAATTATGGGAATGGTTCAGGGAAGTCAGCCTGAAGGAATTTAACCGTATCTATGAGATGATGGGTATCGACTTTGATTCCTATGCCGGTGAGAGCTTCTATTCTGATAAGATGGATGCAGTAATCGAGCTACTGGAAGAAAAGGGCCTGCTGGAAGACTCCGAAGGAGCAAAGATTGTCGATCTGGAAGAATTCAATATGCCACCAGCCCTGATTACAAAAAGCGATGGTTCTACTCTCTATATAACCAGGGACCTGGCTGCAGCCATTTACAGGAAGGAAACCTACGATTTTTATAAAAACATCTATGTGGTAGGGTCCCAGCAGATTCTGCATTTCCAGCAAATGTTCAAGGTGTTGGAACTGGCAGGCTTTGACTGGGCACAGGATTGTATCCATATACCCTTCGGTATGGTCAGCATGGAAGACGGCACCATGTCTACCCGGAGAGGCAGGGTAGTCTTCCTGGAAGATGTTCTGAACAAGGCCATAGAAAAAACCAGGGAAATCATTGCCGAGAAAAACCCTGACCTGCCCGATAAGGAAAAAGTAGCCAGGGAGGTTGGTATAGGAGCAATCCTCTTCCAGGAATTGTCCCACAGCAGGATCAAGGATTACCTCTTCTCCTGGGATACAGCCCTATCCTTTGAAGGCGAGACAGGACCCTATGTGCAATATACTCATGCCAGGGCCAATTCTGTCCTGGAGAGGGCCAATATAAGGACTTGTGCAGATATATTTGCACTTGATGGCGGGGAAGCCCCTGCAGATTTAGATGCTGCTCTGGAAAACAACGTGGATTTTGGATTATTGGTTGAAGATGAGGCCTATCAGGTCATCAAGCAGATCTATGCTTTCCCGGATACTGTCATTAAGGCAATGAAGAGGAATGAACCCTTCCTGGTTACCAGGAATATAATAGAACTGGCCCAGGCCTTCAATAAATTCTACCATGAATATCCCATACTGGTGGATGATCCGGAGATCAGAAAAGCCCGGCTCCTCCTGGTCCTGAGTGCAAAAAATGTAATCAAAATCGGTCTGAACTTGCTGGGCATAGAGGCTCCGGAAAAGATGTAATATACCTATAATGTAAGATATGTCGTTATTAAAAGATCTCTTCAATAAAAATGGGTTACCTTTTAATTGGTAACCCTTTTTTATTTAAGCTATTTTATTATCTCTTCAATCACTCTGCCCTGGCCAGTTCCATGATAGCCGCAGCATATATTTTAGTATTCAAAATCAGTTCATCGATACCGATATATTCATCCTTCTGGTGGGCCAGCTCCTCCTGGCCGGGAAATAGCGGGCCAAAGGCCACTGCATTATCCAGAGCCCTGGCATAGGTACCGCCACCGATGGTTATTGGTTCTGAATTATCCCCGGTATATTTCTGATAAACCTTCATCAGGCTTTGCACCAGGGGATTATCCTTTTCTACATATAAAGGCGGCTGATGGCTGGTCTCTTCATAGAGAAAACCCGTCCCGGCTATTCCTTTTTCCAGCAATAGCTTTAGTTCACTGAGTTCACAGGTCACCGGATACCTGATATTGATGGTAATAATAAATTCCTCGTCTTTCAGGGAAATTTTCCCTACATTGAAAGTCAGTGTACCGGAAACTTCATCCTCCAGCCTGCAGCCAAAGGAATCGCCATCATATTCCATGCCAATTTTATCCCTGTAAAACCGGAAGATTTCCTTTAACTCATCTGAATAGATATCCAGTTCAGCCAGAAAAACCATCAATTGGGAGATGGCATTATGTCCATCCTGCGGCAGACTGCCATGGGCAGAGATACCATGGGATTTTATAAGTAGTCCTCCATCTTTATCTTCTGTATCTATCTTTAATCCTGGATTATTATGCAGGTAATCCTCCACAGCCTGCCTGAATACCTCCGGATAATCAGTCCTGATCAGGGCCTGGCAATAATCAGGTACCATATTGGGAGCATTACCGCCTTCAATCTCTATAGATTCTATTTTCCCGGATTGGAGATTGTTCAGGCTTTTTTTCAGCATAAAGGTCAAGATACCCTTTTCCCCGTGGATTACAGGGAATTCTGCATCAGGGCTGAAGGCCAGGGCAGGAGTCTCCTCTTTATCCAGATAATATCTGATACACTCCCAGCCACTCTCTTCATCTGTTCCCAGGATCAGTCTGACCCTCTTATTCAGTTTTATCCCGCTATCCTGAATAGCCTTCAGGGCATAGAGGGAAGCAATGGCCGGCCCCTTGTTATCAATTGTTCCCCTGCCGTAGATCTTTCCATCATGGATTTCCGCAGCATAGGGTGGGTAGGTCCAGTTGCTGCCCTCAGGGACGACATCCAGGTGGCAGAGGATACCCAGGATCTCTTCTCCTTCCCCAATCTCTACATGTCCGGCATAGCCGTCTATATTTTTTGTTTTCAGGCCCAGGCTTTTTGCAATATCGAGGAAAGACTCCAGGCACTGGTTTACTCCCTCACCAAAGGGCATCCCTTCTTCCGGCTCATCTTCTACACTCTTTATCCTGACAATCCGCTGTAAAGATTCTATTATCTCATCCTTCATCTCATCGATTATGTTATCTATAAAATCGCTAATCTTTATCAACCCCTTCCCGTGGTTCTCTCCTACAGTAAGTCTTCAAAACGCTTCAGGAAATCCTTGAATGTCGCAATGGCTGTACTGATTGGCTCAGGAGAACTCATATCTACACCGGCTCTTTTTAATATATTCAATGGATAATCTGAGTCACCGCTTTTCAGGAACTCCAGATAGCTTTCTACTGCCGGCTTTCCTTCCTCCAGAATCCTGTTGGCCAGGGCTGTTGCTGCAGAAAAGCCTGTAGCATATTTATAGACATAAAAATTGTAGTAGAAGTGTGGTATCCTGGCCCATTCCAGGTCTATTTCTTCATCAATAATAATATCTGGCCCATAATATTCTACATTTAAACGATGATAGGTCTCATTTAAGAATTCAGCAGTTAAGGGCTGTCCTGCTTCGGCAGCTTCATGGATGATTTTCTCGAATTCTGCAAACATAGTCTGACGGAAAACTGTACCCCGGAATTGTTCCAGATAATGATTAATTAGATATTTCTTCTTCAGGACATCATCGGTATTTTCAAGCAGATGATGTAATAAGAGGATTTCATTCAGGGTAGAAGCAACTTCAGCAAGGAATATCTTGTAATCAGCGTATACATAGGGTTGATTCTCATTGGAATAATGAGTATGCAGGGCATGTCCCATCTCATGAGCAAGAGTAAACATATTATCCAGGCTGTCTGTATAGTTCATCAGGACATAGGGATGGACTCCATAACAACTGGAAGAATAGGCACCAGACCTCTTACCCTTATTTTCATATACATCTATCCAGCCGTTATTAAAGCCATCTTCTAGAAGTCCGATATATTCTTCTCCCAGCGGTTTTAAACCCTCCAGAATGGTCTCCTTTGCCTCAAAATAGGGTATTTTAACATCCAGGTCCTGTATCAGGGGCACATATAGATCATACATGTGAAGCTCATCCAGCTCCAGCACTTCTTTCCTCAGGGCCACATATTTATGCATGGCATCCAGGTTTTCCTTAACAGTGTCAACAAGGTTGGTATAGACAGAAACCGGGATATTATCACTGCTAAGGGCAGCCTCCAGGGCAGAATTGTAGTTACGGGCCCTGGCGTAGAAGATATGGGCTTTTACATTGGTATTTAAGGTAGCAGCAAAGGTATTGATAAACTCCCTATATTTGCTATACAGGGCAGTAAAGGCATCTTTCCTGACCCGCCGGTCTTTACTCATCAGGAAATCGATATAACGCCCGTGGGTTACCCTGACCTCTTGTCCGTCTTCATCAGTAATGGTGGGAAAAACCAGATCAGCATTGTTGAGCATGGAGAAAATATTTCCCGGACCCCGGCTGATATCACTGGCCATGGCCAGGATTTTTTCTTCTTCTTCACTCAGGTAATGTTCCTTTTCCCTTAAGATATTATCCAGGAAATGGGAATATAATTTTAATCCCTCATTTTCCTCCAGATATTCCTCTACTTTTTCCCTGGAGAGGGTCAGTATTTCAGGAACCATAAAGGAAACAGCACTGGCTATTTCAGTTGCCAGGGCCTGGGCCCGCCTGTTCAGGGCCTGGTATTTCTGATTTGAAGTATCTTCATCAGATCTCATATGTGAATAGGCATATAACCTGGTGAGGATTTCCTCAATCTCCATAATCAGTTCTATACCCTGATAGAGATTATCACTTGATGAAACCAGCCTGCCCCGGTAATCATCCAGTTTCCCCAGCATTTCCCTTGCTTTTTCAAAATCCTTTTCCCAGTCTTCATCAGTTGCGTAAATATCCTCTAACCGCCATTTATACTGATCATCAATTTCACTTCTTAATGGCAGCTCCTTGGCCATATTATATTCCACCCTTTCTGTATTTTTTTTCATGTGCAAGTAACCACTTTTTTCTTTCCAGTCCTCCGGCATAGCCTGTCAAACAACCATTTGCCCCAACAACTCTATGGCAAGGAATAATGATTGCAATCCTGTTATTGTGATTGGCATTGCCGACAGCCCGGGCACCCATTGGTATCCCGATGGCTCTAGCTATATCCCCATAGGTGGCTATTTCACCATAGGGAATATTCAATAATTCCTTCCAGACCTTTATTTGAAATTCAGTTCCCTGCAGAAGCAGCGGGACCTGAAAATTTCTTAATCTGCCGAGGAAATAGGCATTCAGTTCATCAAATATCTCCTTATACAGGAAGAGATCAGAATCCCTGAGATATTCATCCTTACAGTTAATATTCTTTTCAGCAGCAGGAAAGGATATCCCTATAATACCTTCTTTCTTAAATTTTATCTTCAGGATTCCGATGGGAGATGGATAGTGGAAATATGAGTAGTCCATTTTTATTCTCCCCTATAAAATTTTATTTCTTCCGGAACTGGGTATTTTTGCAGGAAGGAAGAAATGATAACATAAGCTTCAGCCCGGTTCAAAATCCTGTCTTCTATTATAGTGCTGGAAATTATCTCCGGTACTAAATCATATTCAAGGGCCTTTTGATAATATCCTTCACTGGAAAGATTGGTAATAGGCCTGCTTGTAGCGACAAGTAATAACATGGCAGCCCGATTCCTGGTCAAGGGTTCTCTGGTACTGACACTCTCCAACCCTCCCGGAACCCATTCGTAAAGAATAGGGGACTTCTGCTGCCTTAAAGCCTTAATGATCATATAGGCAAAATCTCTTTCGCTTATTTCCTCCTTTAACCTTAAATCATTACTATAACCAGCCATGAGTAAACCCCAGGACATAAGGTATTCAAGATGCTCCAAAAGTTCTTCCCTTTTTCCAGCAGTATTAAAAACTGCCGGGAAGATATCTCCCGTGGATTTACCCCGCAGGATATTATTTACTTCAATATAATTTTTATAACGTTCTATATCTCTGCTGATCTTTAATTTACCCTGTATCTCCTTTATAAGCCTTTCATTTTTTAGCAGTTCAGGTATTGTCATATTTTTTTCTATCAAATAGGAGCTAACCAGTCCTGCAGCTTCACCGGTAGAAATACCTGTAGGTAAAACCCGGGCACTGGCAGCAGCCAGAGAACTATAACCGGAACTCCTGCCAACTACAAATAAATTGGAATAACCCCTTGGCAGGAGGGAACGCAAAGGAACCCCGTAGATAGCAGGATTAAACAGGACAAAACCTTCATATTCCGGTGTTGAAGCCTGATAATCCAGGGGATAGGAAGCCAGGGCAATAGTATCAAAGGGTATCCGGTTGTTCAAAAGATCTGCTACCTGTAACTGGTATCCAGCAACTATATGCCTGCTCTCCCGTACATATAATTCCGGTGGAAAGGGTAGCAAACGGGCTTTTTTAAAACCGGCCAGATTTTCCTTTAGATAGGCCAGTACATGTTCTGCCTCTTTTTGCCCTCTTAGATGAGCCTTTTGCAGGGACTCCGGATCAGTCGGGTCAAAATCAAAGATGAGTAAGGCATTTATATAGACATCGCCTGCCTCTTCAATTACTATATTCAGTCCCCTTAACCGGGTATTTTTGTCAACAGGCTCATATAACTGGCCTATCCTTACAAAACCCCAGGCATTATCCCTGTTGATATAGGATGGGCCGAATTTATTGCTCCTGGCATCCCTGGCCAGTTCCTGCCAGTTTACATTGTCCATGTGTAAAACCAGTGTTGCAGCCATATGCCGGTCCGGCAAGCCTATATCAGCCCCCCCTTTAAAATAGGGGGCACCGGCTATTACAGCCAGATCAGCATCCTGACTGGCATCAATAAAATATTCAGCCCTGATTTCCTTAACCATTCCCTGATGCTCAATCCTTATATCCCTGACCTGTCCGCCTTTATTTTCTACAGATATAAGACTGACTTCCCTTAAAACAGTAATATTCTTCTCTCTAGCCAGGAGCTCCTCAAAGACTTCGGTAGCTTTGTTGATGGAAAAGGTAATTTTACCTCCTACAGCTGCATGCCATTCAGCAAAAATACCTTTATTTAAACTTATTCCATCCGGTGCCTGGTTTATATCCAGAAAATTTAAGCCGCCATAGGTCATCAGGCCACCAGGGGCTTTCCTTTTTAGCAGTAATAATGTATCTATCCCTTCCCGGGCAGCAGCTACAGCTGCAGCAACCCCTTCCGGCTCACCACCAAATACTACCAGAGGGTAATATTCACTGGCAGAGACTGTACCCTCCAGAGCACTACAAAAGAGGAAAATGTACACTAATACCAATAAAAATAAACTTTTTATCACTTTTTCTCTATATCTGTACATTTGGACCTCCTTAGAATCTGGCATTTCCAGGAGTTCTCGGGAAAGGAATAACATCCCGGATATTACTCATACCGGATATATACATAAGGATTCTTTCAAAACCAAGGCCAAATCCAGAATGGGGGACACTACCATATTTCCTCAAATCAAGGAACCATTGATAGGTCTTGATATCCATCTCCATCTCTTTCATCCTGGCCAGGAGAATATCATATCTTTCCTCCCGCTGGCTGCCGCCTACAATTTCACCTACCTGGGGCACCAGGCAGTCGACAGCACGGACAGTCTTATTATCATCATTCAGGCGCATATAGAAGGCTTTGATATCCTTTGGATAATCTGTCACCATAATGGGTTTCTTAAAATATTTCTCAGTCAGGAATCTTTCGTGTTCAGATTGGAGGTCAATACCCCACTTAACTGGATATTCGAAATCTACATCGGCCTTTTCCAGAATTTCGATGGCTTCAGTGTAGGTAATACGGCCGAATTCAGCTTCAATAATATCTTCCAGTATCTTTATCCTACCCTTATCAATCCACTGGTTAAAGAACTGCATTTCCTCTTCTGCATTCTCAAGGGCATAACGAAGAAGATATTTCAGGAAATCCTCAATTATATCCATCATTTCATCCAGATCACAGAAGGCCATCTCTGGTTCTATCATCCAGAACTCGGAAGCATGTCTTGAGGTATTGGAATTCTCAGCCCTGAAGGTAGGACCAAAAGTATAGACATCACCGATGGCAGTTGCCAGTACTTCTGCTTCCAGCTGGCCGCTGACGGTAAGGCCGGCCTCCTGACCGAAGAAGTCTTCCTTAAAGTTTATTCTGCCATTTTCCAGCCGGGGCAGGTTTAATAAATCCAGGGTTGTTACCCTGAACATCTCCCCGGCACCTTCTGCATCTGAAGTGGTAATGATAGGTGTATGGATATAATAAAAGTCCCTGTCCTGAAAATATTTATGTATGGCATAGGACATCTTGCTGCGGAAACGATTCATTACACCAAAGGTATTGGTCCTGGGCCGCAGATGGGCAATCTCCCTTAAAAATTCAAAACTATGACGTTTTTTCTGCAGAGGGTAATCAGGAGCAACTTCTCCGATAACGGCTATCTCCTCTGCCTTCATTTCTATGTTCTGTTCCCCTCCAGGAGAAGCTTCCAGATAACCCTTTACCCTTATGCTGCTACCTGTACTGATTCGGTCAAGGGGAAATTTATCCGGTTCCAGTACAACAATCTGCAGGTTTTTTAAGGAACTGCCGTCATTTAACTCAATAAAGGCAATCTTACTGGATTCCCTTTTAGTCCGGACCCAGCCAAGTACAGTAATATCCCCGTAATCCTCTTCCGGCACATTATTATAAATAATATCCTTTACTCTGGTTCTGTTAAAATAATCCATAGCTATATATTTCCTCCTCTTTTTAAAGTTAATACCCTATAAATTATAGACAATAGTATTTATTCTTTATTAAAGGCAAAATACCTGCAAAGGACAGTAAACATCCTGTCCTTTAACACATATAATAGATTAAATTAATTTCAAAACTCTTAAATATATGGAGGGAAGCAGTTATGTGTACTTACTGTAAAAGCAGGCCAGCCTCCATCAGGGCAAACATTATAGGAGGACCACTGGCACCGTCAATAAGGGGTATGGTCAATTTCTATGATACCCCTGGCGGTACTTTTGTATGTGTTGAAATTAGCGGCCTGCCTCCTTATAGGCCTGCAGTAAATGGCAACCCGATCGGCCCACATGGGTTTCATATACATGAAAATGGCAGCTGTGTGATTGGTGATCCGGCAGATCCCTTTCTCGCTGCCGGAGGACACTGGAACCCTGACAGCCAACCCCATGGAAATCATGCCGGAGACTTCCCGGTCTTATTCTCAAATAACGGGATTGCCAGAATGTGTTTTTTTACAAATAAATTTAAACCCTATGAAGTAATCGGCCGTTCTGTAATCATACACGAAAATCCGGATGATTACCGCAGCCAGCCATCAGGTAATGCAGGAAAGAGGCTGGCCTGTGGTGTCATCAGAAGATATCCGGTCAGGACTATCTAGCTATTTTTTGATTATTTAACCTTATTCCGCATTCAGGTAAGCCACCAAATCCTCTTTGCTCGTTCTGGAAAAACGGCCCTTTTCCAGTCTCCAGAACTGGATGGGGATATCCTCCTGACAGGATTCCACCAGGTGGGGGTGACAGGTCAGCAGGAATATCTGATGGGTTCCGGCCAACTGCCTGATCAGGGTTAGGGTTTCCATCAGATGAGAACTGTCAAAGTTTACAAAGCTATCATCGATTATTACCGGCAAGGCCGGCTCTATTTCCTTAATCCTGCTTATCCTGATGGCCAGGAATAACTGTTCCAGGGTACCACGGCTCAATAGGTCGATGCTCTCCTGAATGGTCCCATCTTTAAGGATGGCCTGAAAATCACTATCCATGATATTTTCTGTCGGCAAAATAGCCTTGTATTCCCCCCTGGTGATCTCACGGAAATATTTACTGGCACCGGCCAGCAGCTTATCCCTGGTCTGCTGAATGAAAATTTCCCGCACCTTTTTCAGGATAAAGGCGGCTGTCTTCCTGACTGCATAGTCCTCAGCCAGTAAACTCAGGTTCTTCCTGCCTTCATCGATAAGCAGAGCAGATTTCTTTAAGGCCTCATCTGTGGCCAGTTCATCAAGTTCCCTCTGGATAGATACCAGCCTGTTTTTTTCACTCTCCAGTTCATTTATCAGTTGTTCTAATACCCTTCTTTTTCCATTATAACTCTCTTCAACCCTCTCCACTGAGGGGAATTGATTATAGAGATAAACAAATTTATCGTATAAATCCTCTATCTCTTCATCTGAATCCAGCTCCAGGCTATTCATGGCCTTCCGGGCAGCCTCTGTATTCAATACTACCTGAATCTGTCCCTTCAACTGTTCCATCCGTTCCGTTAAACGGTTATAATATAGATATTTTTCACAGGCCTGTATGTATTCCTCCAGGGCTATTCCAGTTTCCTTATCCCCTATCTCCATATCTGCAGCGACATAAATCCCTTTAATCTCTTCCAGAAGTTCCCGCGTTTCTTTCTCCTGGACTATTAGAGCCATTATATTATCCTTGAATTCATATAGGGTCTCCACAGCGGAAAAAATTTGCTGATCCTGGAGATAGAGTTCCAGCTCCAGTTCTACAAAAGCCGGTGAGAAGAGTTCGGGGAATTTCAATAAAAGGTCAACTATATTTTTCAATTCCTTTTCTATGGCTGCCAGGCTTTGCTCCAGGCCGGCTTTTTCAGCCAGCAATTGTATCGCTCTGGCCTTGCTTTCATGTAAGATCCTGTAATAATCCTTTATAAAATCTGGTGAAGTATTTCTATCCAGGCCTAGCAAATTCCTGTATCCGGCCAGTTCTTCTTCCAGGGGTGCCAGGAGTTTCAGATAATCACTTATCCTGGCCTCTCTGGCCCTTATCCTCAATTCTAAATTATGTAATTCTATCTTACTCTTTTCCTGGTAGATAAGGTAATTCTTATCTGTTGTATATTTATATAGGGCAGAGATGGCCAGTCCCAGGATACCCAGCAGGGAGAAAAGGCCAAAGTATAAATTTTCTCTTGCCAGCAGAAAACCACCAAGCATAAAGCACAAAGAACCAAAAAAATATAGATTCAGTATTCTGTAAGGTTTGTTTACCTTGATTCCTTTGATAGTATCATGCAGCTCATCTATTCGCTCCTGGTATTCATACAGGTTTTCCCTGTCCCTCTCCAGATTAGTATTTATTTTATTATACTCATCAATATTCTGTTGTAATTGTTCCAGCTGAATCTGATCAATCTCCAGGCTTGCAATATCCTCAAGTTCGCCCTGCCATTTGTTATTAATATTCAGCAACCGGCTTTTTAACTCATTCACTTCTCTCTTTAGTTTATCTTCTCTTTCAAAATAAAAATTAATCTTTTCCCTGATACTGGCAACTCTTTCCTTTAGTTGTTCTATTTCCCTGTTATGGCTGGATATCCTTTCAATTAAGGGAGTTGTGATATCGGTACCATATTTCTCCCTGATTTCCCTGCTCAATTCCTTCAACAGTTCCTGTTTTTTATTATATCTGGCCAGGATATCCCTGGCTTTTTCCGGATAGAATTTTATATCTTCCTGTAAATATATTACAGCTTCCTCTTTATTTAAACTGTTCTTAATTTCCTCTATTTCAGTATATAGATGATAGTTGTTTTTCAATATATCAAGTCTATATAATTCATCTTCCAGAGACTTTTTCCTCACTTCATTTTCACTGATGAAAATCTCTGTCTGCCTCAACTCATCCTTTTTTTCCTGAAACCTTGCTACCTGCCGGGAGGCTTCTTCCTGTAATTTGGTTCCCTCCCTGATCATGGCATAATGTGGCTTAAATTCCTTTACCTTTGGATCTCCCAGTTTACCACCAATTCTTTCAGCTTCCTTATAAAAATAATCCTCCAGCTGGGGCAGCAGGATAAATTCCCTCAATCCCGCTCCCAGTAAAATGGAATGTAATTTCTCTTTCTCACCATTACTCAAACGGTAATATTGGAGTTCATCAAGGCTGATGGTAAATAACTGCTGGTAGGTAAAGGGGTCCAGTTGATTATAAAGCTCACTGGTAGAGGAGATCTCCTCACTACCCTTTATAAGCGGGGCACCGTAACCCTGTAAATATATATTGAGTTCCTCATTGTTATTAATGGAAACAGTGGCCTCAACTTCATGCCTGTTGCGGGCTGTAATGAATTTTTTTTTTCTTGGAAAACCAAAGGGCAGGTATCTTAATAATTCCAAGAAGGTGGTCTTACCGGCTCTATTATGGCCGCCAATTACCACCAGACCGGGTGCAATATCCTCTAGCAACTCATTTTGGAAAATACCGAAATCTTTTATGAATAGTCTTCTTATCTTCACGGTGCTTCCCTCCTGCCTATCAGTTCTTCCAGTATCGCCTGGCGGGCCTGTCTCAATATGGCCTTTAAGGTAGTATCATTTAGATGGAATAAAGCAGGATCTCCCTCTTCATGATCTGGACCGGCAGACCAGATCAAACCCAGTTCTTCAACCAATTCCTCCTGAAATTCCTGGTTGTCTTTCAAAAAAAAGGCGATTTTCTCTATATCCTGATAAATGGGGTTGTTTTCCAGGATGCTTTCTTCAATGGGCAGGCCTGTACGATCAATAATCTTCCTGGTCCAGATAACCGGTTTCCTGCAGATGAAGGTTTCCCTTAAAGTATTCAATAGGAATTCCAGGGCCTCTTCCTTTTCCCTCTTTAAAACCTGGCTGACTTCACTCCTGCCGGTTAGAACCCAGTCAACCACAAAGGCCTTTACTACCTCCCCGTTATTAAGCTGTAGGCAAAAGTCATTATTTAATAACTCATCACCTATCTCCATAATCAGTCTCTGCAGGTCTATCAGGTTGCCCTTATTTATGCTATCGACGGGAATCTCAATCCGCTGGTAAATAACAGGGGAAAGGTTAATAAAAGATATTTCCGGTTCTGTATCCGGGATTAATTCTACCAGTACAGCCCCGCCACATCCTTCTTCCCCCATATCCCTTCCCTGAGGAATACCGGGGTAAACAATTGCCCTGTTTTTTTCCTTCCACAACACATCATGTTGATGAAGATGACCCAGGGCCCAGTAGTTTATATCCTTATTTGCTATTAATTCCTGGATAGATGCCGGTACATAATAATTATTCTCTGCCTCCAACTGTGTATGTAAAAGGCCAATATTCCAGATACCGGCCTTTCCTTTATAATCAAGATGTACTTTACGGGATTCAGCCCGGTTATTATAGGAACAGCCGCTTATAGAAGCAATTAGCTCACCATTCCTATCATATACATCCCTGTTTTCAGGTCCCTCGCCGCCAAACAGATATACGTTCTCCGGTGGAGGGATTAAACCCCTGTAAAAGGAAAGGGGATCATGATTTCCAGCGATGGCATAGACAGATATATTGTGCCTGGCCAGCCTTTCACATTGTTCATTGAAAAAGATATTGGCCTTTACCGAACGGCTGCCTCCATCATAGACATCTCCGGAGATAAGAAGAAAATCCACCTGTTTTTCAATAGCCTCTGTACAGAGAAGGCTAAAAGCATCATAGACAGCATTATCAAATAAGGCTGATAATTCTGGCGGGTAATTTCCACCAACACTCAATCTACTGCCTAAATGTAAGTCAGCTGTGTGGAGGAAACGAATCTTTCTCATCAGTATTCTTCCTCTCTATATAATATATAGAAACAAGCAAAAACTGAACAAGAAATAAAAACTCCTGTGTACAATTTTATCATCATAATAAAGAATAAGCAACAGAAGGCAAAAATGAAAAAATAGTGGCCAGAGCCACTATTTTAACTTAAATTAATAATTTTAGAATTCCAGTTTGTCCAGTTCAAAGCCCTCATGAAGAACCTTGACTGCTAAATCAGCATGTTTTTTCTCTATGATACAGGAAACCTTTATATCTGCAGTAGAAATCATCTGTATATTTATATTGTATTCACCCAGAATATTGAACATCCTGGCTGCAGTACCTGGTGTAGTGATCATGCCGGCTCCTACAATGGAAACCTTGGCAACATCATTATCAATATAGACATTCTCTGCACCCAACTCTTCTGCAATTTTTTCAATGACCTTAATCCCTTTATCCAGGTCATTACTATGCAGGGTAAAGGTGATATCATTCTTGTTATTATGCTGCAGGTTCTGAATAATCATATCAACGTTAATATTGTTTTCTGCCAGTTTACTGAATAGCCTGCCGGCAACACCGGGCTGATCAGGCACTTTGGTTACAGTGACCTTTACCTGTTCTTTATCGGCAGTAACACCGGTTACACTTCTCTTTCTTTCCATCTTATCCATTCCTCCTACCATTGTTCCAGGCTGATCATTAAAACTGGATGCAATGTATAATTTTATGTTATAAAACTTGGCCAGCTCTACTGAACGGGGGTGAAGTACCTTTGCACCAAGGCTGGCCAGTTCCAGCATCTCTTCATAGGAGATAAAATCAAGCTTGCTGGCTTCAGGTACCAGGCGGGGATCAGTGGTATAGATTCCATCAACATCAGAATATATCTCACAACGGTCTGCCTTTAAGGCAGCAGCAAGAGCCACAGCAGTTGTATCTGAACCGCCCCTCCCCAGAGTAGTAAAGTCATTCCGGGAATTTATTCCCTGAAAACCGGCAACAACAACAATCTTACCTTCAGCAAGTTCAGCTTTAAGCCTGGCCGTATCTATCTGCATAATCTCGGCCCTGCTATGATGGTCGTTTGTCTTTATTTGAACCTGGCTGCCGGTCAAAGAAACAGCCTTATAACCCTTGGCCTGAATGGCCATGCTCAAGAGGGCAATAGAAACCTGTTCACCAGTAGTAAGCAACATATCCGCTTCCCTGGGATCTGGATTGCTGGTAATTTGATTCATTAATTCGATTAACTTATCAGTTGTATCCCCCATGGCTGAAACAACTATAACCATTTGATTGCCTTTTTTATATTCCTTTATAATTCTCTCAGCTACATTATTGATTCTCTCAACATCACTAACAGAAGTACCACCATATTTCTGCACAATTAACGCCAATCTAATCATCCCACCTTTAAAGATATCAAGTTACCATTATTGATTATAAGTTCAGTATTATAATTCTTCAACCCTGATAATATTATTAACAGCTACAATCTCTCCTATATTTTTAAACCCGGCAATGGATTTCTGTAAATTCTCCTCTTTTACCTGATGTGTTACCAGCACAATCGGTACAACCGGGTTTTGCCGGTGTTTCTGGATAACCGAGGCCAGACTGACCTGGTTTTTACCCAGAACTTCAGCAATCTTTGCCAGGACCCCAGGTTTATCTTTGACCTGCAGCCTGAGATAAAAAGAATTCTCAACCTGGCTGATATCCATGACCTTATGGACATTCTTATAGATATCCCCATTTATATCCGGTGATCCATAATAAATCTCCTTGCCGGCCTGAATAATATCTGCCACAACAGCGCTGGCGGTGGGCAGGCGGCCTGCTCCCTGGCCGTATAACATGACATCACCTACTGAATCACCGTGGAGATAAATGGCATTATAGGCATCGCTGACTGATGCGAGAGGATGGTTTTCAGGAATAAAGGCCGGATGTACCCGGATATCAACACCATCTGCGGTGAACTTACTAATCGCCAGCAGTTTTATAAGATAACCCAATTCCCTGGCTATTTCTATATCTTCAGGCTCAATATTTTCGATTCCCTCAATATGGACATCGTTAATATCGATAACTGTCTCATAGGCTAAAGAAGAAAGGATAGCAATTTTATAGGCCGCATCTGCCCCGCTGATATCAGAACCCGGATCACTTTCGGCATAACCCAGTCTCTGGGCTTCCTTCAGGGCAGTCTCCAGGTCCTGTCCCTCTCCAGTCATTTTGGTCAGGATATAATTGGTTGTACCATTTAAAATACCGTAAATCCGCTCAATTTTATTGGCAGCAAAAGATTCCCTTAAAGGCCTGATTATGGGAATTCCCCCGGCAACACTGGCTTCAAAATATAGGCTAACTCCCTTTTCTGCTGCCAGTTTCATCAATTCCTGACCGTATTTGGCAATCAACAGTTTGTTTGCAGTCACGACAGACTTACCATTATTAAGAGCCTTTAATATGTACTGGTAGGCTGGTTCTTCTCCACCGATAAGTTCTACTACCAGATGAATTTCTGGATTATCCAGAATATCTTCCGCCTTATCAGTTAAAAGGCCGCTATCAAAGTCAATATCCCTCTGTCTGCTTACATCTCTCACTAAAATCTTTTCAATCTGCAGGCCAGTCCCTATCTTGCTTTTCAGGTTTTCACTGTGTTTTTCTAAAATTGAATATACTCCACTTCCAACAGTTCCTAAACCAAGGAGACCGATTTTAATCATTTCTTATCTTCCTTCCCTACTTATTATCTTCTCAATACTCCTAAAGATTTTAAGAAATAACTTTACAGCCCTGGTTATCTACGGTTTTTACCAGATACCGGGCTTTTATTTCATTCTCTTTAAAGGCTTCAAGCATGGCTCTACCAATCTCATCCATATTCTCTTTAGCTATGGCTATCATGGTTGGTCCCGAGCCACTGAGGGCAACGCCCAGGGCTCCTGCTTCATAGGCAGCTTCCATTACCTGATAAAAGCCTGGAATCAGTCTGGAACGATAGTCCTGATGTAATTTATCCTCCATGGCTGTCCTTAATAGTCTAAAATCCCTATCATAAAAAGAGGCAGTCAGGAGTGCAGCCCTGCTGATATTAAAGACAGCATCAGGGTAACCAATCTGTCCAGGGAGGGCCTGTCTTACTGCAGTTGTTTTCAATTCAAAATCAGGAATCAGGACAATGAATTTCAAATCCCCGTCCAGTTCCAATTTTTTATAGCAAACACCTTTATTGGAGATAGCATTGATAACAAAACCACCCTTAAAGGCCGGAACTACATTGTCAGGGTGTCCTTCCATCTTTACTGCCATCTCGATCAGTTCCTCTTCTCCCAGGGATTCTCCCGTCAGGAAATTGGCTGCAACCAGGCCTGCAACCACAGCAGAGGCACTACTGCCCAGGCCCCTGGCAAAGGGAATATTGATTTCCTCAGTAATCCTTATTCCATCAATCTTTTGTCCCGTTCTCTTAGACACCTCGCTCAAGGCCTGGACAAACAGGTTATTCTCCAGTGGTAAATCCAGGATACTCCCACTGGTCTGGTCAATCAATACTGCCTCCAGCCCCTGGTCTATTTTTTCGATGGTAATATAATTGTAAAGATTAAGGGCAATACCCAGGCAGTCAAAACCTGGGCCCAGATTGGCAGTAGTGGCTGGAACTCTGATTTTAATCATCGGGCTTCAACCTCATTTGCACTAGAACTATATTTTTAGTAATTTTAACATTATCTATTCAAAAATACAAGTCTATCTTCTAACCATTTTCTTTCCCTATCAATTATCCTGGCCGTCTCTGTTACTGCAGTGCCGCCAATCACCACCTTGTTTTCGACTGTATATTCCAGGGCAAGGTATTTATTAAGATCTGCAGCAAAGAGTTCCTTCTCGGCAGGAAAAAGCTCTTGATATTTCCTGTAATCCAATTCTTCCAATTCCATTTTGTTTTCCAGACAATAAAGGACTGCCTGTCCAACAATCTCATGGGCCCTTCTGAAGGGCAAGCCTTTCTTGCTCAGATAATCTGCCAGGTCAGTAGCATTTAAAAAACCCTTCCGGCAGGCCTGGTACATATTCTCCTTTTTTATCTTCATGGTCTTCATCATCTCCGGGTATATCTGGAGAATAATCTTAAGAGTATCTATGGTATCAAAAACCCCTTCCTTGTCTTCCTGCATATCCTTATTATAAGCCAGGGGTAAGCCCTTTAATGTTGTAAACAACTGAACTAAATTTCCATAGATGCGTCCCGTTTTTCCCCTCACCAATTCGGCAATATCAGGATTCTTTTTCTGAGGCATGATACTGCTTCCTGTAGAATAGGCATCATCCAGTTCTATAAAATTAAATTCATTGCTGGCCCAGAGGATTATCTCCTCACTTAAAGAACTTAGATGAGTGATGATGGTTGCAGCTATAGAATGAAACTCCAGGATAAAATCACGGTCACTGACTGCATCAAGAGAATTCTCAGTAACTGATGCAAAACCCAACCTGTCCGCAACATATTCCCGGTCCAGGGGATAACTGGTACCGGCAAGGGCCCCGGCTCCCAGGGGAAGGACATTAACCCTTTTCAGATTATCTGTCAATCGCTCATAATCTCTCTTAAACTTAAAATAATAGGCCATCAGGTGATGGGCTAATGTTACTGCCTGGGCCCTTTGCAGATGGGTATAACCAGGCATATAGATATCTTTATATTTCTCTGCCAGAAGTAATAAATCCTGCTTGAAAAGGAGCAATAATTCCTGGATATTCCTGATTTCATCCCTCAGATATAATCTTATATCAAGGGCCACCTGATCATTTCTACTTCTACCGGTATGAAGTTTACCGCCAACCGGTCCAATTTTTTCAATCAGATGAGCCTCTATAAAGGAATGAATATCCTCATACTTGTAATCAAATTGCAATTGCCCTTTATCTATCTCTTCCCTGATTTCCTCTAAACCCTTGATTATCTGCTCCCCTTCCTCTACCTTAAGTATCCCCTGCTTAACCAGCATCTCCGCATGTACAATACTACCCTTTATATCATAGGGATAAAGCCGCTTATCAAAGGGAAGGGAAGCATTAAAACTATGGACCAGTTCATCTGTTTCTTTAGTAAACCTACCACCCCATAATTTCATTAGCACCATCTCCAACAATATTTTTCTGCCAGAAACCCCGCCTATAGCCGTTATCCTCATCTACTTGCAGGCATTTAAAGCCTAATTTGCTATAAAACTTGACCAGTCTCTCTTCTTCAAGGGAAGAATGCAGGGTGATTATCCTGCCTCCCTCCTCCTTTGCCAATTTTTCTGCCTCATAAAACAATTCTGTCCCGAAGCCCATATTTTGAAAATCAGGATGGATGGCGAAACGTTTTAAATAGAATTCCACATCATTCTTTCTTACCAGCCTTAGTGAACCGGCTAACTTCTTCCTATATTCCAGCACCAGGATAATATTTCGCTCCAGATCAAGGCTAATATCCTCCACGGTCTCTCCGGTAACAGGATTAAATATATTATTGCCATAGGAGGAAAAAGCCCGTTGAACAAGATAATATATACTGTTGACCTCCTCCTTGATGGCTTTTCTTATCATATATTCATCACATTTAACAGCAACCAGCATCTTCTTATTTATTCTCCTTTACCTGCTTACTCCTCTTGACCTGATTGCTCACCTGGGCAGGTAAACCCCAAAGCTTGATAAAGCCTTCTGCAGAGCTGTGATCAAAGACATCGTCCTCATCATAGGTGGCCAGTTCATACTGATACTGGGAATAGGGTGATTTTCTGCCGACAACTGTAGCCATACCCCTGTATAATTTTACCCTTACATCTCCTGTGACAACTTTTTGGGTCTCATCGATAAAGGCATCCAGGGCCTCCCTCAATGGTGAAAACCACAACCCATAATAGACCAGCTCTGAATATTTCTGGCTGATACCATATTTAAAATGCAAGGTCTCCCGGTCCAGGGTCAAATCTTCCAAATGTTGATGGGCTTCCTGTATTATAGTCGCTGCCGGAGCCTCATAAATCTCCCTTGATTTAATTCCCACCAGCCTGTTCTCTATCATGTCAATTCTCCCTACACCATATTTTGCCCCAATCTTATTCAGTTTTTCAATCAACTCAACAGGATTACAGGCTACACCATCAAGCTTAACCGGAATACCTTCTTCAAAGCTTATGGTCAAATATTCCGGTTCTACCGGAGCCTCTTCTGGTGCAGTGGTCCAGAAAAAGGCATCTGCAGGAGGCTCAGCCCAAGGATCTTCCAATATTCCACATTCAACTGCTATACCCCAGAGATTACTATCCAGGCTATAGGGATTTTCTTTTGTTGCTGTTACTGGTATATTATTTTCCTTTGCATATTCAATCTCTTCATTCCTGGTCTTGAATTCCCAGACCCTAACCGGAGCAATTATCTTTAAATCCGGGTCAAGAGCCCTGAAGGATACCTCAAACCTAACCTGGTCGTTGCCCTTGCCTGTGCAACCATGGGCTACAGCATCTGCACCATGTTTCCGGGCTATATCTACCATTTTTTTGCTGATTAATGGCCGGGACAGGGCTGTTGCCAACGGATATTTGCCCTCATATTTTACCCCTGCTTTAACAGCTTTGAATATATATTCATTGACAAACTCTTCCTTCAGATCATCAATATAAACTTTGGAAGCTCCTGTCTTATAACCCTTCTCCTCTATCTGCTCCCAACTCTCCACATCATCCTGGCCTACATTGGCACAATAGGCAATTATCTCTGCTCCATATTTATCCTTTAACCATTTAATGGCTACAGATGTATCAAGTCCCCCTGAATAAGCTAAAACAATCTTGTTGATCTTTTCCATAACAATAAACCTCCTGTTTTTATAATATTTAATATTTTATTTACCCTGCTTAAGTGAAAACCCTGGATAATTATTAATATATTGTTTATAATTATACATCATTGTTATTAATTATGCAAGTATCTTTTGGATTTTTTATATTTTATTTATTTCTTTATGGAAAACATAAATTACTTAATATAATAATTATTCGAGTCTAGCTTAAAAAATAAAAAAAGCAGCTTTTGCTGCTTATCTGGCTTAACTTTTTACATAAGATAATGTTATCATCCCCTCAAGGGTGATTTTTGCATTATCACCCTTGAGACGGTTATTTTTATAATTTCACCCTAATAGAGGTTTTACATTAACAATACATTATTTACAAACAGTCCGCCTATTAAGGCAATCAAGAGACTTGCGAGAGTACCCAGGAGGTAATATTCTACAAATCTATTTTCACTCAGTTCCCTGTATCTGGCCAGGGACTTGGCCGTAAAGATAATACCAATTGAAGAAACATAGCCAAAACTGACCAGAGTAACTATCAATGCCCTTTCAATTATCCCGATATAACGGCTGATATTGGAGTCCTTTTCATCTGCCCGGTCAATATCCAATAGCCTCAATATCTTTTCCAGCAGAACTGCAGCAACGAATAAAACAAGTAAATATACAATTATACCTAAAAGGATTTTTTCATTTCTTAAACCCTCATGATATGTCCAGCTGCTAATATCAATAGATGTAAGATATTTACTGACAACATAATTCCAGGTCATATATATGATTCCAAGGTGTAATACCTGGTCAATGAAGAACATAATAAGGTCTCTTTTGGGTGATTGATTTATAAATAATTCCTTGCTGACATCTATTATGATATGCAGGACTGCTATGGAGGAGGAATAGGCCAGATTGTATAGCAGATTATTTATGATCCTCGAAGGATGAATTACTTTGAGGCTAAAGCCGTATTTCCTTAAAAATAAAGCAGTTAATATGAAAGTTACAAAGAATAGAATTAAAAAATGTAGAATATACCCTCTTGCTTTTCTATCTTTTTTCCAATCCACCATCCTGACCGTCTGAAAAACAAAATCACTTAAGAGATGAGCAATAATTGTAAGCCATAACCAGTTGGCCAGATGAAAACTGCCAGCCATGGTCATTCTCTTCAACTCCTTTTATTCTATAAATTTTTCCACCAGGCGGCTAATACTCTTCTCCGCATGCTCAATTTCTTTCCACCTGGCCGTTTTACATCTTTTATTAACATTCTGCGGAGCTATTTTCAATATCTCTGCAGCCTTTTTATATGTACCAAGTTTCTCGTAATAATAGACAGCCTCCCACTGGGCCTCTGTCCATTCTTCCTGTATTGTATCTATTAGAAAAAGGATAGTATTTATGGCCTCATCGATCTCGTTATTACTCATAAATCTGGTCTTGAACTGATCGCTATTATCAATTGCCTCCAGAGATTCTCTTGCATAATGAAAGGCAGGCCCATTCAGGGTCCAGGAATCACTGATTTTCGTTATCTCATTTACTTCATTTATCTTTCCATAACCTATACCCAGGCGCAGTTCCATTGGCCTGAGTATATACCTGACCTGTCTGATAAAACCGGGAAAGGCCAGGTAGCCTTTAAAAAGAGCCTGTATTTCATCACCCCGGGAAAGCTTAAAAGGTGCTATCATATTCTCAGGATATACTATTTTTGATAACTTTTCCCTTATAAGTTTATTAAAACCCTCATACTTCCTTGAACCGATTATATCTCCTGTTATTACAGTATAAAGAGCCATATTTTTACCTCCAGTATATTTCCTGTATATATATTAACATAAAACCATTCTAAATACCATAATTTACCTGTGTTTAAATATGCCCGCTTTAAATACCAGGCAATATTTTTATCAATAAACGGATTTTACATGATTGCTCAGGGGCTCTATCTTTCTGTATTTGTCATAAGACTTAATCCAGCCCATGATAGCAACATCAGTACCCTTTCTATTCACTTTCTGGATGATATAGGGATAAAAACCAACATCCCCGATTTCTCTTTTTAATACAGCCGCCTGATCCAGACTGGACATTATAACCAGACGCCCGTCTTTTTTTAAATAGTCTTTTAGATTCCTGACTGTCTTGATTATATCCCTGGTAGCATTTCTGGAAAAGGGAACCTCTGTAACCAGGGAGTCAAAATAAGCCTCCGGAAACCTGGTCTTTGTGGAATCAGCTGTAGAATGCCTGGAGCCATAAAACTCCAGGCCAGGAGCTACCACTGGATCTACATCTACACTATAGACATCGATATCATTACTTATATATTTTGCTGCAAAAACTATACCTCCTGCTCCGGCAAAGGGATCCAGTAATTTTTCAGATCTGGCCGGAATAGCCAGATTTACCATACACCTGGCATCTTCCACAGGCAGGGCCCTCCGTCCCATTTCACTTCCATCACCACGGTAACCGTATACAACTTTATCTTTATTATTTTGACGGATGATAAATTTCCGATTCTCTGCCGAATGCTTTTTATATATTTGTATATCCTGGAAGAATAGATTACTGATACTGAAAGCCCGGCCTTTCCATACCAGATCCTTTACATTTATATTTTTAAGATCTGACCTGTTATCTGGAGTATTTGTTTTAAAATCCAGGAGATAAAATTTGTTACAATAGCCTATAGTGGGTAAAATACTTAATGTTTTAGCCAGTTTTGCTTTAGGGATCAAAAAGGAAAAAACACCTCTTAAATTACCCAGAGGGCCATTTTTTATGAATATTCCGCCAACTGGATATAAAGCAAAATATGCCTCCATAATTGCCAGCTTTTTGGCTTTTATTCTGGATTTTCGCAGGGAAAAAAGCAGGACCAGATGGTCTTTGATATAAT
>JAAYRT010000133.1 GCA_012518635.1 Halanaerobiaceae bacterium | reverse complement strand
GTTTTTCATAAAGAGGACAGGGAGTATTATGAGCTGGACCGCCTTTGGGGAGATGCTGAAAAGATCCTGGTCAATTCTTGACAATTCTTTTATTTGTGATTATAATTAATTGTAAATATTGTTAGAGGCAGTGAAAGAAAGAAGTAGATATTATACTGACTGGCAGAGAGCTGGTGGCAGGTGCAAACCAGTAGTCGGTAAATATCGAACTCGTTCTGGAGCTTGAACAGTGAAGTCCAGTAACTGTTTACGTCTGGCCTGCGTTAACCGGCCTGCAATGAGTCGGAATATAATCCAGGGAGATTATATTCAAACAGGGTGGTACCGCGGGTGAAACCTCGTCCCTATTACAGGAACGGGGATTTTTTTATTATAATGAAGTGTAGTTGATGAAGGAGGTTCTTGGATGAAAGATTTTTATCATTTTAAGGAAGTAGAAGAAAAGTGGCAGCAAAGATGGGAAGCAGAAGGAGTTTTTAAAGCAGAAGATGATTCAGATAAGGAAAAATATTATGTACTGGAGATGTTCCCTTATCCTTCCGGTAATCTCCACATGGGCCATGTGCGGGTATATTCCATTGGAGATGTAATTGCCCGTTATAAAAAGATGCAGGGTTTTAATGTGCTCCATCCCATGGGCTGGGATGCCTTTGGCCTTCCTGCAGAAAATGCTGCTATTCAACATGGCATACACCCTGCTGAATGGACCTGGTCCAATATTGATATCATGCGGAAGCAGCTGAAGAGACTGGGTATAAGCTATGACTGGGACCGGGAGGTCAATACTGCTGCCCCGGATTATTATAAATGGACCCAGTGGTTCTTCCTGCAGATGTATAAAAAAGGCCTGGCCTATAAGAAAAAATCTGCTGTTAACTGGTGTCCAGATTGTGAGACAGTCCTGGCCAATGAACAGGTAATTTATAATAGATGTGAGCGTTGTGATGCTGAGGTTGAGGAGAAAGAACTGGAACAATGGTTTTTCAGGATTACAGAATATGCTGAACGCCTCCTGAAGGACCATGATTTACTGGAAAACTGGCCGGAAAAGGTTAAAATAATGCAGAAGAACTGGATTGGCCGCAGTGAGGGTTTGCGGATTAAGTTTCCGGTCAAGGATTCTGATCAGGTCATTGAAGTGTTTACTACCAGGCCGGATACCATCTATGGTGCAACCTACATGGTACTGGCACCGGAACATCCCCTGGTGGAGAAATTTATTAAAGGTACTGAAAAAGAGGAAGAGGTTAATAACTTTATCAAGGAAGTCAGGAAACAGAAGGAAATGGAGAGGACATCTCCTGAATCAGAGAAACAGGGTATCTTTACCGGTGCTTATGCCGTTAATCCCATGACGGGAGAAGATATCCCCATCATGATTGCCAATTACGTCTTGATGGGTTATGGAACAGGAGCCATCATGGCTGTGCCTGCCCATGACCAGAGGGATATGGATTTTGCCCTAAAATATGACCTGCCCATTAAAGTAGTCATCCAGCCAGCCGGGCAGGAAGGGACTTTGACAGTGGAAGACCTTGAGGGTGAAGCCTATACAGAGGATGGTGTCCTGGTCAATTCCGGTGATTACAACGGCCTTACAGTTGCTGAAGCTTTTGAGAAAATGGCGGAAGACATGGAAGAAAAGGGTATCGGCAGGAGAGAGGTTAATTACCGCCTGAGGGACTGGTTGATTTCCCGCCAGCGTTACTGGGGTACCCCCATTCCTATAATCTATTGTGACCAGTGTGGCATTGTTCCGGTTCCGGAAGAGGATTTACCGGTTGTTTTGCCCGAGACTCTTGATTTCCAGCCGGGAGGCAAACTGTCACTGGCCCAGGTAGAGGATTTTGTCAATACAGAATGCCCGATCTGTGGAGCCAAAGCAAAAAGAGAAGCAGATACCATGGACACCTTTGTTGACTCCTCCTGGTATTTCCTCCGTTATGTTGATCCACATAATGAGGAATTACCATTTACTAAAGAGGCAGCTGATAAATGGTTCCCGGTTGACCAGTATATCGGTGGTATAGAACATGCTATCTTACATCTGCTCTATGCCCGTTTCTTTACAAAGGTTATTGCTGATCTGGATATGACAGATGAAGTAGAGCCATTCCGCAACTGGCTGGCCCAGGGGATGGTCCTGAAAGATGGAGCCAAGATGTCCAAATCAAAGGGCAATGTAGTTGACCCCAATGAGATAATCGATAAATATGGTGCCGATACAGCCAGGCTTTTCATACTCTTTGCAGCTCCGCCGGAGAAAGACCTGGAGTGGAGTGACGCAGGAGTTGAAGGTGCAGAGAGGTTCTTAAACAGGGTCTGGCGCCTGGTGGCAGAAAACATTACTGAATTAAGGGGTAAGGCTGTTCAGAAAATAGACATGGCTGCCCTCGGCAAACCGGAGAAAGAACTATATCAGCAGCTGAATGTCTGTATCAAGAGGGTTACCGGGGATCTGGAGACCAGGATGAACTTCAATACAGCCATCAGTGCAATCATGGAGTTAAGCAATGCAGCCTATCATTACCTGAATGTTACAAAAGAGGCAGATAACGAACTGCTGAAGGTAGTGGTAGATAATATGCTGCTCCTCCTATCACCCTTTGCCCCCCATATGACTGCAGAATTGTGGGAGCATCTGGGTCACGAGGGCTTTATCCATGAACAGGCCTGGCCGGGATATGAAGAAGAGGCCCTGAAACAGGATGAACTGACCATCGTAGTACAGATAAATGGAAAGGTAAGGGACAGGGTAGAGGTCAGTGCCGGTATTGATGAAGCTGGATTAAGGGAAGTGGTCCTGGCCAGGGAGAAGGTCCAGGAACATGTGGTAGGAAAAGAGATAATCAAGTTTATTGTCATCCCTAAAAAACTGGTGAACATTGTTGTTAAGTAATAGCTCTTATTAAATAAAAATAAACCCTCATTTTTGAGGGTTTATTTTTATATTGGTTAATCTTTAACTATAGCCTTTATAACCGGCTGGTATTTTTGATTCCTGCCCAGGAATTTATCAATCCTGTTGACAAGGACAAAGGAGAGGGCTAGAAAGAATATTGCAGCACCCACCCCTGCCCCTTCGCCGGCAGCAGGAAAAAGATTGATACCGGCAAAGTATCCGGCTATCAGGCTGATTAATGGTATCAGGTAGATGATCATTGATGCTATGACCAGTGACTGTTCGCCCATTTCTATTCTAACCCTGTCGCCTTTACTGGCCCCGATGGGGTTCTTTACACTGATCTGCATCTCTGCAGATTCATGGGTGTTGCCAGCCAGTTGGCATTTATTCTTACATCTGCTGCAAAGAGAATGACGGGTTATCTTAACAAGGGCTTCTTCCCCTATATTTTCCAGTACTAATCCTATCTCTTCCACGTTATAACCTCCCTTTAAATATTATATCTTTAGCATTACTTTTAATCAAGCTGGATGGTAAAATATCTTGACTTAGTATAAAATAATAAAAGAGGATATTTTGTTTTAAGCTGTTTGTAAAAATAATCTTTTTGTTGTATAATCTTACTTAAAGTAAAGGAGGAGTGAGTATGAAGGAAAGACTGATAGAAGTACTTAATGCTTATAAAGCAAAGGCTCTGGCAAGAAAAGAGAGCTATAATCTTTTACCACGTCCTCTGAATGAGGAAGAGGTTAAGGTAATACTTGAAGGATTGTGTTTAGAAGGTCTGGAAAAGGAAAGTTTCATTATTTTCGAGGAAGAAAGTCTGGATAAAATATTATTAAGGCTTTTGCGGAATGAGGTAAAGAGGGGAACCTTCCCTTCATCATATGTAAAAGCAGCCGGACTGGCTGATTTTGTCAGGGGAGCAAGGAAATCCGCCTATCTAAGTGCCAAAGAGGCTCTGGAGATGTTGAAGGAGATGAAAGGCGGGGCTGCTGGTGTGGAACTGGTAAAATTACTGGAAGAAGGTCATTTTGTCGATGAGATTTTAGATATACTGCAAGATACAGTCCTGCTCAACAGGGAGGAATTCGATAAACTCAGTGGCCTGGCCTCCAGGATAGAAGGGATTAATGATCTTATGGTCAGCTGGGCGGAAAAACGGTTTGCAGCCAGCTGGGAAATTCCTGAAAGCTATCAGGGAATCAGCATCAAGGTTGGAGACAATATCACCACTGACCATCTCAGTCCGTCCAAATATGCCCACTCCAGGACTGACCAGCCTTTACATGCCCTCTTTATTATGGAAGGCCGGGAGGATGAAGCCGGTTTCCTGGAGAGGCTGGAGGGATTGAAGGAGAGGGATGAACAGGTTATACTGGTGGCTGGTGAAGCCTTCGGTGAAGGTTCCTCAAGGAAATCTGCTACCTATACCATCCTGCAGGTCCTGGGTACCCCGGTAGAGGGAGAACCGGAGAAGAAAGAGGGCGGAGTAGTCCTGGCCAAAAGTATTGCTCCTATCTACAGGAATTCCCTGATTGCCTCCGGGGTTTTACCCTTAACTGGTAATACAGATGAGATTAAGGAGGGTGACCAGTTACTGGTTGACCTGAAAAACAAGAAAGTAGTGGTCAATGGAGAAAAAGAAGTGGAGATTGAGTTGCCGATCCAGTTCCAGCTGGACCAGATTGCCGCTGGCGGAATCAATTATTTTACTGCCGGAAATGAATTACAGAGATGGGCAGCGGCTTACTGTAAGGAGAAGGGGCTTGCCTATAAAGCACCTGCCGGGGAAAAAGAACCTTTAGCCGGCAGGGCGGGGAAACGGATACCGCAAACCCTGGCCCAGAAGATAGTTGCCTTAAATAGGCTGGATGGCAAAGAAACCATAGAACCGGGAGAAACAGCAGAAATCAGAATTCGCGGCGTTTTCTCCCAGGACACTACAGGTCCCATGACCATAGAGGAATATCAGGCCATGTCCGGCGGCCAGTTCGGGGCAGAATTTGTAGTCCAGTCCCTGTGTCATACCGGAGAATGTCCTTCTACGGAGGATAGAGCCAGACATGCCTTCCTGGCTAAGTTTATTACTGAACGGGGAGGGGTTTGCCTGAAACCCGGTGAAGGTATCATCCATACAATAGGTAACCGTTTTGTCATACCGACTGATGTTATCATCGGTGGTGACTCCCATACCAGGATACCCCATGGTATTTCTTTCCCGGCAGGTTCAGATATTGTCGCCGGTGCCATGAAATACGGTAAACAGGACCTGACCATGGATGAATCAGTCCGGGTAATTTTCAGAGGAAGGCCCAATCATGGAATTACCGCCAGGGATCTGGTTTCCACCCTGGTAATCTATGCCGAAAAAACTGTAGGTAAGGATATCTATAATGGCAGGATAATTGAGATGGAGGGTGTTGAATTCCTTACTGCTGATGAGCGTTACATGCTCACAAATGCTGTTGCTGAGAGGAATGCCTCTGCCGGTACTGTACCATCTGATGAGGTTACCATTGCCGAAATCAAAAAGAATCTGGCCTATTTGAAAGCCAGATATGATGCGGAGACTTCACCATCTGTAATAAACACCATCCGGGCCATGGAAGAATACCTGAAAGACCCTGTATTATTGAGGGCTGATGAGGATGCAGAATATGCTGCTACAATTGAGATTCCCCTGGAAGAGGTGAAGGAACCCCTTGTGGCCAAACCCCATCATCCGGACAATGTAGCTTACTTATCTGAGGTAGCCAATGTAGAGGTAAATGAGGTATATATTGGCAGCTGCGTAGGAGGAGACCTGGAAGGTATCAGGGCCGCAGCCCGTATAGTGGAAGGACACCGGATTCCTCATCATGTAAACTTTGTAGTCTGTCCTGCTTCCCTGGATATCTATACAGAGCTGGCTACTGACGGCAGTCTGGCTAAAATAACTGCTGCTGGCGGAACTGTAATCTTACCCGGATGCGGGCTCTGTATGGGTAATAGGCGGAGACTGGGTCCTGGTGCTGTTGCCTTTACCACAACGACCCGGAATTTCCAGTCCAGGATAGGGCCGGCAGATTCCCGGACCTATCTGGGTAGTGCCCAGGTGGCAGCCTGTACTGCTGTATTGGGAAGGATTCCGACTGTTGAAGAATATTTTAACATGTATAAGTAATTTTAACGCATAAAAGTAAAATGATGTTTGATTATTAAATGATAAGGTACGAATAAAACAAGTCCCTGGTTCCGGATGAAAACCAGGGACTTGTTTTATATATTTTATTTCAATTTTTGATTTTTCCTTTCTACCTTACTCAACCCTGCGTTTGCGGCTTCTGTAAAAGAGGTATAGTATCAGGATCAGTATGAGATAGGGTATCAAGGTCCCGATGAAGATGATTATCCTGTAGACCTGTTCTATCATCTGGCTGACGGCATTTCTGAGGGCCCTGATGATTCCTGGAGTTCCAGAGCTGATAGGTTCCGGCTGGCGGAATTCTACAGTAATGGTGCTGTAGGAGATCTGGTTATCCAGATAATTTTTCCTGCCCTGTAATATCTCTACTTCAGTCCTGATCCGGTTCAATTCATTTTCGATTTTCAGTATTTCTTCTACTTCAGTGGCCATATCCAGTAAGTTCCTGTACCTTTCTTCCTGGGCCAGGAGATTTTTCAGCCTTGTCTCCAGGTCCATATATTCTTCTGTGACATCCTGGCTAGAGATGTTGCTGGAGATAAGCTGGCCAAACTCTTTACTGGAAAGCCTTTCCACAAGCAGGCCAAAATTATCTGCCGGTACCCTTATCTCAAACCAGAAATGTTTCTGTTTATTACTGTTAAGCCAGTTCCGGGAATTGGAGATATAGCCCTTATGGGATTCCACCAGATTAATGAGTATTTCATTGACCTCATCGATATTAATTTTTTCAATAACCAGGTTGGCCCTTTTAATTATTTTTTGTTCAATGGCAACTGTATTTTCTTTAGCGGCCAGGCTGGCCATTCTCATGTTGCTTTCAGGTGCACTATAGTTCATATCAGAGGCACTGTAGCTGAAATATTGAACCTGGTTGTTCAGGTTATCCTTCTTCAATAAATTATAATCTGTCATATTATTGCCATTATTCAACAGGCCGGGTAAGGTAGAGATAAATACAACCAGGACCAGAGCAGCCAGGCCGAGTACACCGGCAGGAATCCTGATTGGCAGGGAAAAGGAACCCTTAATTTTTTCAAAAAGTGAGACCTGCCTATTATCCTTTTCTTTCATTTCTTCACCTGCTTTCTTTAAGATAGATTCTTTAAAACCTTCCGGTACAGCAAGTTCTGCCAGATTTGATATGAAATTATAGTTTTGCTGATATTCCTGTAATGCCTTCTTACATTCACTGCAATCTTTCAGGTGTTTTTTCACTGCTTCTTTTTCTTCTGCTGTGAGACCGCTATCTATATAGAGAGGAAGCAATTCCTTTATTTTTTCGTGTTTCATTCCAATCCTCCTTTACCGATAATTTTGTTTAAATCTTCCCGTAAATTCTGTCTGGCCCTGCTGAGCCTGGATTTAACAGTGCCTATGGATATTCCTGTAATGTCAGCAATTTCCTGATAACTTAAGCCCTGAAACTCCCTCAGGGTGAAAACTATTTTCTGCTCCGGAGCCAGCAAATCAATTTTTTCCTGGATAAGTTGATTAAGTTCCCTGGAGAGGGATATCCTTTCCGGATTATCTTCTTCCTTATATATGTTTTGAAAATTTTCCTCCTGAAGCTCAGGTTTCCTTTTTCTCTTTCTCAGTTCATCCAGGCAGAGATTAGTTGTAATCCTGAATAGCCAGGTAGAAAAACTGGACCTCCCCTTAAAATTTTTTAGATTTTTATAGATTCTTATGAAAGATTCCTGGGCCAGGTCAAGGGCATCTTCATGATTCCCCATAATCCGGTAGGCGGTATTATAAACCCTGTTTTGATAGCGCTCGATAAGCTCATTAAAGGCTTTTTCATCTCCATTATTTATCCGGTAGATTAATTCACTATCAGATAATGCCATCCAACAAGTCACTCCCTTCATATATTTAGACGATAACATCTTGATTATGTTCCTGTAATTTATTTTATAAATTAAAATTCGCCAATTTAGGTGATAATACCTTTTTATCTGTATTTATAACTGTCAGGGAAAGCTGTTTGACTTTATTCATTAATTTTGGTACATTAGTAGTGTTAGTGTAATAAATTATTGTCATGTAGATAATGGGAGGGTGTCTTGTGATTACTATAAAGGATATTGCCAGACTTGCAGGTGTATCTATAACTACAGTGTCCAAAGTAATAAATAATTATCCTGATATCGGACAGGAGACCAGGGAAAAAGTTATCAAAATCATGAGAAAATATAATTATTCTCCTAATGCTATTGCCCGTAGTCTATCTACCAGTAAATCCAATTCCATAGGCGTATTTATCCACTATCATCCCAGCAGGGGTCTCCACCAGTTCTTCTTCCATGAAATATTATTTGCCCTGGAAACTAACTTAGGTAAGCAGGGCTATGATTTTGTATATTTCTCTGACCTGAAATGGAAGAGGAGCTGTAATTATCTGGCCAAATGTTTAAATAGACATATAGATGGAGCTATTTTGATGGGTATCTCTGTAGATGAGAATCTTTATGAATTATTACAGTCAGATATACCTGTGGTCCTTCTTGATTTAAATTTAACCGGGCCGAATGCTACATATATTACATCAGATAACTTATCCGGAGCCAGACAGGCAGTGAATTATTTAAAGGAATTGGGCCATGAGAATATCGGCATGATAGGAGGCCTGAAGGACACTTTTCCTACCAGGACCAGAACAGAAGGTTTTCTGGAAGAAATCAAAAAAAATGAACTGACTACCAGGGATGAATGGATAATCTACACCTCTTATAATGAAGAGGGAGGATACCGGGCTATGTCCAGGTTGTTAAAATCCGGAGATTTGCCGACAGCAATATTCTGTCATAGTGATATGATTGCTATCGGTGCCATTAAAGCTATAAAGGATGCCGGTTATTCTGTTCCTGATGATATTTCTGTCATCGGTTTTGACGATGTAGAGATCAGTACCTATATCAACCCTGGTTTAACAACAGTAAGACAGGATTCATATTCCATGGGTAATCAGGCAGCCAATCTCTTAAAAACCATGATGGAAAATCCAGATGCCGGGGCAGAACCCATTGTTTTGCCTGTTGAACTGGTTATCAGAGAATCCTGTAAAAAAATATAAAAATTTTTTTAAAATAAGCAGGAATTATTATTTTTTTATGGTATTAATATATTATAAAACGAAACCGATTTAGTAAAAGTAAATTTAAGATTTTTTAATAATAGAAATTAAATTCAGAATTAAATAACAACAAAACAAAATAATATAAAATTAAATTAAATACAATATGAAAGGAGTTAATGTGATGAAATTTGGCTATTTTGATGATAGCAGGAAGGAATACGTAATAACCGATCCCCAAACCCCCTACCCCTGGATCAATTATCTGGGGTCAGAAGAATATTTTGTTCTTCTGTCAAATACAGCCGGAGGATACAGTTTTTATAAGGATGCCAGTAAACGGAGGATAACCCGCTATCGCTACAACAATGTACCTACAGATGCAGGAGGAAAATATTATTATATTTATGAGGATGGTCAATACTGGTCTCCCACCTGGGCCCCGGTGAAGAGTGAACTGGACGAATATGAGTGTAGACATGGAATGGGCTACAGTATTATCAGAGGTAAGAAAAAGCAGCTGGATACAGAAATCCTCTATTTTGTACCACGGGGTGCCAATTGTGAGATTCACAGGATTAATATAAAAAACGAAAGTGATGAAAAAAGGAGTTTAAAGCTCTTTTCCTTCATCGAGTGGGCCCTCTGGGATGCCTTCGATGATATGAGTAATTTCCAGAGAAATTACAGTACTGGAGAAGTAGAAATTGAGGGTTCCACTATCTATCATAAGACAGAATACCGGGAGCGGAGAAAACATTATGCCTTCTTTACCGTAAATACAGAGATAGCCGGATTTGATACTGACCGGGAGAGTTTTCTGGGTCTTTATAATGGTTTCCATGAACCTGATGCCGTCAAAAAAGGCCAATCCGGAAATTCTGTGGCCAGCGGCTGGGCACCAATTGCCTCCCATTGTCTGGAAATAGAACTGGCTCCAGGAGAGGAGCGGACCTACATATTTCAGCTGGGTTATATAGAAAATCCTGCTGATGAAAAGTGGGAAAGACCAGGTGTAATAAATAAAAAAAGAGCCTATGAGCTTATTGAAAGGTATAATACAGACGAAAAGGTAAACAGGGCTTTCGAGGAGCTACAGAATAATTGGGATAGTTTATTATCCAATTATAATCTTGATTTTACAGATGATAAACTGATGCGGATGGTCAATATCTGGAACCAGTATCAGTGTATGGTTACTTTCAATCTGGCCAGGAGTGCCTCCTATTTTGAATCAGGTATCAGCAGGGGAATTGGTTTCCGCGATTCCAATCAGGACCTGCTGGGTGTAGTACATATGATACCGGAACGGTCCAAAGAAAGGATTCTGGACCTGGCTGCTACCCAGTTTGAGGACGGTAGTGCCTATCATCAGTATCAGCCCCTGACCAAAAAGGGTAATGATGCTATTGGCAGTGGTTTTAATGACGATCCCCTCTGGTTAATAATGAGTACTGCTGCCTATATCAAGGAAACCGGTGATTATAGTATCCTGGATGAACCTGTACCCTTTAATTCAGGGAAGGAGGCAGTTCTTTTTGACCACTTGGAGGCCTCCTTCAGGCATGTAATCAATAACCGGGGACCTCATGGCCTGCCCCTGATCGGCCAGGCTGACTGGAATGACTGCCTGAATCTGAACTGTTTTTCTGATGAGCCAGGCCAGTCCTTCCAGACCTTGAGAGCAAAGCCTGACAGCCAGGCGGAATCTGTAATGATTGCCGGACTCTTCATCACCGTTGGGCCCGATTTTGTGGAATTATGCAGATACTTGGATAAAGAGGAATTGGCCCGGGAGGCAGAGCAGGAGCTTGAGAATATGAAAAAAGCCATCATGGAACATGGCCGGGATGAAGAATGGTTCCTCAGGGCTTATGATTATTTTGGCAATAAAATAGGCAGCCGGGAGAATGAAGAGGGCCAGATCTATATTGAACCACAGGGTTTCTGTATTATGGGCGGCCTGGGCCTTGAAGACGGTTTTGCCCGGAAGGCCCTGGATTCTGTGAAGAGGATGCTGGATACCAAATACGGCCTGGTACTGCTGGAGCCTACCTATAAATCCTATCACCTGGAATTGGGGGAAATCTCCTCTTATCCTCCAGGCTATAAGGAAAATGGCGGGATTTTCTGTCATAATAATCCCTGGATAATGATTGCCGAGACCATTGTTGGCAACGGCGAAAGGGCATTCGAATATTATAAAAAAATAGCCCCTGCCTATCTGGAGGAGATCAGTGATATCCACCGTACAGAACCCTATGTCTATTCACAGATGATTGCCGGCAAGGATGCCCCCAATCATGGAGAAGCTAAAAATTCCTGGCTTACCGGAACAGCTGCCTGGAATTATGTGGCTATTACCCAATGGATACTGGGAATCAGGCCAGACTTTGACGGCCTGCGAGTAGATCCCTGTATACCTGCTGACTGGGATGAGTTTGAGGTTATCCGGAAATTCAGGGGAGATACCTACAGGATAAAGATTTCCAATCCAGAGCGGGTATCTAAGGGTGTTAAAAAAATTGTACTTGATGGAAAAGAACTTGCTGATAATCTGGTAAGACCTCTTAATGATGGCAAGGTTCATCTTGTTGAGGTAATTATGGGATAAACAAAATTCATTTTCTTCCTTCCTGACCTCTTCCAAAGCTGAGTTGGGGGAGGTCCTGACTTCATAATATAAACCCTCCTGATTTATTCTTTAAAAATCTATCACTAAGTGATAGATTTTTTTT
>JAAYRT010000132.1 GCA_012518635.1 Halanaerobiaceae bacterium | reverse complement strand
TATGGAAAGGATGAATCTCTATTGAAGCTAATTAGCGAAGAAGCCTTTTCGCTAGTTGAGCTTATCCTTGTTATAGGCATAATAAGTTCTTTAATTCTCATGGTTTCACCCAGGATAAATTTAAATAAATATCAAATTGATAAAGAAGCACAGGCAATATATTCTGTCCTTCATAAAACCCGGTATATAGCCATTACTGAAAGTGAAGATTATTTAATCTGCCTCCTGGCAGGCAACCGCCTGGGCATCAGAAAAAGTACCGATAGTACTTTTCAGGAAATCATAGAGATTGCTGATAATTTGTTTATCAACTGTACCAGAAAAGATAATCAGTTGAAATTTACACCATTGGGTACAGCTGTTTCAGGTTCTTTTATAATTTCCGATGGGACTTATAGCAAAAAGGTTATTGTTGCCGGCAATGGTTTTATCCGGATTGAATAGAAGGCAGGAGGTGTTTTCCCTTTGCAGAGATTCAGGGAAGAAAAGGGTTTTACCCTTATTGAGGTTTTAATAACCCTGCTCATAATTGGAGTTGTCTTTACACCCTTACTTGTTTATTTTAATAACAGTGTTGTTTATACCAGTGAAGCAGGTAAGAGGAGCCAGGCCATAAAACTGGCCAATAATACAATGGAAAATATCAGGCTGGCTGCTTCCAGGGATTGGAGTGAACTGGATTTTGAAGCTAAAAAAAATTATTTATTTGTTTATATAGATAAGGCAAAATACAGCCTGCTGGCTAATGATTATATCATCAATCTGGAGGCCTCAGCTTCACTTGATCTTGATGAAGATGGAAATGAAGATGGCAAACTTGTTACTGTAAAGGTTTTCTGGGATAATAAAAAGAAGTCCATAGAGTTAAGTTCTCTGGTGATGAAATGATGAGAATATTAAAGTGCGAGAAGGGTTTTTCCCTGGTTGAAGTTATCCTGGTTATGGGCATAATTACCCTCATGCTGACAGTCCTCTATGCTGTTTTCATGAATAGCAGCAGTGTCTATGATTTCAATACGGAGAAAATTAGTGTACAACAGGATCATAGGGCTATCATTGAACGCATGGCCCCGTATATCAGGATGGCGAAAAAGATTACTATTAATGAAAGCTATGATAGCAGTAATGATAAGGTAAGGTTTGAATTTACGCCGATAATTGATAGTCCTTCTTATAATGGGATTGGTTTTGGAATAAAGGAGAATGGTGAATTTTACTACCGGAAATGTATTGAAACCAGTTCCGGTGATTTCGAGTGGGGTAACCGGATGACCTTTATAAATAGTAGAGTGAGTAGCTTTGAACTAAGTCAGGATGATGGCAAACTGACCATCTCTATAGAATTGCTAGAAAAAGGCGGCAATAAATATGTCTTTGTAGACGAATTTTACCCCAGGGTACCTGATCAAGGTGAAAATGGGGGAGAGAAAGAATGAACCTGAAAAAAATGAAGAGACAGGATGGTTCTGTGTTGATTACCGGCTTAATTTTTATGCTGGTCCTGATTATCCTTGTCGGAGCCTTATCTCTCAGTCTTAATAGTGAGTTAAAAATAGTGAATAATGAGCATAGGCTTGTTCAGGCTCAATATTATGCGGAGTCAGTGATTAATTATGCCAGTTTTTACCTTGAGGAAGATGTTTCTGAAACAGCCAGTTTCTGGACTGGAACCGGTGAGGTAAATCCTGGAAAAGCAAAAGAAATAATTAATAAATTGAAAGCTCCCGATTTAGAGATAATTAGTTTGCGCAGGATGAAAGACAATGAAAACTACATCCTTTCCACAAATATAAGATATAAGGGTGTCAGGGACAATATAATGGTTACTTTTGCTCCTTTTCATGAAAGGTTGGGTATCTTTGATAAAGCCATGGCTGCTGGCGGCAATGTAAATGTTAACGGCAAGACTAAAGTTGATGGCCCTGTTGCTGCCGGCGGGGATGTAAATAACCAGCATAATCTGGAGGGAGCTTCTGATATACAGGAGAATGCAGATATAGAAAAGGAACTGGCACTTCTGGAAGGATTTCTGGAGGAAGCAGTAAAAAATTCAGGAACCATCAGTATTTCCTCCCTTGAATATTGTGAGTATGCTACTGATAATGGTGACCATATTATTCTGGATATTGATGAGAAAATCGTCTATATTACCGGTAACCTGACCATGGATAAAAGCCTTTATATTATGGGCAGCGGTTTCCTGATAATAGAGGGAAGTCTTAATCAAAATAACGGTTTACTTTTTGCAAATTATAATTCCGATACCGGTACGTATACTGATGATTATGCTATCCTGTATTTCCGGACTGGAAAACCTAACCCTAAAATGGGTAATTTCAAAGGGGCTATGGTGGGCAAAAGTGATGTAAATATAATTACCGAGATAGCAAAAGGCTTTGAAATAATAGGTGCTGTTTATTCAGGTAATAATCTAAATGTCAATGAAGGTACCAATGTAAAACATGATGATGGCTTTGTCGAAGTATTGAAAAAAATGGCTGACAAAGATGATATACCTGATGAAATTGTGATAACTACTTACAAGATGGTTGACTGGATGGAATTCTAGAGGAGGGATTTTTTTGGCTTTGAAAAGACGCTATACAGCAATTGACATTGGAACTGATAGTATAAAAGGAGTCAGATTTAAGAGAAAGAGTAAGGGATTATTCATAGACAGAATTGTTGTTAAACATTTGCCCTATGATTCCATTATCGATGGTACCATTGTTGATGAGGCAGTGGTCAGTAACAGACTCAAAGAATTGGTACAGGAATTAAAATGTGGAGGAGACAAAATAATAACTACAATACCCAATAATAATCTTATTATCAGGAATATGGAACTGCCGGAAATGGAAGATGATAACAGGCTGGCAGAGGCCATTAAATGGGAATCTGAAGATCATTTGCCCTTTCCAATAGAAAGTGCTGTAGAAGATTTTAAAATTCTGTCCAGGGAAGAAAACAAGATACAGGTTTTGCTGGTAGCAACTAAACGGGATGTTATAGATAATGTCATGAATGTATTTGAGAGGATTTCCCTTATTCCCAGTGTGATAAATATCCAGCCTATGGCTCTCTTATCTTTAGCAGATTATCAGGATTTAATCGATGATACAGTAGCTATTATTGATATTGGTGCATCTGGTACCAGAGTGGTTATTGGAGATAGGAGAAATATCTATCTATCCCGTAATATAGATATTGGAGGCAGTGAATTTACCCGCATAATTATGGAAGAGGACAAGCTAAATTTCAATGAGGCGGAAAATGTAAAGAAAAATAATGGACTTCCTGAGGAAGATGAAATGGGGGAAAATTTTGAGCTGGCCATTTCCCAGATTGCAACTACCGGTTTAGGGGAAAGCCATAGCCTGCTGGTTCTGGCTAGAAATCTGGCCGATCAGATAGAGCGGAGCCTGGATTATTATAATGTGAAATACAGAAAAAAGGTAGACAAGATCTTTATTTCAGGTGGAGGTGCTAAATTAAAGAGACTGAAAAAAATTATAGAAGACCGTATCGGCCGGGATATGTTTTCTCTGGATCCTTTTATGAATATTGGCCATAAAAAGGGGTTTGATTTGAGGGCAGAGGAATTTGCTGTTGCTATAGGACTTGGAATAAGCGAGGTGCTACCGGATGAAGGTTAATTTACTTAAAGAGAGGCAAAAGGCTTATACAATTAACTGGATCGAAATCATTGTTATAATAAGTGTGGTCTTATTTATTATGGCAATGGGAGTTCACTATTATTTCCTTTATACCTCCAGTAAGGTTCTGGAAGCTGATCTTTATGCCCTGGATAACCAGATTCATGTTCTTTTAAGAAGAGTAG
>JAAYRT010000131.1 GCA_012518635.1 Halanaerobiaceae bacterium | reverse complement strand
TTTATTGTTCCATCTGTTTGGCCAGAAAGGAAGCAGCAGTTGCAGCCAATTTCAGCTCCAGTTCCCCTACTTCCTTTCCATCTTCCTTACTACTTATTGCAACAACACCAATAGGATCCCCTTCAACTATGATGGGAGCCAGCACTGTTGAATGCAGGGAGTAACCCTCTAATTCACTGACCCCCTGACAGAAAGCATCTGCTCCCTGCCCATTTATAATTACAGGTCTTCTATCTTCCATGGCTTTCTCTGCTTCAGCACTGATTGGCTTATCAAGAAAGGTCTTCCGCGGAACGCCGGAAACAGCTATTATCACATCCCGGTCCAGTACAAAAACAGCTGTATCGGTTTCTTCTGCCAGAGCATCTGCGTATTCCTGGGCAAACTCAGTCAACTCACCGATGGGAGAATATTTTTTAAGGATAACCTCCCCTTCCCTGTCTACAAATATCTCCAGGGGCTCTCCTTCTCTAATCCTCATGGTTCTTCTTATTTCTTTAGGTATCACGACTCTGCCCAGATCATCAATTCTTCTGACTATACCTGTCGCTTTCATATTTTACGCCGGGCCAACCCAGCCTTCACCTCCCTTGGAGTTATCTACAGCTTCTTCAATTAATTAAAAATGGCTGTATTGATATCTTTACCCACGGGAGGTAAATTTATACCCATTGTGCAAATTATGCCTGCAGCCCGAGAGATGATATAATCCGGCCTTATTCTGAGGAGGCGGAAAATACCAGATATTCATTTAAAATCTTTTCCAGCTCATCCAGCTGGTCTGTTTTTACTCCTATTTCTGTCTCTTTTCCTGTTTTTACCCTCAACTTGCCTGCATATTTTTCTATCAGGGCAATTATGGCCTCCCGGTTTAATCTGCCCTGATCCACAAATTTACAATAGATATAACCCCTATTCTCATATATCATGCTGAGGCCGGCCCTGGTAGCCAGAGTCCGGATCTGGCTAATCTTGATCAGATTCAATATCTCAAGAGGCGGTTCCCCGAATCTATCGATGAGTTCATCGATCAGATCAAAGGAATCCTCCTTATCCTTTAATTTAGTTATCTTTTTATAGAGTTCTATCTTCTGCTGTGAATCAGAGATATAATCATCAGGTATATAGGCATCAATATTTAGTTTGATCTCTACCTCTTCTGGCCTTTCAGTCCTCTTACCCTTCAGTTCCCTGATGGCATTATCCAACAGCTTGCAGTAGAGGGAAAAACCCACTGCAGCTATATGGCCGTGCTGCTCCGGCCCTAACAGATTACCGGCGCCCCGGATCTCCAGATCCCGCATGGCAATCTTGAAACCGGAACCAAGATTGGTAAACTCTTTTATTGCCTTCAGGCGTTTTTCCGCTATTTCAGGCAGAATCCGATCCTTTCCATATAGTAGATAAGCATAAGCAATCTTATCTGAACGGCCTACCCGGCCCCGTAATTGATATAACTGGGCCAGCCCCATCTGTTCTGCCCTGTTAATTATTATTGTATTTACTGAAGGGACATCCAGACCAGTCTCAATAATAGTAGTACAGACCAGCAGGTCATATTCCTTTTGATAAAAATCCAGCATAATCCTCTCCAGTTTGCGCTCACTCATCTGGCCATGGGCCACCACTACCTGGCAACCCGGGACCAGCTTCCTGATAAAATCCGCCATCTGCTCTATATCCTCCACCCGGTTGTGGACAAAATAAATCTGCCCGCCCCTGGCCAGTTCCCTGCGGATAGCATCCCTGATCAGCTCAGGGTTAAATTCCCGGATATAGGTCCTGATGGGATAACGGTTTTCCGGTGGTGTCTCAATAACACTCATATCCCGGACACCAACCAGAGCCATATGCAGGGTACGGGGGATTGGTGTCGCAGTCATGGTCAGGACATCTACATTACGTTTGATATTCTTCAATTTTTCTTTATGGCTTACCCCGAACCTCTGCTCTTCATCAATTATCAATAAACCCAGGTCATCAAAGGCAACATCATCAGATAACAGGCGGTGGGTCCCGATGACTATATCAATTTCCCCAGTAGCCAGTTTCTTTATTATTTCTTTCTGCTCCCGGGGTGTCTTGAAGCGGCTGATCATATCAATATTTATAGGGTAATTACCCATTCTTTCCTGGAAGGTATTATAATGCTGCTGGGCCAGGATAGTCGTCGGCACCAGGACTGCAGCCTGTTTACCATTCATGACTGCCTTAAAGGCTGCCCTGATGGCCACCTCAGTTTTACCATAGCCTACATCACCACAGAGTAGCCGGTCCATCGGGTAATTTGATTCCATATCCCTTTTTACATCTTCTATGGCCTTCAACTGATCAGGAGTCTCTTCATAGGGAAAAGCCTCCTCAAACTCCTGCTGCCAGACTGTATCATTTGAAAAGGCAAAGCCTTCGATGGTCTCCCTTTCCGCATATAATTCCAGTAGTCCAAAGGCCATCTCCTTGACCGATTGTTTTACCTTTTGCTTAACCTTTTTCCAGTCATTCCCCCCCAGCTTATACAGCCTGGGTTTCTCCTCATCAGCACCGATATATTTTTGTACCAGATCGATCTGGTCTGTAGGCACATAAAGCCTGTCTTCTCCGGCATATTTAATTACTAAATAATCCTGGTGTTTTCCCTGAATCTCCAGGGTCTGGACACCCAGGTATTTTCCTATACCATGATTCTCATGAACGACATAATCCCCGGCCTTTAATTCATCCAGTGAAGAAATTTTCAGTCCTTCCTCCACATTCCTGATTCTTCTCTTTCTCTTCTGCTTACGGCCAAAGACCTCTTTCTCTGTAAAGACCACCAGTTTAAGGTCTTCAAATATAAAACCCTCTGCTAAACTATCGGATTTTACCGTAATCCTCGCCTTATCCACATCACTTTCATGATAGGCAGCCGGCAATTCCTCTTCCTGTAAATACCCGGCAATCCTTCTGGCCTTACTGGCCGAATTCAGGGTTATAATTACCCGGTATCTTTCCCTGCTTAATTCCTTTAGCCTGCCAACCAGCAACTCTATTTGCCCATTAAAGGATTCTACAACACCTACATTTATGTCAAATTCAGGCAGCCCGGCCTTGAAATCCCTTTCCTGTTTATGCGAAAAAACAAATAAGGCTGTATTTTCCCGTATCCTTTCATGGAGTTCCTGAGTTGTCTGAAAATTATCCAGGTAATTTAATAGGACAGTACCCTGTTCCAGTAAAGCAAGATAGGTTTCAGCCAGTTCAGTTTCGTATTTTTCTGCATTCTGCCAGACCTTGCCGGCCTGGTCCAGGATTAATAGGGTATCTTCCGGCAGATAATCCAGGAAGGTGTTCATCTGTGGATAATAATAGGGCAAAAACTGTTCATAACCGGGAAATTCCCCTGACTCCTGAAGATTGACCAGTATTTCCTTCATCTTATCCTGCAAATACCTGGCCTCTTCTGTGCTGCCCTTTTCCTGCAGCAAACTTACAGTTTTCAGCGAATCTCTCTTTATCCCTTCAAGCGCAGACTGGATTGTTGCCGGAGTAAGGATTAACTCCCTGGCTGGAGGGATAATGATTTCCTGCAAATTGTCCCTGGAACGCTGTGTAGCCGGATCAAACTCCCTGATAGAATCTATCTCATCACCAAAAAATTCTATCCGCACTGGATAGTCCCTGGAATTGCTGAAAATATCAAGAATACCACCCCTGAGGCTGAACTGTTTCTCTTCCTCGACCATATTAACTCTCTCATAGCCTGCAACAGCCAGAAATTCTGTAACTTCCTTCAAATCCAGCTCCAGTTCCGGCCTCAGCTCCAGGGAATGCTGGCGGAAGAATTCCACCGGCATCATTTTCCTCATCAAGGTCCTGACTGTTATCAGGATAATCCTTTTCTTTTCCGGTTTAAAAATTAAGTCTTCCAGAACAGCCAGCCTCTCGCTCAGCTCAGTAGGATCTGCTGAAATCTGTTCATGGGGCAGAATCTCTACTTCCGGATACACGAGGACCTCTTCCTTATCCAATAACCTGATCAAATCTTCATAATAATTCAGCAGATGATAATTATCATGAGCTATCAATAAAAAGGACTTATCCATCTCCCCGAACAGGTTGGCAAGATAATAAATAAGGGGGGAATTGTCCAGGCCGTTCAACACAAGACTATTTCCCTTATTCAGCTCTCCTGAAACAGCTTCTGTTAATTTCGAATGGATAAGTAACTCGTTAAATCTCATTTTTATTATTCCTTTCATATAAATGCCGAAAGGACCCCTACAAAAAAGTACGGGTCTCTAATCTTTTCATTTGGTTTTCTTTATTTTTAATTTTTTCATATTTTTTCCTGTGTTAAGCAATATTATCCCCTAATTATATTTACTCATGGCTGCCTGATAACCATTCTGGATAATCTCTTCTATAACAGGGCTGATCCTGTTGAGGGTTTCTTCAATTATAGCCCGCTCCTCAGCTGTAAAATGTCCCAGTACATAATCAATAACAGAAAAATCCTCTGGCGGAGAGCCAATACCAATCCGTATCCTCGGTATTTCCTGGGTCCCCAGAGATTCTATAATAGAGGCTATTCCATTGTGTCCACCGGAGCTGCCTTTTTTCTTTATCCTCAGTTTTCCCGGCGGTAAATCCAAATCATCATAAATGATAATGATTTTATCTCTCTCTATCTTATAATAATCCACTATCTGTTTAACGGCTATTCCGCTACTATTCATATATGTCAAGGGCTGGGCCAATATAACTTTATTGCCGGCGATGTGGCCCTCTCCTATAATGGCCTGAAATTTAGTACTGTTGGCTTTTATATTAAAATCTTCTGCCAGTTTATGGACAGCCATAAAACCTGCATTATGTCTGGTCAGCCTATATCTGGGTCCTGGATTCCCTAAACCTACAATTAAAAACATCTTAATTCCTCCTTACCAGACGGAAAGCGTAATCCTGTAAAAGGATTACGCTGGACTGGACATTTTATTCTTCTGTTTCTTCACCAATTACTTCTGGTTCGGTAACTTCTTCCTCTGCATCAGTTTCTTCAACAGTTGCGGTCGGCTGAACTATAGTAACAATAACCTCTTCCCCCGAGGTCAGAATATCAGTACCCCCGAGTGCTGAAACTTCACTTACACTCAATGATTCACCGATACCCAGATTGCTGATATCGATTTCAATGGTTTCTGGAATCTCCAGAGGTAAACACTCCACTTCCAATTCCCAGAGCAGCTGCTGGATTACTCCGCCTTCCTGGACACCTGCAGCATCTCCAACCAGAGCAATGGGAACAGTAACAGTAACCTTCTCATCCATGCTGATATGTAGGAAGTCTATATGTTTTATATCCCCACTTATGACGTCTCTCTGTACTTCTTTAATCATTGCTGTTTCCTTACCCAGGCCCTCTATCTCAAGATCAAAGATGACATTTCCAGCCAGATAAGCTCTTACTTCCTGAGGGTCAACTATTAATGTCTGTGGATCCTTATCTTTACCATACAGCACAGCTGGCACCAGACCACTCTGTCTTAATTTACGGGCAACACCTTTACCTGTTTTCTCCCGGACCTGTGCCGCTAATTTAATTTTTTCCATAGCAATCCTCTCCTTCTAATTCTTTGCTTTTAGGAACAATATATCCAGGTCTATTATTTGCCAGTGGCGAATAATAAATTTCCACCCAAATATTATACCATCCAGAATAAAAATCAGCAAGCAATTAGCTCATTTTATTTACCTGAACAAAACACTAACTGATAAATCCCTGAAAATGCGGTCTATGGCTTCACCCAGCAGAGGAGCAACAGAGAGAACCTTTAAATTTTCCAGACCATGATCCTTCTGGGGAATGGAATCAGTAATTATTAGCTCCGTTATCGGTGCTGCTTTTAATCTCTCTATAGCTGGTCCAGAAAAAAGTCCGTGGGAAGCACAGACATAAACATCTCTTGCTCCCTTATCTTTGAGGACCTTGGCTGCTTCAGTGATAGTGCCGGCAGTATCGATAATATCATCCAGTAAGATAACATTTTTATCCTTTACATCACCAATCACATTCTTGACCTCCGCCACATTGGCCCTTGGCCTTCTTTTGTCAACAATAGCCAGAGGTATATCCAGTGATTCAGCAAAGGCACGGACCCTTTTTACCGCCCCCACATCCGGGGCAACTGCAATAGTGTTTTCCAGGTTTTTTTCTTTAAAATAGTCCACCATGATTGGTACAGCATAGAGGTGATCAACAGGTATATCAAAAAAACCCTGGATCTGGGGGGCATGTAAATCAACTGCTAATAGTCTCCTGGCTCCCGCAGTTGTAATCAGGTTTGCTACCAGTTTGGCAGTTATGGGATCCCTTGGCTGTGCCTTCCTATCCTGTCTGGCATATCCATAGTAGGGAACAACAGCAGTTATTCTCCTGGCTGAGGCCCTGCGTAAAGCATCTACGATGACCAGTAATTCCATGATATTCTCATTGACTGGCGGACTGGTAGGTTGTACTACATAGACATCAGCACCCCTGACGGTTTCATCAATATTAACCCCAATCTCACCATCTTCAAACCTTCTTATATCAGCACTAACAAGGCTTGTTCCTAAATAGTCACAGATATCCTGTGCTAATTTAGGGTGGCAGTTGCCAGTAATAATCTTTAAGCGATCGCTATAAGTAGACATCAATCTTCAACCTTACCTCTCTTTCCTGTCAAATTTCCTGGCAGGTACCCCTACAACAGTAGTTCCTTCCGGTACATCTTTGGTAACTACTGAACCTGCCCCGGTCTTTCCTCCATCACCAATTTTCACTGGTGAAACCAGGGTTGTATTGCTTCCAATAAAGACCTTATCCCCGACCTGGGTCTGATATTTTTTCTCTCCATCATAATTGGCAAAAATAGTACCAGCACCGATATTGGTATCCTGGCCGATTACGGCATCACCTACATAGCTCAGGTGGGGTATCTTGCTCCCCTTGCCTACAGTGCTGTTTTTTAACTCCACAAAACTGCCTGCCTTTGCTTCAACCTCCAGCAGACAGCCTGGCCGGATATGGGCGAAAGGCCCTACATTACTTTTCGCACCAATCTTACTTTCGAATATAATAGAATGATCCAATATATTAACAGCTTCTCCTATTTCTGAATCTCTTATTCGACAGTGAGGTCCTATGATACTATTCCTGCCAATTATGGTTTTTCCTTCTATATATGTAAAGGGATAAATAATGGTATCCTGCCCTATCTCTACTTCACTATCTATATAGGTAGTTGCCGGGTCAATAATCGTAACCCCGTTTTCCATATGTTTCTCATTGATTCTGCTCCGGAGAATCCGCTCTGCCCTGGCCAGATGAGTGCGGTCATTGATACCTATGATTTCATTAAAATCATCTATCAGATACGGGAAAACCTTTTCCCCCTGTTCATTTAAATAGGCTATGGTATCTGTCAGGTAATATTCTCCCTGGGCATTCTTATTATCCAGATTGGCAAGGGCCTCCAGCAAGAGGTTACTATCAAAACAGCAGACCCCGCTATTTATTTCCATGATTTTTTTCTCCTCAACACTGGCATCCCTTTCTTCAACTATTTTCTCAATATAATCTGCTTCATCTCTGATTATTCTGCCATATCCGGTTGGATCTATTAACATAGTGGTCAGAACAGTACAGGCAGCCTTTTTCTCCTGATGAACATTAATTAACTCCCTTAAGGTTTCCTCCCTCAATAATGGTGTATCACCATATAAAACCAATACAGGACCATCATGTCCTGCTATCTCTTCCCTGGCCTGCATTACTGCATGGCCAGTTCCCAGCTGCTGTTCCTGTTCGATAAATTTCAGGTTAGCCTTTCCCTTTAAACTTTCCCGTACCAGGTCACCCTGCCGGCCGATTATTACGACTGTACCGGAACTAAAACCGGCTACATTGTCCACCGCATAGTGGACCATTGGACGGCCGCCTACATGGTGAAGGACCTTCACCTTATCAGATTTCATCCTGGTACCCTGTCCAGCTGCCAGAATTATAGACAAGACCTTATTCATCTTCCCGCTAACCTCCCCGTTCCTGGAGTTTTATCTGGAAACCGTCCTTCTTTTGTAAATATTGACGGTTTTCCTCCATGACTATTTTTTCTGGTTTCAGGGTGAAATTTACCTCCGGTAAATTTCCATTCAATATATAGTATCTTAAGTATATTGGATATAGAGCATCTTTAATCCCATACTCCACCAGCAAATCCAAATCATGATAGGCATTAAAAAGCCCGATAACATCAGCATCAAAGAGTCTCTGTACTGCCTTATTTAAACTGGAACTGCCCAGGATATTAGCCAGATTGCTTTTTGCCATCAGGTCCATAGTATCATCAAAATAATACAACTCCGGCAATTGATCTCCATAGGCAGATTCTAAAATAGATATATCAGAATTGAAATTATGGCCGACTATTAATTCCGGCTGATAATCCTCTATAACCCATCTTAATAAATTAATTCCTTCACAAATACTGGTGGATTGGGCGATAGAACCATTTGTAAATATTATACCTGAACTGATATGCTCAAAACCATCCAGGATAACATACTGGATGGAATCCAGGCTGCTTTTCAGGTATTCTGTATCTATACCCATAATTCTACGGGCCCGTGGTTTCCTGCTCCAGGCAGAATCCACTTTGAAAGTGACCAATTTATCATAAACGGTATCCAGTTTTTTTAATTTCTGTAAAATAGCAGAATTGGGATTCTTGATTCCAATTATACTGGCAATCTCCTCTATCGAGGCAGCCTTAAATTTTTTCTCAGTGGGAAAATGCCTCAAGAGCCTGTGTAATCGCTTTCCCCGGCCGAGAACTACTGCCAGCTTATGTTGGTAAAGATCATCTGCCATTACATATGGTTTCATTTAAAGTCCCCTTAATCTTAGCTTTAATCGTAAGAAGTATAACAAAGTTAAGATAAAATGTCAAGAAAATTCCCTACAATATAAAAAGGCAGTGACTGTTGTAGTCCCTGCCGGCATTTTATGTATTCAAGCAATTTCTTCCTGATATTTTTTTATAACTGCTTCCTGGATCAGATTGCGGGTATCTGTATTGATAGGATGGCATATATCTCTATATTCACCATTTTTATCTTTACGGGCTGGCATAGATACAAACAAGCCCTTTTTGCCATCGACTACCCTTAAATCCTTAACTACAAAAGCATCATCAAAAGTCACACTGGCAAAGGCCTTGGTAGGGCCCGGCTGGGTAGTTAAAAAGATTCTAACCTCAGTAATATTCAAGATGTCCACCACCTTATTTTTATTTTAATAAGATTATATCCATTTTCTGGGTGAATGTCAAGAAAAAAAAGGAAATTACTCCATCAAGCGCCACAATTCATCCTTATTAGACCAGCTGAAAACTTCCTTTCTGCCCTTTCGTATCATGGTTCTTCCCTCTGCGGTGATTGCCCCTATCTTCCAGGCATGTACACCCTCCTCCTCTAGGAGCTCAATCAGCCTTTCTCCCTCGGGTACAGTGATCAATAAAGAGCCGGAAGATATTAAACCTGCAGGGTCTATGCCCAGAGCTTCTGTTATTTCCCTGGTCTCTGTCCTTACTGGCAATTCATCCAGATAAAGTTCAAAACCTGTATTGGACGCCTGACTTAACTCTTCCAGGGCGCCATAAAGGCCCCCTTCTGTTACATCATGCATGGCGTGGACACCATATTCTGCTGCTAGCAAACCTTCCTTGAGGACACTGAGCTTATCTTTATATTTTAAGGCTTCATCTATAGTTTTTTGGGAAACACCTTTTTCCTTCAATAAATCAGCATAATCATTGGCCAGTATGTAAGTCCCCTCAATGCCTACACCCTTTGTAATCAGGATATCGTCACCTGGACGGGCTCCACTGGAACTGACGAGCTGCTCCCTTTTTACCCTGCCAACTGCAGTAACACAGGTAATGGGCTGGCTCACCAGAGAGAGAATTTCAGTATGCCCGCCCAGCACCTCTACTTTTATACTGGCAGCAGTCTCAATAATCTCATGCATCAGGCAGGCGATTTCCTCTTCCCTTATAGTCTCCGGCAATAGGAGTATCACCTGTATACCAACAGGCTCTGCACCGACTGCTGCCAGATCATTACAGGCGACGTGAACAGCCAGATAGCCTGCATTCTTACTGGTACCGGTAATGGGATCAGAAGCTATGGCCAGCAGATCCCCTTTCAGATCTACAACTGCACTGTCCTCCCCAAGTCCGGCATGGAGCAGGACATCATCCCTCTTATAAGTGATCTTATTTAAGATAATCTCCTCTAATTTCTTACCTGGAATTTTCCCTATCTGCATCCTCTATCATTACCTCCATATCACTTATATAGCTTATTTTAATATTTTTTTAATGGTTCTGG
>JAAYRT010000130.1 GCA_012518635.1 Halanaerobiaceae bacterium | reverse complement strand
GAATTTGGTCTGGAGACTGAGCTGGAAAAACTACCGGAAGAGTACTGGAGAATGTACTGGAATGAAGGTCTTGATTAAACCCGGGATAAAAGGAGATAGATTTTAGGAGTGGAGGTTATTTTATGCAGCCTGTTATAGAAAGTAACAAGGGACTGATTAGGGGGATCAGTGCAAAAATAAAAGGTGTTTCCAGATATGTAATGAATGATATAAAAGAAAATAAGGTTTCTTATTTACTCGTAATGCCTTATTGGATTATCTTCTTCGTTTTTACAATACTCCCTGTGCTTGTTGCTATTGTCTTGAGTTTTACTTATTATAATATGCTGGAACCGCCACAATGGGTGGGACTGCATAATTATTTGCAGCTCTTTCTTGATGATGATGTTTTCTTAATTGCTATAAAAAATACCTTTGTTTTTGCCCTGGTGACCGGGCCAATCAGCTTTTTTGCTTGCTTATTACTGGCCTGGATGATCAATGAGTTGAAACCTAAAATCAGGGCCTTTCTGACCTTGTTATTTTATGCTCCGGCCTTAACTGGCCAGGGGTATTTTATCTGGAGGATAATGTTTGATGGCAGTGCCTATGGCTATGTTAATGGAATCTTACTCTACTGGGGTATTATTACAGAACCAATTCAATTTTTTCAAGATCCCAAATATATAATGCCTGTTTCAATACTTTGTGTTCTCTGGTCCAGTCTCGGTACAAGTTTCCTTTCTTTTATCGGTGGTTTACAGGGTATAGACAAGTCTCTCTATGAAGCTGGCGCTGTTGATGGTATCCGCAACAGGTGGCAGGAATTATGGTATATAACCCTGCCGCAGATAGTTCCCCACATGATGTTTGGGGCGATTATGACTATCACTCAATCCTTTGCTGCTGCTGACCAGTTAATTCAATTGGCCGGTTTTCCCAGCACTGACTATGCTGCACGAACAATAGTTAGCCATCTGATGGATTATGGTAATATTCGTTTTGAAATGGGCTATGCTTCAGCCATAGCTGTAGTCCTTTTTGCCTTTATGGTTATAACACAGAGAGTTGTGCAAAAGTATTTGTCTAAATTAAGGGATTAATGGGGGGTAAAAAGATGAAACTTAAGTTCAGGATTAGACGTAACAGATTAAACCGTTCAGTAGGGGGAGACCTCTTTCTTTTTATTATTCTGGCAGTAGGTGCTGTTTTTACTGCTATTCCTCTGGTATTTATGATCAGCCAGGCCTTTAAACCATTAAATGAATTATGGTTATATCCTCCGCAGTTTTTTGTCCGGAATCCGACATTTAAAAACTTTGTTGATCTTTTTGTCCTGATGGGGGAGTCCTGGGTTCCTATGACAAGATACTTTTTTAATACATTATTGCTGGTAGTACTCGGGACTGCAGGACATATAATCCTTGCATCTATGGCTGCATATCCCCTGGCAAAACATGAATTTCTTTTTAAACCCTTTCTCTTTCAGACAGTAGTCTTATCTTTAATGTTTACCTACCAGGTAACAGCTATTCCTAATTATTTAATTATGGCCAAAATAGGCTGGGTCGATACTTATGCTGCTTTAATCATTCCGACCTGGGGTATGAGCTTAGGCCTTTTCCTAATGAGACAGTTTATAGTAGCAATGATCCCGGACGAATTACTTGAAGCAGCCAGGGTTGACGGGGCAAATGAATTAACTATTTTCTGGCGAATTGTGATGCCTATTGTTAAACCAGCCTGGTTAACCTTGATGATTCTTTCTGTTCAGCAATTGTGGCGGGAAACAGGAAGCCGTTTTATTTATAGTGAGAAATTAAAAACCTTACCTTATGCCTTAACTCAAATTATCTGGGGCGGTATAGCCCGGGCAGGTGTTGGGGCTGCAGTAGGTCTGGTTTTGATGATAGTGCCTATATTAATTTTTGTTGTAAATCAATCAAAAGTTGTTGAGACAATGAGTACCAGTGGATTGGATTAATTATACTAATGTTTATTCATGAAAGATATTTCATTGCTATAAAATCAGGAATTTTTTTTAGAGGAATTCCTGATTTTTTTACTTTCTTAATATAAAATCTAGACTTTAATGTAAAAAAATGTTACAATAATCTAATGGATTGCCTTATCTTTGGTGTAGGATTGGAGTAAATGATATGAAAAATTTATGGAGTTATTTAACTGGATATGACAAAATATTGATTTCCATATTATTGCTCTTAAGCATTTTAGGAATTTTCCTGCCCTTTTTTAATCCTTTCCGGGCCCGGGTAGCAGAAGGCACTGAAAGGGTAATCATAATACAGAAGGGTGATGAAGAGGAGATAAGGATAGCCCTGGAAAGCACCTATGGTACAGAGCCCCTTTATGTAGAGGTTGAAGGGCCCATAGGTACAAGTATAATCGAAGCATATAACGGCAGTGTCAGGATAAAAGAAGCACCTCCTGCTGACCTGGAAAAAACCTGTGTAAAGACAGGCTGGGTTCAGGATGTGGGGCCTATGATCATCTGCATACCAAATCAGATTTCGGTCTGGATAGAGGCTGAAGAGACTGGCCTGGATGGTGTAAGCTGGTGAATGTCCCTGTATTTTCCTGATATTTTTCTCAAAATGATAAAGGATTATTCAGGGTATATATTGAATTAATTATGTATGCATGGAGACTATAAACAGGAAAGGTTATCAAATGGGTAATACAAGAAAATTAGTACTTATTGGTTTATTGGTATCATTAGGTTTGATTTTGCATTTTGTTGAAGCAATGCTTCCTGTATCTATGCTGGTTCCCGGTGCAAAACTGGGGTTGGCCAATATAGTGAATTTGATTGCCCTGGTTATAATTGGTTTTAAAGGCGGTTTACTTATATTCTTCTTAAGGGTATTTCTGAGTTCCCTTTTTGCAGGGACATTTTTGAGTATAAATTTTTATCTTGGCCTGGGCGGTGGGCTGACTGCCTATCTGCTTATGTCTGCAGTCTATTACTTTATGAAAGAGAAGTTCAGCTTAATTGGAGTCAGTGTAATCGGGGCTGTGTTCCATAACCTGGGACAGCTGCTGATTGCCTATCTAATTATCTCAAATCCAGGTATCTTTTATTACCTGCCTTATTTAACTCTAGTCGCTATACCGACCGGAATTGCCGTAGGCTTAATCACATATTTTACTACAGGGCATTTATCAGTTTTTACCAGTGGAGGGAATGAAGATGGCTAGGCTTGTACTTGCTTCCAGTTCACCCCGCCGGCAGGATTTATTAAAAATGCTGGGCCTGGACTTTATTGTTATGCCGAGCACAATTGAGGAAGAGCAATTTAATGGCCTGCCGCCTGAAGAGATGGTCATGGCGCTATCAAAGGCTAAAGCAGAAGAGATAGGCAAATCAATGGAAAATGCCCTGGTAATAGGATCAGATACCATTGTGGTTCTGGAAGGGAAGGTTTTGGGCAAACCGTCCAATTCCCGGGAAGCAATTGAGATGTTGAAAGGACTCCGGAATAAAGAACATACTGTCATCACTGGACTAGCCGTTTATGACAGCAGTTCAGGAAGAATAGAGCTTGCTTATGACCAGACCCGGGTTTATATGGGGTCTATCTCAGATGATGATATAATAAATTATGTGAAGACCGGAGAACCGATGGACAAGGCCGGCGGATATGGAATACAGGGTATTGGTGGTGCCTTTATTGACAGGATAAATGGTTCCTATTATACTGTAGTCGGCTTACCGATTCATAAACTGGTAAGAATGTTAAAGGAATTTGGAGTATCAATATTTCAAAATAAATAAAAGATGCTCTATAAATAAAAAGGTGGGGAGATAGGATATGGGCTCTGTAGAGTATAGATTTACTATCAAAGAGATGCCTGTAGATGAACGCCCCCGTGAGAAACTTATTAAATATGGAGCTGAAAGTTTAACAGATGCAGAGTTACTGGCCTTAATAATCAGGATTGGCAATAATAAGAGGACTGCCGTAGAACTATCTCAGGATATAATTAATAAATTTGGTGGTTTAAAGGCCTTGAATTATTTATCTATTAATGAGTTAATAGAGGTAAAAGGGATAGGTAATACAAAGGCAGCCCAGATTAAAGCAGTAGTGGAATTGGGTAAAAGACTGGCTTCCTTGGAACGGGAAGAGAAGGATATTGTACGTACTCCAGAGGATGTTGTCCAGTTGTTGATGCCAGAAATGCGTTTTTTGACCCAGGAGGTATTTAAAGTAATCCTTCTGGATATAAAAAATCAGGTTATATCAGTACCCCTGATCAGTAAAGGAGGTTTGTCCAGTTCCATAGTTCATCCCCGTGAGGTTTTTAAAGAGGCAATTAAACGCAGTGCTGCAGCGATGATCCTGGCACATAATCACCCCAGTGGTATACCGGAGCCCAGCAGAGAGGACATAAGCATTACAAAGAGATTGCTGGCTGCGGGAGAAATTATGGGTATAGATGTACTGGATCATGTGATTATAGGTGATGGAATCTATTATAGCATGAGGGAGGAGGGGATGATCTAAATTAAATATTATAATATAATGTGATAATAAAGGATTTTCCCGGCTTATTTTTTCTACCAGTTAAAATAAGAGCTTTAAGATAAGAAAGGAGAAATATTCATGGTATTTAAATTAGTTAGTGCACCATTTTCGCGGGACCTGGGTATAGATCTGGGAACTGCAAATACATTAGTTTATGCAAAAGGAAAGGGAGTATTGCTCAGGGAGCCTTCTGTAGTTGCTTTAAGGAAGGATAAAGAGATGGTACTGGCTGTTGGTGAGGAAGCCAAAAGGATGATTGGCCGTACTCCTGGTAATATAGTTGCCGTCAGACCAATGAAAGACGGTGTGATAGCTGATTTTGATGTCACTGAAGCAATGATTAAATATTTTATCAGGAAAGCCCATAAGAGAACCAGGCTGGTCCGCCCCAGGGTAATTGTCTGCGTCCCTTCCGGCGTAACGGAAGTAGAAAAGAGGGCTGTTCTGGATGCAGCCATGAATGCAGGGGCCCGGGAAGCCTATCTGATAGAGGAACCGATGGCAGCGGCAATAGGTGCCGGCCTGCCGGTCCATGAACCAACCGGCAATATGATCGTAGATATAGGAGGGGGAACAACAGAGGTAGCGGTAATCTCCCTTGGCGGCATAGTCAGCAGCCGCTCTATCCGTATTGGTGGAGATGATATGGACCAGAGTATAGTAAATTATATAAAGAAAAAATATAAGTTAATGATCGGCGAGAGGACTGCAGAGGAGATCAAGATTGAAATAGGTTCAGCTATTCCCCTCGAAAATGGAGAAGAAAAAATAAAGGAAATCAGGGGCAGGGACCTTGTTTTAGGGCTGCCAAAATTGCTGAACATAAATTCAGGTGAAATCAGAGAGGCTTTGAAGGAGCCTGTAACTGCAATTGTTGAGGCTGTCAAAGCCACACTGGAACAGACTCCCCCTGAATTGGCTGCCGATATAATGGACAGGGGTATAGTCATGACAGGAGGCGGTGCCTTATTGAAGGAGCTGGATAGATGCCTGATGGAGGAAACCCAGATGCCAGTACATCTGGCTGACGAACCGCTGGATTGTGTGGCTAAAGGTACCGGAGCTGCCCTGGAAGAAATAAAATCACTGAAAGATGTTCTGGTTACCAATAAGAGAATTTCTTGACTCACATCTTGAACTTATGATCAGGTGGTGATTTTTTGAGGAGGATAGATCATAAAACTGTTATAATTATTATTCTGCTTTTGATAATAATAGCGGAATTGGCCTTGAGCAGATTCTCAGATCAGGACCTGTCTGTTCTTACCTGGCTGAAAAAGGGTTTTTATAACCTTATAACACCAATAGTGAAAGGTATAAGTTCTTTTGTCGATACTTTCAAATCATATTGGAATGCGGTTATTAATATTGATGATCTGATTGAGACCAATGAACAGTTGAGAAAAGAACTTTCCCAACAGAGAATTCAATTATTATTAAATGACTATTATAGAAGGGAAAATATCCGGCTCAGGGAACTTTTATCTTTTAAAGAACAGTTATCCTTTGAGAGTATTGGTGCCCATGTGGTTGCCTATAATCTATCCAATTGGGATAACCGTCTAATAATTAGCCGTGGTTCCCGGGATGGTATAGAGGAAAGGATGCCTGTAATTACTTATGATGGAGCCCTGGTAGGCAGGGTAGAATACGTGGGAGCCAATACTGCCCAGGTTTTACTTTGTAATGATCCAGAATATGTAGTTGGCGGAATTGTGGAAAGACCGGAATCCAGAGCCATCGGCCTGGTCAG
>JAAYRT010000129.1 GCA_012518635.1 Halanaerobiaceae bacterium | reverse complement strand
GTAGATGACCAGGTAGATAGGCTGGAGGTGTAAGTGTGGTAACACATTTAGCTGACCAGTACTAATAGGTCGAGGGCTTAATCTCAAAATTTCCTGTATGCAGTTTTGAAGGTGTGGTTAAAAATTAATCAGGTACTAAATTACTAAATTTAATATAATTTATCGAAATTACTCCGGTTAACAAGAGAAAAATATTTAATAAGGTTGATAAATATTAATATTGGTATATAATAAATAGTAGGGTATAAAACTCTACTTCTTTTTTTATATTGGGGGATTAAAAATGAGCTTTTTAACAGGATATCTATTTATTTTTATTGCCCGGGCCTCAGATGTGACCCTGGCCACCATCAGGATGTTGATGGTAGTTCAGGGGAGAAAGTTACAGGCAGCCTTAATAGGCTTTTTTGAAGTCAGTATCTATGTTATGGCTCTGGGAAAGGTTGTTAGCAACCTGGACAATCCAGGTAATATACTTGCTTATGCCCTGGGATTTGCCTGTGGTAATTATATTGGTATCACTATTGAAAACAGGATAGCCCTTGGGAAACAGGCTGCCCAGGTTGTTGTAAAGGAAGAAAAAAATGATGAACTGGTTAAACATCTGCGGGAAAATGGTTTTGGTGTAACTGTTATTGATGCTGAGGGCAGAGAAGGACACAGAAAAATACTACATATTGTTTTTAACCGTAAGGACCTGGACAGGCTAAAGCAGGTCATTTATGATTTCGAAGAAAATGCTTTTATAACTGTCAATAATATAAATCCTATAAGTGGCGGGTATTTTTCACCTAAGAAAAGAAAATAACTGATTTATTAAGTATGATAAAAATGAATCTACCTGGAGATGATGATATTGGTAAAAATACTGTATGGCTTTTTATATCTGGTATTGACTGGATTCCTGGTTTTTTATCTTTTTTTTGATAATAATTTTATCAATATTAAACTGGAAAAATTAAGGGAATATCTAATTGATAAACTTTCATTAAAATTCAATATCAGGGAGAAGTCCAGGATTAAATTATTGAGCGGTGTCCTGGACTGGACGCAGACCATAATCATCGCTTTAATTCTGGTTTTTATTATCCAGTATTTTTATCTGGGTAATTATACTGTACCGACAAGTTCTATGTATCCAACCATTAAACCGGGAGAAAGATTTTTTGCTGATAAGGTTTCATATAGATTTCGCGATCCAGAAAGAGGGGAAATCCTGGTTTTTAAAGAACCCCTTTTAGATAAGGAAAGATATACAAAGAGATTGATTGCCTTACCAGGTGAGTATGTACAGATTAAAGATGAGGCAGTTTATATAAATGGTGAAAAGTTGAATAGTGATAAAAGCTATTTTAACAATAATACCTTGCAGGGAGAAAGAGTCTGGAAGGTGCCTGAAAAGGGAGACAGGATTAAATTAACGGATGGTTTTTTCCGACTCAATGGGCAAATATATTCCCTGGATCATTTAAGAGAGAGGGTTAGTAAAAATCCTGATCTTTTGAAAAATATCTATATCATCAGTGCAAATATTGTCTTGAATGAAAATATCAATACAGGGCCGATCTATGACCGGGATATATTACTGGAATTGATTAAAGGGAAAGAGCTGGTCCTGGATAAGGATTATTATTATGTTTTGGGGGATAATTCCGGTAACAGCCTTGATTCCAGGTATTGGGGTTTTGTTTCTGAAAAACGTATTATGGGCAGAATGATGTTCAGGTTCTGGCCGGTTAAGAATATAGGTGTAGTGCGTTAATGATATATAAATAGACTTTTATAAATAGGTTGAGGAGTATGTATTATGAAGAGTGACATAAAAAGAAGATGGCATGGATTCTGGCAATTAGCTGACCCGAAAATATGGATTGCTTCAACAGTACCTATGTTAGTAGCTGCCGCTCTTGCCTATAATTTAAAAGGGACCTTTAATCTTTATTGGTTTATCTGGACACTTACCGGCATATATCTAATTGAAATCGGGAAAAATGCCATTAATGAAGTTGTTGATTATAATTCCGGGGTAGATACTTTTGTAAAGGAAGATGAGCGGACAGCTTTCAGTGGTGGTAAGAAAACCATTGTAGACGGAAAATTAACTGTTTTTGAAGCCAAAGTAATTGCAGTACTGACAATGACTGTAGCTGCCCTGATTGGCATCTATATCAGTGTTTACCGTGAACCGAAGGTATTTATTATTGGAGTAATAGGGTTTTTATTGTCCATTATTTACAGCCTGCCACCCTTTAAACTGGCTTACCGGGGTTTAGGAGAGCTGACCGTAGGCCTGACCTTTGGACCCTTAATAGTCCTGGGAACATACCTGGTACAGACCCACACCATATCTCCTGTGATCATTCTTGTTTCCCTGCCTATCGGCCTGTTGATTACCAATGTTTTGTGGATCAACCAGTATCCAGACTACAATGCTGATAAAAAGGGAGCCAAAATGAACTGGGTAGTGCGCCTGGGAAGAGAGAAGGCCATTGTAGTCTATATATTATTATTTGCTTTAAGTTATCTTTCTTTATTTTTGATCTTCATTGTATTCCGCAATCCTTTCTGGCTTTTGCCTTTTGTAAGTATTCCCCTGGTAATTGAAGCCATAAAGACAGCGCGTAAATATTATGATAATGTTCCTGAACTGATTCTTGCTAATCTGAGGACTGTTCAGGTCTATCAGTTGTTCGGCTTACTGTTATTCCTTGCAGCAATACTTGATAAAGTCTTTTAAATAAGGAGAGAAAAATAAAATGTCTAAGAATGACAGAGATAATGTGATATATATCTATACAGATGGGGCCTGTTCTGGAAATCCAGGACCGGGTGGTTATGCAGCATTGATTATAGATGGTGATCAGGAAAAAGAAATTAGTGGATATAATCCTGAGACGACCAACAACAGGATGGAAATGACAGCCGTTATCGAGGCTTTAAAATATATTAAAGACTTGATTAAAGAGGGTTGTAATGTGAAAATTATCTCAGACTCTGAATATGTGGTCAAGGGCCTGCAGGAATGGTTACCAGGATGGAAAAAGAGGGGTTGGAAGACCGCAGACAGGAAAGCAGTCAAAAACCAGGATCTATGGAAAGAGCTGGATGGATTGGTTTCCAGATTTAATGTAGAGATGATAAAGGTAAAAGGGCATTCCGGTGATGTCTACAATGAACGGGTTGATAGTTTAGCCAAAAAAGCAATTGAAAACAATAATAAAGAATAAAAAAACCCCGCTAATTATAACTAGCGGGTTATTATTGGCTGAAATCTATATCGTTTTCTGACATTCCGGGCATAAACCTATAAAATCTATTCTATGACTTTTCACTAAAAATGCTGTTTCATTATTTACCCTTTCATTTAATTTTTTATTTACAGGCATGTCTAAATCGAATATCTTTTCACAATTGTCACAGATAAAATGATAGTGATGTTGTGGGTTGCCATCAAATCTGCTATAGGAGCTGCCAAAATCCAGAACCCGTATTTTTTTCATTTCACTCAATAGCCTCAAGTTTCTATAGACAGTTCCAAGACTGATATTGGGGATTTCTTTTTTTACCTGTTCATAAATCCAGTCTGCTGTAGGATGGGAATCGGTATTGCGTAGTACTTCCAGGATTAGTTTTCTCTGTTTTGTCATTCTATGTTTTGGTTTTGAGTTTGACATTTTTAAACCCCTTTCATTTTATCAGTAATTATTATTACTGATAAAATTTTAACAATAATTAGGACGAAAGTCAAGATTATCTTGACCCTGAGTCAGAAATTTGCTAAGATATTATATATTTTGGGAGAGGGGTTCTTACAAATATAGCCGGGATAATATTGATTTATTTGAATAAACTGATTTATAGGAGTAATTTATAGAAGGGGGATATATAATTGAGTAAATTACGTGTTGGACTTGTTTTTGGAGGACGTTCCCAGGAACATGAAATATCAATCTTGTCTGCCAGATCAGTTTATCAGGCAGCAGATAAAGATAAATATGAACTCATTCCTTTTGCTATCTCCAAAAAAGGGTATTGGTTTGCACCGGAGAACTCTCTGGAGATATTAAGGGATGAGAGTATTAAAGTGGTCCCCGAGGAGCAGGAAGGATTGATATCCCTTACTTTGAAGCCTTTCCTGGAAACAGAATTGGATCTGGTTTTCCCGGTTTTACATGGGCCTTATGGGGAGGACGGCCGGCTGCAGGGCTTACTGGAGATGCTTGACATTCCATATGCAGGAGCCGGGGTCCTTTGTTCAGCAGCAGCCATGGATAAGGGAGTTATGAAGGATTTATTCAGGGTACATGGGCTGCCCCAGGGAAGATACATAGTGGTCAATGAAAAAGAGGTTAAAGAAAATTTACAAACAATAATTGAGAGGATAGACAGGGAGATATTGTGGCCCTGTTTCGTAAAACCGGCCAATCTGGGGTCCAGTATTGGTATAACAAAAGTTAAAAAGGCTGAAGATTTAGAGGCTGCCCTGGCTGAAGCCCTGAAATATGATTACAGGATTGTCATTGAGGAGTATATAAAAGGGCGGGAGATAGAGTGTTCTGTAAGGGGTAACACAAATATCTCAGCATCCCTGCCTGGAGAAATCAGGATTAACAAGGAGTTTTATGATTATAATGCCAAGTATCAGGATGATAGTACAGAATTGATCATCCCTGCTGAGTTAGACGAGGAGACTATTGACAGGATCAGGGAATTAGCAATCAGGGCTTTCAAAGCCGTTGATGGGAGGGGTTTTGCCAGGGTTGATTTTTTCCTGACTGAAGATAAGGAAATTTTACTTAATGAAATTAATACAATACCAGGCTTTACCCGATATAGCATGTATGCCAAGATGTGGGAAGCAACGGGACTGAAATACAGTGATTTAATCGATGATTTGATAAAATTAGCCCTTGACTGGCATAGGAAATAAGGGGATGATCCATGGCTCTGAATATCATGCATGTAGACATGGATGCTTTTTATGCTGCTGTAGAGCAGATGGATAAACCGGAGTTAAAAGGGAAACCGGTCATTGTTGGCGGAGTAAGTTTAAGTAACCGGGGGGTTGTTTCTACAGCCTCCTATGAGGCCAGAAAATATGGTGTTCATTCGGCCATGCCAATTGTTGAGGCAAAACGGCTCTGTCCTGATGCAGTCTTTTTGCCAGGCAGGCATGAAAGGTATAGTGAGGTTTCCCGGCAGATTTTTGAAATATTTTATCAATATACCCCCCTTGTTGAGCAAATTTCCATTGATGAGGCCTTTCTGGACCTGACTGGTTGTTCCCGCCTTTTTGGTGATTCTATCCAGATTGGCAGGCGGATCAAAGAGGATATTTATAATAAATTTGGTTTAACAGCCTCCATTGGTCTGGCCAGGAATAAATTCCTGGCTAAACTGGCTTCGGATATGGAGAAGCCGGACGGCTTTTTTGTAATAGAGGATAAAGATATAGACAGGATACTGGAACCCCTTGATGTAAATAAGATTTGGGGTGTGGGGAAAAAGACAGCGGAAATCCTGAGGAGCAGGGGAATAGATACCATAGGCCGTTTAAAGACCCTTCCCCTTGAGGAACTGGAAAACCTGCTGGGGAAAAACGGTATCCGTCTTTACTATTTGTCCAGGGGGATAGATAACAGGAAGGTTGAGGTAGATAATCCGGTTAAGTCCATCAGTCATGAGGAGACCTTTGCCGAGAATATAAGTGATAAAAATGCAATTCTGTCCAGTCTCCTGAGGATGTCCAGCAAGGTATCCAGGCGTTTGCGGAAAGCAGGCCTGATCGGTAATACAATAGATGTTAAAATCAGATATGGTGATTTTACAACCTACACCAGGAGTATCAGTATCGCTGTGGGGACAAATAATACAGATGTAATTTATCAAAAAGCTATTTATCTGCTGGAGAAAAATAAATTGTTGAACCAGCCTGTAAGGTTATTGGGAGTAGGAGTCAGCAATCTTTCTCCAGAGGGGCCGGAACAATTGTCACTCTTTGAAAATAATCAAAAGACGGATGACTTGACGAAAACCATAGATTTTATCAGGGATAAATTTGGAGAGACCAGTCTTATCCGGGCCAGAAATCTGGATGATTTTAAATAAGCCCGGTAAAATTCCTGGAAAAATAAAAATGATGATAAAGCAACCTTTTTGAAGGTTGCTTTTTTAATTTATCCCTGAGGGTGATGTATATACAGGACTTAATTTCTTCTGAAAATATTAAGCCATCTGAGGAAAGAAGGTAATTTAAAACCACCGCCGATGGATTTAGTGTATTCATTGCTTTTATCTTTATTTTTAGTCCAGGCAAAGAAAAAATTTATTTTCATCCTTATCCTCCTTTTCACCTTTATTATATGAATCAATCTATAAAAAAGTGCAGAATTTCTTTAATTAATATTTATTTTAGCCCGGGGGAAAAATGCTATTGATTAAAATAATAAATTCATGAAAAATTTTTAGAAATAATTTTTAAAAAGAAGGAGTTTTTAGCAGGATAAAGAATAATAGAATTAGAGTGGGGAAAAGTGGGGGTAAGTGGTGTAAAAGTGGGGGAAGGCACCAGGAAGGTGGTACCTCATGTTTATGGGAGAATATCAACATAATATGGACCCCAAAGGCCGGGTGATAATACCGGCCAGGTTTCGCGATGCATTAGGAGAGAAGTTTATTACCACAAGAGGTTTAGACAACTGCCTTTTTGTGTATCCTATGCATGAATGGTCTGATTTAGAGAAAAAATTAATGACTCTTCCGATTACCAGTAAGAATGCCCGGGCTTTTGTCAGGTTTTTCTTTTCCGGTGCCACAGAATGCGAACTGGACAAGCAGGGGAGGATTTCCATTCCTGCAAATCTGCGTGAATATGCAGGGATAGATAAGGAATTGGTAATTATCGGCCTGGCCAATAGAATAGAGCTCTGGGCTAAGGAAAGATGGGATGTTTACATGAAAGAAGCGGAGAATTCCTATGAGGACATTGCTGCAGCCATGGAAGAGTTGGGAATTTAATATATAAAAATCTGTATAGGATGTTTATACTATGAATAAAGAGCATAAACCGGTATTGTTGGAGGAAACAATTGAATATTTAAACTGTAAAAGAGACGGCATATATATAGATGGTACCCTTGGCCGCGGCGGCCATACTGAAGCAATCCTGGAAAAATTGCAGGGAACAGGTAAGCTGCTGGGTATTGACAGGGATATAGAAGCAATCAAGAAGGTAAAAGCAAGATACAGGGGATTGGAGAACCTTTTTCTATTTCATGATAATTATATAAATATCCCGGTAATACTGGAGAAAATAGGGATCAGAGAAGTGGACGGGATGCTGTTTGATCTCGGTGTTTCTTCACCACAGTTTGATAATCCGGAAAGGGGTTTCAGTTATAATCATGATGCCCCCCTGGATATGAGGATGGACCAGAAGCAGGAACTGACAGCAAGAGATATTGTCAATAACTATCCTCAGGAGGAGTTAACCAGGATAATTAGGGAATATGGTGAGGAGAAATGGGCCTCCCGGATTGCTGACTTTATAGTTGATTACCGTCAGAGAAAACCAATTGAAACTACTTTGGAACTTGTGGAGATAATCAAGACAGCTATACCTGCTGCCGCCAGGAGAAGCGGCGGGCATCCGGCCAGGAGAACCTTCCAGGCCCTGAGGATTGCTACCAATGATGAGTTAAACCAACTGGAGGAGCTGCTGGATAGGGTAGTACCATATTTGAAGGCCGGAGGGAGAATCTGTGTAATCAGTTTCCATTCTCTGGAGGACAGGATTGTGAAGAATAAATTCAGGGAATTAGCCCGGAGATGTAGTTGTCCACCGGACTTTCCCGTCTGTGTCTGTGATCAAAAAGCCGAAGTGAAGATAATAACCCGGAAACCGGTAACTGCCAGTAAGGAGGAACTTGCCGCAAACCCGCGGGCCAGGAGTGCTAAATTACGGGTTGCAGAGAAAATCCAGTAGAGAATTGTCGGTGGACTATACTTGCCTGTTCTAAATAAAAAGGTGGGTGAATAGACTTGTTAAAGAATAATTATAATTACAGCTATAATGGCAAAAAAGAAAATAATGGAGAAAGCACCAGTAATAAATGTTTTTCCGGAAAGAAGGCCTTTCTATGCCTGTTTCTGCTGGTCTTCTTTGCTTTTATCCTGGCAACATATATTGGTCAGTTTGTGCGGATGGCCCACCTTAATTACAGGTTAAGCCAGCTGGAAGAGGAGTTTAATAATATTCAAAGGGAGATTGACCAGCTGAATCTGAAATTGGCCCGGGAGATGTCTGTAGCCCGGATTGAAAGGATAGCAAAAAATGAATTAAACATGGTAGAACCTGAAAAGGTGGAATTTGTCTTACTGAAAAATAGTGCAAATGAAGAGGAAGATATTTATCCAGGACCGGCTGGAAGGGAAATCTTCTTTGTCAGGGTTATTAATGATTTTCTGAAAAGGATGAATACGGTCAGGGCGGAAGAAATGCGCTAGTACAGGGGGATTATAGAATTGTCTGTTTATCCTCATTTACAGGTTAGAAAAAGAATTATAATATTGTTTTTTCTTTTTTTTCTACTTATCATACTTCTTTCAACGAGATTAACCTGGATACAGGTTATTAATAGTGCTGAATACCAGAAAAAAGCATTGGAGCAGAGGACCAGGGAGTTAATGGTTGAGCCTAAACGGGGTATAATCTATGACAGTAAGGGCAGGGAATTGGCCATAAGCGGCAGCAGTGAGACTATTGTAGCAATACCGATGGAGGTGAAGGAACCGGCCAGAACTGCCCGGGTATTGTCAAATATTCTTGATCTGGAATATGATTATGTATATGACCGGATAACCCGGAGGGCCAGTGCTGTTTATGTAAAAAGGAAGGTGTCTGAAGAGGTAGCCGAAGCGGTACGGAAACAAAATTTATCTGGGATTGAATTTACTGAAGAGAGCAAGAGATATTACCCCAAGGGAAACCTGGCCAGCCATATCCTGGGTTTTGCCGGTATAGACAGCCAGGGTCTGGAAGGCCTGGAATTATCCTATGACAGATATTTACGGGGGAAACCTGGTAAGATAGGAATTGAGCGGGATGCAGCCGGCAGATATATCCCTGATGGTATCCAGCAATATGTAACACCTCAGGACGGTTATAATATCTATTTGACCATAGATGAAGTTATTCAATATATAGTAGAACGGGAACTGGATAAGGCCATAAATGAGTTTGAAACTTCTGGCGGTACTGTAATTGTAATGGATCCTGAAACCGGAGGAATCCTGGCCCTGGCCAATAGGCCGGATTATGATCTGAATAATTTTGCTGATTATCCCCAGAAAAATTGGAGGAACAGGGCTATCTCCGATAGTTTTGAGCCAGGCTCTACCTTTAAGATAATCACTACAGCTGCTGCTCTGGAGGACGGGGTAGTTAACGAATATGATATCTTTGTGGACCCCGGCCATATACTGGTCAGTGGTGAAAGGATTAATTGTTGGAGATATGGAGGTCATGGGAGCCAGACCTTTGCTGAGGTTGTACAGAATTCCTGTAACCCTGGTTTTGTCCAGGTAGGAATGAGGCTGGGCAAGGAATCCTTTTATAATTATATTCAGGCTTTTGGCTTTGGAAGAAAGACATCCATAAGACTTCCCGGTGAAGCTGCCGGTATATTGTCTAATTATGATTCCATTGGCCCGGTAGAACTGGCCACCATGTCTTTTGGTCATGGACTCACTGTAACACCGATACAACTGATAACAGCTGTATCGGCTATTGCCAATAAAGGGATAATGATGCAGCCCCGCCTGGTTGAAGAGATCAGGACTCCGGAAGGGAAACTGGTGGAAAGAATAGAACCAGTCCGGGTAAGGCAGGTAGTATCTGAAGAGACTGCAGAACGGACCTTAAAACTACTGGAGAAAGTTGTTTCTGATGGTACGGGAAGTAGTGCTGCCATTAATGGTTACCGTATAGGTGGAAAAACAGGGACTGCCAAGCATTACGGTGTTGAGGTTTATGACTCTTCTTTTATCGGTATATTACCTATTGATAATCCTAAACTGGTAATCCTGGTGGTTCTTTATGACCTGACCGGCTACCCCTATTATGGCAGCCAGACAGCTGCACCGCTTTTTCGTAATATAGCTCTGGATATCATCCGTTATCTGGATATAGCACCTTCTGTCCGTCATGATGATGGAGATAAGGCTGATAGATTACTGATTGTTCCCGAATTATCTGGAATGGAGATTATTGAAGCAGAAAACTTATTGAGGAAAGAAGGTTTTGATGTTAAAATTGTAGGGAAGAATAATATAATACAGAAACAGGTCCCCCTGGCCGGGGCCAGGGTGGTGGAGGGAACAACCATACTTTTATTTTCTGAAGAAGACTATGACAGGAATTATCTGATTGCTGTTCCGGACCTGACTGGCATGACAGTGGATGAAGCCAGTTATTTGCTTGAACAAATCGGCCTGCGTTTACAGGTAAGAGGGAAAGGCAGAATCATCAAACAGGATATTCAGGCAGGAGAGCGAGTATCTGGCGGAACTGAAATAAGTGTGGAAGCAAAAGAATGATGTATAAATTAATTCATTTTGCTTAATAATTAGTTGGAGGTAAACCTTGATGCAATTAAAAGATTTAATCCAGAATGTAAGCCCTCTTAAAACCATAGGTGATCTTTCTGTAGAGGTTAAAAAAATTGCCTATGATTCCCGCCAGGTGGAGGAAGGTAGTCTTTTTATCTGTATTGAAGGCTTTAAAACAGATGGCCATAAGTATATTAAAAATGCGATTCAAAATGGTGCTGTGGCAATTATAGTTGAAAAAGAGCTGGAAGAATATCCGGAAGGAATAAGTATTGTAGAAGTAGCTGATAGTAGGGAATCTATGGCTTATCTGGCAGCTACTTTTTTTAATAATCCTCTGGAAAAACTGGAGCTTATCGGAGTTACAGGTACCAATGGTAAGACAACTACTACTTATCTAATCAAGGGCATGTTGGATAAGGCGGGAAAGGCTACCGGCCTGATTGGGTCCATAAAAAATATTGTCGGTGAAAAAACCTTACCGGCAACGAGGACGACCCCGGAATCACTTGATTTATATGCCCTTTTTGCTGAAATGGTGGAAGCAAATCTGTCCCATGTGGTTATGGAGGTTTCTTCACATGCCCTGGATTTAAAGAGGGTCCAGGGTATGGATTATAGGGCAGCTATTTTCACCAATATTTCACAGGACCATCTTGATTATCACCATTCAATAGATGAATATTTGCTTGCCAAGAGCAGACTATTTCAACAGGTGGAAGCCGGGGGTTTTTCTATTGTAAATATCGATGATCCCAAAAGTGAACAGATTATAGATGCTGCCAGGGGAGAAATCTTAAGCTATGGCATAAATAAAAATGCGGATTTTCAGGCCAGGAATATTAAGTTGGATTCAACTGGAGTTTCCTTTGATGTCCAGGGAAGATACAATTTTTCCATCCAGATGAAGTTGGCCGGTCTTTTTAATGTTTATAATACCCTGGCGGCCATTGCCTGTGGTTATGCCATGGGTTTAAGTGGGGATGAGATTAAGGACGGGCTGGAGAATGTCAACGGTGTTGCCGGCCGCTTTGAATTGGTGGATGAAGGCCAGGATTTCACTGTGGTTGTGGATTATGCCCACACACCGGATGGAATGGAAAATGTTTTGAAGACAGCCCATGAACTGACTGAAGGTAAGACAATTATTGTTTTTGGCTGTGGCGGAGACCGGGATAAGGGAAAGCGACCGGAGATGGGAAGGATAGCTGCAGAATATGGTGATCTGGTAATCCTGACCTCTGATAACCCCCGTTCAGAAGATCCATTGGCCATTATTAAAGATATTGAGAAGGGAATGGAGAATAGTGAAACTCCCTATGAAATATTCCCGGACCGGCGGGAAGCAATATTCTATGCTATAGAAAAGGCCGCCCCTGGTGATATGGTACTGCTTTTTGGTAAAGGTCATGAAACCTACCAGATATTCAGGGATAAGATCATCCCCTTTGATGACCGGCAGGTAGCCAGGGAGGCTCTGGAGGATAGGATTAAGGGTGGTTTGAAGTGAAGAAGTTAACTGCTGAGTTCATAGCAAAAAGTATATCCGGCAAGGTCATCCAGGGCTCTCCAGCGCAGGAGATAACCGGTGTTTCCATAGACAGCAGGAGCATTAAAGAGGGGGATGTGTTCTTTGCTATCAAGGGGGAGAAATTTGACGGCCATGATTTCCTTGCTGAATGTATTGAAAAAGGGGCCAGTGCCCTTGTGGTGGAAAGAATAGTGGATACAGGAGATAGGGGAAGGGATATACCCCTAATTAAAGTAGAGGATTGCACCAGGGCTTTGCAGGAATTGGCCAGGGCCTACCGCTTTCTTTTAAAAGGCCTGAAGGTCATTGCCATTACCGGCAGTGCCGGTAAGACTACCACCAAGGACATAATTGCTTCTCTGGTTGGAAGAAAATACAGGACCAGAAAGACCAGGGGTAATTTGAACAATCATTATGGCCTGCCCCTTACCCTGCTGGATTTTGATGGTGAAGAAGAAGTTGCTGTACTGGAAATGGGTATGAGCCAGCTAGGTGAAATCTCTTTGCTGGCAGATATAGCCAGACCGGAAATAGCTGTTATTACCAATGTAGGAGAGACCCATCTGGAGACCCTCCTTTCAGTCGAAAATGTAGCAAAGGGAAAAAGTGAGCTGATCAGCTCCCTTCCTGCAACCGGTATTGCTATCCTGAATTATGATAATGATTATGTCCGGGAAATGGGCCAGGTTTTTACAGGAAAAAAGATTATCTATTATGGTTTAACAGAAGAGGCAGATCTTTATGCAGATAATATAACCACTACCCGGACCGGTATGGAATTTAATGTCCATTACGGGAATGAAGTGGAGAAAATAAAAATGGACAGGAGCGGGCTGTATAATGTATATAATGCCCTGGCTGCGATAGCTGTGGCCCGCCAGCTGGGAATCAGCTGGCAGGAGATAAAAGAAGGCCTGCTGGAGGTGGACTACTCATCCTTGCGCTGGGATGTGCAGGAAAAGGATGGGGTGACCATTATAAATGATACCTATAATGCCAATCCCTTATCCATGGAAGCCAGCATAGCTGCTGCAGGAGAGATTAAGGGCAGAAGATTGATCCTGGCCCTGGGGGCTATGTTGGAGTTGGGGGAGAGGGAGAAACCGGCTCATTTGAGCCTGGGGGAGTATGTATATGAGAAAAAAGCTGACCTGCTGATTACTGTAGGAGAGACAGCCGGTCTGATTGCTGAAGGCGCCATAAAAAAAGGGATGGCAGCCAGCCAGATAGTAGAATGTCTGAATAACCAGGAGGCAGTTGAGGCCTTAAGGAATCATTTGCAGGCAGGAGATATACTGTTGGTAAAAGGTTCCCGCGGCCTGAAGATGGAGGAAATTGTCAGAGCTCTGGTATAATGCTCTAATATAAATTGTAATAATTATTGGAGGAAACAGGAATGTTATATTTAACTGCAGTTTTTTTACCATTTCTTATTTTGATAATACTTGGGCCAGGTCTAATAAGGGGCCTGGAGTATCTTAATTTTGGACAACAGATCAGGGGAGAGGGCCCCAGTTCCCATCAGAAGAAAAAAGGTATCCCTACCATGGGTGGTATCTTGATTGTTTTTGCCCTTTTAATCTCTTCATTTATATTCCTGGATCTGGGTACAGAGGTCATCTGGGCTCTGATAACAACACTGGGGATGGGCCTGATTGGTTTTCTGGATGATATTATAAAGATCCGCAGTAAACGTTCACTGGGTTTGAGGGCCAGAGAAAAACTGGTTGGCCAGATTCTTGTCGGCCTCCTGCTTGGCATATATGTGGTCTTTTATTCCGGTATGGGGAAAAGCATTTTAATACCCTTTACAGGCTGGGTAATCAATCCAGGTTATTGGCTTATTCCCTTTATTGTCTTTATAGTGGTTGGTTTTACCAATGCAGTAAATCTGACAGACGGCCTGGATGGCCTGGCTGCAGGGGTTACCTTTATTGTTTGTACTGCCCTGGCTGTGCTCTGCTCTGCCCTGGGCTATAAAGAACTGGCTCTTTATGCCCTGATTGTCAGCGGGGCCTGTCTGGGTTTTATCTGGTTTAACAGCCATCCAGCCCAGGTCTTCATGGGGGATGTGGGTTCATTGGCCCTGGGTGGTGCTGTATCGGCCCTTGCAGTCCTTTCCGGCACAGAATTTTTCCTGGTAATCATAGGGGGAATCTATGTTGCGGAAGCCTTATCGGTAATGATACAGGTAAGTTATTTCAAAATTAGCGGTGGTAAGAGGATTTTCAGGATGACTCCACTTCACCATCATTACGAACTGGCCGGTCTGGAGGAAGCCAAAATAGTTTCCCGTTTCTGGATCAGCAGTATTATTCTGGCCATTCTGGGTTTACTTTCGTTTTTTATTATCAGTTAGAGATTAGATTATATCTGCTAGTAGTAAAGGGGATTTTTTATGTTAGAGATAAAGGGCAAGAGGATTGCTATCATCGGTTTAAGCCGGACAGGGGTTGCAACTGCAGAATTTCTTTATCAGAAGGGGGCAAACCTGGTTGTATCAGATAGCAAGACTGCTGCCGGCCTGAAAAATGAACTGGAAAAGCTGAAAAATATGGAGATAGAATATGAGCTGGGGGGGCATGGAGAAAAGTCCCTTTCCTGTGATATGATTGTTGTCAGTCCCGGGGTCCCGCTGGATATACCCTTTTTTAAAAAGGCCCGGGAGAAGGGGATACCAATTATCAGTGAGATAGAATTGGCCTATCATTTTACGGAAGCAAAGATAATTGCCATTACCGGTACTAATGGGAAAACAACGACAACCCAATTGATTGGAGAGATCCTTAAAAAGGCAGGAATGGGCAAGGTAAAGACAGCCGGTAATATCGGTATTCCCCTGATAAGCGAGATAGGAGATCTGGGCAAAGGGGACTGGCTGGTGGTGGAAATAAGTTCCTTTCAATTGGAGACAATAGTAGATTTCAGGCCTGATATCAGCCTTTTCTTAAACTTTAGTCCAGATCACCTGGATAGGCATAAAACACTGGAAAATTACTGGCTGGCCAAAAAAAGGATTTTTGAAAATCAGACTGCTGCAGACCTGGCCATCGTCAATCTAGATGATCAGGAAGTGATGAAGGCAGTGGCAGATTTTCCAGGTTCAGTGTATCAGGTTAGCCTGGAGAAAAGGGTCGATAGGGGTATAAGTTTTGTCAACGGTAAACTTATAGTAAGCGAAGGGGATAGGGAAGTAGAGCTCATGGTTTCTGCTGATATTCCTCTTATGGGGTTGCATAATGTACAGAATACGGCCTTTGCTGCCCTCACTGCCTATTTGTTGGGTGTACCGGCAGGAATAATCAGGGATACAGTTAAAAACTTTAAAAGTGCTGAACACAGGCTGGAAGAGGTTTGCCGACTGAAAGATGATATTCTTGTAATCGATGATTCAAAGGCCACCAACCCTGACTCTGCAATAAAGGGGATTCAGTCCTTTGACAGGCCAATTGTCCTGTTGGCTGGCGGACAGGACCGTAATGCAGATTTTGCGGAATGGGGCAGGATTGTCAAGGAAGGGGTCAGGGTTCTTGTCCTGATGGGAGAGACCAGATATAAACTGCAGGAAGTGGCATTAAAGAGTGGTTTTCCCAATATAAATATACATATAGCAGATAATATGAAGGAGGCAGTAGAGATTGCAGCCAGAGAATTACAGGGAGGGGACTGCCTGCTTCTTTCACCTGCCTGCCCCAGCTGGGATATGTATGCCAGTTATCAGGAAAGGGGCAGGGAATTTCAGGAACAGGTCAGGGAACTACTGCAATCCTGCCAGGATGATAGATAGAGGATTTAAGGGGGATTGAACCTTGGAAAACAGGAAGACCATCGATTATATCCTGCTTTCTGTAGTCATAGCTTTGATGCTGCTTGGACTCATAATGATCTTAAGTGCCAGTTCAATACGGGCTCTTGAGGATTTTAATGACAGTTTTTACCTTTTCAGACACCAATTAGCCTGGTCTGTAATCGGTGTCCTGGCCATGATATTTTTCATGAACCTGGATTACCATATTTACCAGAAATATGCTAAATTGATACTTGTTCTGACTATAATAGCTTTAATAATGGTTTTGATTCCAGGGATCGGAAAAGTGGTAGGCGGTTCCAGGAGATGGATTATTTTTGGACCGATCAGGATCCAGCCTTCAGAGTTGGCTAAATTAGGTATGGTAATCTACCTGTCCCAGTTTTTTGCCAGAAAGGGAGAGAAGGTCAAATCCTTTACCGAGGGACTAATGCCTCCCCTGATCATCCTGGGGATTGTTTTTCTTTTAATCCTTCTGGAACCAGATCTGGGTACAGCCATAACTATAGCCGGCACTGTATTTATAATGCTATTCGTTGCCGGAGCCAGATATGCTCATCTTGGTTTATTGATCCTGATCAGTATCCCCCTCTTATTGGTGTTTATTTATAGTGAAGATTACAGGAGGGAGAGATTATTCTCCTTCCTGGACCCCTGGTCAGACCCCCTGAATACCGGTTATCATATAATCCAGTCATTGCTGGCCCTGGGGTCTGGCGGCATCTTTGGGGTCGGTTTAGGCCAGAGCAAGCAGAAGTTTTTATATCTGCCGGAACCAGGTACAGATTTTATTTTTGCCATAATCGGAGAAGAACTTGGCTTGATCGGAACCCTCCTGGTATTATTCCTCTTTTTTCTCTTTGCCTGGAGGGGGTTGAAGATAGCAATTGGTGTACCGGATTTATTTGCTTCTTTATTGGCAACAGGGATTACCTCCATGGTCATACTACAGGCCTTGATTAATATAGCTGTAGTAACCTCCTCCATGCCTGTTACCGGAATTACCCTGCCTTTTATCAGTTACGGAGGTACTTCCCTGGTGATTATGTTGTCTTCAGTAGGGATTTTGCTGAATATTTCTCGTTATGCCCTGGAATAATATAGAAGATAAGAGGTGTAATTTTATGAAAGCAATCATAACCGGCGGAGGAACCGGCGGCCATATATACCCTGCCCTGGCAGTAGCAAGGGCTCTGGAGGAAAAGGGATGGGATATTTTGTACCTGGGTTCAAAAGGGGGCCTGGAAGGAAAGATAATCAAAGAAGAAGGCTTACCCTATAAAGAAGTAGAAGTAGCCCCATTGCCAAGAAAGATATCACCTAAATTAATTAGCTCTGTAGTTAAAACCACAATCGGATACTTTCAGGCCAGAAAAATTATCAAGGCATTTCAACCAGACCTGGTGCTGGGCACTGGCGGTTTTGTAGCCGGGCCGGTAGTATTGGCTGCTACTGATTTAAAAGTTCCCTCTATCATCCATGAACAGAATGTTTATCCTGGTTTTACCAATAAACTTTTGGCCAGAAGGGTAGATTTCATAGCCCTTAATTTTGCTGCTGCCCAGGATTATTTTCCGGAGAAAATAAAAGGCAGCTTTTCAGTAACTGGCAATCCGGTCAGAAAGGCGATTCTGGAGACCGGGCGGGAAAGAGGCCTGGAGGAACTGGGCCTGGAGGCAGGCCGGAAGACTATCCTGGTTTTTGGCGGCAGCCAGGGAGCCATGAGTATTAACAGGGCAATGATAGAGGTCTATAAACATTTTACCGGAAATAATAAGGTGCAGATTATTCAGATAACAGGACCAAAGAACCACCAACAGGTCCTCCAGGATATAGAAGAAGCAGGAATAAATCTGGCAGAAAACAGACACTTCAGACTCTTGCCCTATTTAAAGGAAATGGAATATGCCTATGCAGTGGCGGATCTGGTTGTCTATAGAGCAGGAGCAACAGGCCTGGCAGAGATTACTGCTAAAGGGATTCCAGCAATACTCATCCCCTATCCCCATGCAGCAGAAAATCATCAGGAATACAATGCCCGTGACCTGGAAAAACAGGGAGCAGCAGTGGTGATACTGGACCGGAATTTGAACGGGCAGGTTCTCATCGAAAAAATAGAGGAGTTATTGGCTGATGATGACAGGCTAAGAGAGATGGCCCGGAAGAGCAGGAGCATGGGTAAACCGGATGCTACAGATAGACTGGCCAGCCTGGCAGAAAAGCTGGTAAAAGAAAAGAGACAGTAACATTATATTTTTCCCTATCATAGGATATAGTTGTCTTGAAAAAGAGGTGGTTAAGGTGAGGGAAGGTATAAAAAGAATACATTTTATCGGTATTGGCGGTATCTCCATGAGTGGTATAGCAGAAATCCTGGCCAACAAAGGTTACGTAGTCAGCGGTTCTGACATGAAGGATTCACATCTCCTGGATAAACTGAGAAACAAAGGGGTAAAAGTATATCTGGGCCATGCTGAAGAAAATGTACAGGAGGCAGAGCTGGTTGTAATATCCAGTGCCATTCCGGAAACAAATCCTGAGTTAAGCTATGCCAGGGAGAAGGGCTTGCCGGTACTGAAAAGGGCAGAGATGTTGGCAGAGCTAATGAAAGGGCTGAGGGGGATTGCCATTTCAGGAACTCACGGTAAAACAAGTACTACAGCCATGACTGCAACATTATTGCTGGAGGGAAAAAAAGATCCTGTGATAATGTTGGGCGGAGAAATGGATATAATCAATGGTAATGTTTATGCCGGGGAGGGTGAGTATCTCCTTACTGAGGCTGACGAGAGTGATGGATCACTGCTCTATTATGATCCGGAGATAGTAGCGGTTACAAATCTGGAACTGGAGCATCAGGATTTTTATGGTTCTGAAGAAAAATTACTCCAGACCTTTGCGGAATTTTTCCGCAAGGTTCCCCAGGAGGGAAGGATAATCCTGAATGCTGAAGATGAAAAACTGATGAATCTAGTGGACGGCTCAGACCCCAGGGTACTTACATATGGTATCGAAAAAGGTGATATTCAGGCAGCAGATATCAAACTCTATCCTTTTGGCAGTATATATACAATGAAAATAGAGGGACAAAAGATTGGTAGTATTAATCTTAAGGTCCCTGGCCGGCATAATATCCTGAACTCCCTGGCGGCAATTGCTATAGCTATGGAAACAGGAATGAAGCAGGAAGAAATAAAAAAAGGAATTGAAAATTATACAGGTGTAAAACGGCGTTTTGAAAAGAAGGGACTTTTGGGGGATATATTGGTCATCGATGATTATGCCCACCATCCTACAGAAATTGAAGCGACACTAAAGGCTGCCAGAAACACAGGTTATGAGAGGATTATAGCAGTTTTTCAGCCACACCGGTATACCAGGACCAGGGATTTTATGCAGGATTTTATCAATTGTTTTAATGATATCGACCATCTGATAATTATGGAAATCTATTCAGCAGGAGAGAAAGCAATTCCAGGAATTGATGGCAGACATTTAGGAGAAGAAATTGCCAGGAAGAAATCTTTCCCCGTAGACTTTATAGCCGAAATAGAAGATGCAGCTAATTATCTAACACGTATTGTACGGAGTAAAGATCTTGTAATTACCATGGGGGCTGGAGATGTTTACAGGGTCGGAGATTTATTCCTGGAGAATATGAAAAAAAAACTTAAAGAAATGGCCTGAGGGTAGGGAGTCCAACCATGTCCGATAATAAGCTGCTTTATTATATAATAGCTTTTATCAGTCTTTTAGCCCTTGTTTCCTTTATTCTCTCCCCCTTTTTCCATATCCGGTACATAGAGATATACGGCTTAAATATCTTGACTAGAGTGGAATTGGAAGAAGACCTGGTCTCCTATTATGAAACCAATTTATTCTTTTTAAATAAAAATAAAATTAAGGAAAGCCTTTTGACTAACCCCTATATCATGGATATAGAGATTAGAAAAAGCTATCCAGATACCCTGTGGATTTATGTAAAGGAAAGGGATCCTGTAGCCAGGATTATCAATAATGAACGTTATATATTATTTAGCAATGATGGTTTTATACTCGAGAATAATTCCCTTATTAGCAGGGTCAGGGTACCGGAAATCAAAGGAGTCGGCTATTCCTTTCAGAATGAATATGTAGAGTTTACTCCAGTACTGGAGAAAATAGTACAGGCCCTGGAAGGAATTACCATGAAGAGCAGGGGAAAGATTGACCTTATAGTTTATCAAAGGGAGAAGGATAATCTTCTAGCCTATAGTGATAAGACAATTATTTATTTTGGACAGCCTCATGGCCTGGTGGAGAAATTCAGGCTCCTGGAATCTATCCTTAACAAGGTTCAGGAAGAAGGCCTGGCAGTAGAATATATAGATCTAAAAATTATCAATAAACCTGTTGTCAAATTAGAATAATATTATTTTTTCCTAAAAAGAGGAGTTTTTCAATAGATGTTGAATTAAATCTTAAGGGTTAGTATTGTCTGGGGGAGGAGGTAAATTCTGTGGGAAGTCGCAGGATAGTAACTGGACTTGATGTCGGAACTACAAAAATTTGTGCTATAATCGCAGAAGTCAATGAAGCAAATAATGATATAAATATAATCGGTATTGGACTCTCTCCTTCACATGGCTTACGTAAAGGAATTGTCGTAGATATAGATGAAACCAGTAAAGCTATAAGGGATGCCTATAAAAAAGCAGAAAGAATGGCTGGTATAAATATAGAATCGGCTTTTGTAGGAATTGCAGGAGCCCACATTTCCTCGTTGAATAGCCACGGTGTTGTAGCAATTACTGGAGATGAAAAGGAAATAAAAGAAACAGATATTCAGAGGGTTATGGAAGCGGCCAGGATTGTTCCTTTATCTGCTGAAGAAGAGATGCTGCATGTTCTGGCCAGAGAGTTTATAGTAGATGGAAACGCAGGAATCAAGGATCCCTTAGGTATGTCAGGAGTCAGGTTAGAGGTAGAGACCCATATTATTACCGGTTCGAGTACATCGATACAAAATCTGGTAAAAAGTGTCTTGAGGGCAGGTTTGACTGTTGAAGATATAGTATTGGAACCACTGGCTTCCAGTGAAGCAGTTTTGACAAAAGATGAAAAAGAGTTGGGTGTAGTACTGGTGGATATAGGTGGAGGTACTACAGATCTGATTGTTTTCCATGAAGGAAGTATCTGTTATACAGCTGTCTTGCCTATTGGGGGAAACCATGTCAGTAATGATATTGCTGTAGGTTTAAGGACTCCTATTGTAGAGGCAGAAAATATCAAGATTAAGCATGGTTGTTCTCTATGCAGTCTTGTTAATGAAGATGAATATATTTCGGTTGCCACTGCCAGCGGGAAGGATACCAGGGAGGTGTCACTGAAAAGCCTTTGCCAGGTTATTGAACCCCGGATGCAGGAAATATTTACCCTGGTGAAAAGAGAACTGGACCGGGTCGGGCCAAGGGATTTAACACCTGCCGGCCTTGTCATAACTGGAGGTGCCTCTCTGTTAAAAGGCGCAGATATCCTGGCATCTGAAATTTTAAAATTACCTGTAAGGTTGGGAGAACCTGATTTACTAAATGGTCTCTCAGATGTCATTGATAATCCTGTTTATATTAAAAAGGATGGTAAAGTTCCCAAGGCTATTTTCTCAACAGCTGTAGGACTGGTTGAATATGGTGCCCGTTATTATAAACAAAGCACTGATAAAAATAAAGATGTAGTAGGGGATTTTTTCAACAAAATAAAAAGATTTTTTGAATGGTTTTAATATGGGGAGGTAACAGAAATTGTTTGAGATAGGTACAGAAATTGAACAATTTGCTACTATAAAGGTTGTAGGTGTAGGTGGCGGCGGGAATAATGCCGTCAATCGAATGATTGAAGAGGGCCTGGATGGAGTAGAATTTATAGCCATTAACACTGATGCCCAGGCTTTGTTGTCCTCAAATGCCGGCAGGACTATCCAGATAGGAACGAAGATTACCAGGGGTTTAGGAGCAGGATCAAATCCTGCTATTGGCAGGGAGGCAGCTGAAGAAAGCCGGGAAGAGATAGCTGAAGCGCTGGAAGGTGCTGATATGGTTTTTGTTACTGCCGGTATGGGTGGCGGAACTGGAACAGGGGCTGCCCCGGTAGTGGCTGAGATTGCCAAAAGTCTTGGTGCTCTTACGGTAGCTGTTGTTACCAAACCACTAACAGTAGAGGGTCGTAAAAGGATGGATAGGGCCGAGCAGGGGATTGAAATTTTAAAAGATTGTGTTGATACCTTGATAGTAATCCCTAATGACCGTCTGCTGGAAGTGGCCGAAAGGCAGACCAGCCTTCTTGATGCTTTTAAGATTGCTGATGATGTCCTGCGGCAGGGTGTACAGGGTATATCTGATTTAATTACTATTACTGGGATAATAAACCTTGATTTTGCTGATGTAAAGGCAATTATGACAGATGCTGGTTCAGCCTTAATGGGCATCGGCCGGGCCAAAGGTGAAAACCGGGCTATTGAAGCTGCTAAAATTGCCATAGCTTCTCCCTTGCTGGAAGCCTCCATTGATGGAGCCAAGGGGGTATTATTGAACATAACCGGCGGCCTGAATCTGGGTATTCATGAAGCCAACGAGGCGGCCCGTGTCATCCAGGAAGTTGCTGATCCGGAAGCAAATATAATTTTAGGTGCTGTCATTGATGAGAGCTTTGATGAAGAGGTACAGGTTACTGTAATTGCTACCGGTTTTGATGGGAAGAATTCAGCAAAGGAAAATGAAGAAGAGAAATTGATAGAGGATTTTGATATAGAGAGTTTTACCGGTGATGATCTGGATATTCCTGCCTTTCTTCGCAGGCAGAAAGCCTAAAGAGAACATTTAAACATTGATTCTTGCCAATAGGGATTTTAATCTCGATACATATATTATGTATCGAGATTTTTTCCTTTAAGGGTATTTTGACAAATTAAGATAAATGTAGCAGTTATAATATTGTTTTTTAATCATATATTTAAATCGAGAGGATAAGTAGGTGTATAAGCTCTATGATTATCTATGCTGATATTACACTACTTAATAATTTTTTCATGACCATTGCCATAATATGGGCAACAGCCAATATAATGGAAATAAAATATAGCTGGTTCAGGCTTTTCCTGGGTGCCAATATTGCTAATCTTTACCTTTTAGTAGTATTTATTCTACAACAATACAGGTTTTATTTTTTTATAAATTTTATTTTACATATTTCTTTAAACATAATTACGGCAATCCTGATTCTAAAGATCTCTTTTCCAGGTTTACAAAGAACCAGGTTTATCAAGGCACTGGGAAACCTTTACCTTATTACCTTTATCGGCATGGGAACCACCTTATCCATCTTCTATGTTTATGGCGACTCTCCATTTAATACAGGCTTTCTGAAGATAATAATCGGCCTGCTGGTCCTGTATTTACTGGGGAATACCGGTTGGAAAATTATACAGAGGTATAAATTGCCGGATGAGTTTTATTTACCTACAGTCATTTATTGTCAAAATAAAGAGGTTAGCCTGACCGGTCTCCTGGATACAGGTAACAGTTTAAGTGACCCTATCAGTAATCTTCCTGTAATTATCGTGAATCTGGCTACACTAATTCCAATATTTCCTGAGGAAATGCAGGCTGAGATGATGACAGGAGAAGTTTGTGAAATGGATCTGGTAGAGGTTTTTCAAAAAAATAACCTTGCTCACAGGATACGCCTGCTTCCCTTTTCTGATCTGGGAGAAGAAAAGGGACTGCTTTTGGGATTCAGGCCAGATCTTGTTGAACTCTTCTATAAGGGTGAGCTTATCAGGGTAGAGAAGTGTGTTATTGGAATCAGTACAAGGATGTTGGATCTGGATAATTGTTATCAGGCTCTCATTCATCCCAAATTACTTAATGTAGAACAAATATGAAAGGGGCAGTATTATGTTCAGAAGGGGTTTTTTAATTTTAAAATTACGACTGAAAATTTACTGGATACGTTTTCTGCAGAAAATAGGTCTATACCGTTCGCCTATCTATTACCTGGGCAGTAGTGAGACTTTGCCGCCTCCTCTGGAAGAGGAGGAAGAGTCCTATCTTCTGGAGAGATTAGGGGCTGGAGAGGAGGAAGTCAGAAAATTACTGATTGAACATAATCTGCGGTTGGTTGTATATATAGCCAGGAAATTCAATAATACTGGTGTTGATATAGAAGACCTGGTTTCCATCGGTACAATTGGTTTAATTAAGGCAGTCCGCACCTTTGATGTAGAAAAAAATATCAAGCTGGCTACCTATGCATCCCGATGTATTGAAAATGAAATACTGATGTATTTAAGGAAAAATAACAGGAAGAAGGCGGAGCTTTCCTTTGATGATCCTCTAAACATAGATTGGGATGGCAATGAACTAAAATTATCTGATATCATGGGTACTGATGCGGATATTATCTATAAAAATATTGAGTCAGAGGTTAACAGGGAATTATTAAAAACAGCTATGAAATCATTATCCAGAAGGGAAAGGAAGATCCTGATTCTCCGTTTTGGACTCCTGAAGTCCGGTAGTATAAAGACCCAGAAGGATGTGGCAGATATATTGGGAATATCCCAATCCTATATCTCCCGCCTGGAGAAAAGGATTATTAGTAAATTGAGGAAAGAAGTTGCCAGGTTGATTTAGAAGGGTTCACAACCCTTCTTTTTTTTATGTTCAAGAAAGCCTGCCCAATATGTACCAGGTATAAAACGGAGGATATGGGAAATAATGAAAATAGAAAACCTCTTAATATATGAATGAAAAGCCAAAATGGAGCAGGAGGTATACAAATGGGGAACAAAGTGGAAATTAGCGGAGTCAATACATCTGAATTGCCTGTTTTGACAAATAAAGAAATGAGGGTCCTGTTCAGGAAGATGCAGCAGGGAGATAAGAAGGCCAGAAATGCTATAGTCAACGGTAATTTGCGCCTTGTTCTCAGTGTTATCCAGCGTTTTAACAATAGAGGAGAGAATGTTGATGATCTTTTTCAGGTAGGTTGTATAGGTCTGATGAAGGCCATCGATAATTTTGATCTCAGTAAAAATGTCAGGTTTTCCACTTATGCTGTTCCTATGATTATTGGTGAAATCAGAAGATATTTGCGGGATAATAATTCTATCAGGGTCAGCCGTTCCCTGCGGGATACTGCTTATAGAGCATTACAGGTAAAGGAGAGTCTAAAAAATAGAAATGCGGAGGAACCTTCCCTCAATGATATAGCCAAAGAATTGGGAATTCCCAGGTCAGAGGTAATCTTTGCTCTTGATGCCATACAGGACCCCATCTCCCTCTTTGAACCAATTTATCATGACGGAGGAGATCCAATCTTTGTTATGGATCAGATTAGTGATAAAAAATCTGAAGATGAGAGTTGGTTGGAAGGTATTGCTGTAAGGGAGGCCCTCCGGAAATTAAATGACAGGGAAAAACTCATCCTTTCTTTCCGCTTCTATGAAGGGAAAACCCAGATGGAAGTTGCTGATGAAATAGGCATTTCCCAGGCCCAGGTCTCCCGTCTGGAGAAAGCAGCATTGAAACGATTAAGGAGACATGTAAAGGAGGATATTTGAAATGGTTTTTAAAAGGCTGCGTATTATTCTCTTTCTAATATTCCTGTGTATCATCCTGATGAGTATAAATGTCAATAGTGCTTTTCAGTCTGGAGATAATGAAGGACTTATCAATGCTTTCGCTGAAGATAACCTCCTGCGATTACATGTCATAGCAAACACTAACTCTCCCAGGGATCAGTACATAAAAAGACTGGTAAGGGACAGGATTACTGAATATATTGCTTCTCTGGCAGCTTCAGGCAAGCTGGAAATAGATAATCTTATCCTGGAAGAATACCTGGGTATGATTTTAAAAGAGGAAGGTGTAAAATACAAAGCCAGAGTCGAATTGGGAGAGTATTACTTTCCGACAAGAACCTATGATGAGCTGAGATTAGAAGCTGGAAATTATAAAGCATTAAAGGTAATCCTGGGTAAAGGGGAAGGCTCTAATTGGTGGTGTGTCCTCCTACCTCCCCTCTGTATAGAAGAAGCGGAGAATATTGATAGCGATAAGAAGCTGGAATTTAGATTAAAGATAGTGGAATGGCTTCAGGGAAAAGATAAAGAGGAAAAAATGAATTATGCAGAAAATAAAGAATTAGTTAAGTTGGTGGATACATTCAGTAAAATGGAGCTAAAACCCCTTTTTGAAGTAGAACCATTTTATGAAGAATTCAAATTGATTGATATAGAACTTCTGAAGCCACTTACATAAGAGAGATATAAACTGCCTATAGGCAGTTTTTCTTTTGCACACAGGAACCATAGTTTTCATATAATAATTTTGAATTCAATATTGCTTCAAAAACAAAATCAGGGAGGGCTGTCTGTGTTGAAAAACTCGGAATTAAAATTAAAGGATGTAATTGATATTAAAAGGGGGAAAAAATTAGGCTATATCGATGATGTAGATATAGAGGTGGAAAATGGCCAGGTAAAAGCCTTTGTAGTTCCTGCCCATCAAAACAAACTTTTCAATTTTTTCCTGAAAAAAAATGATCAGATAATTCATTGGAGTGAAATCAGAAAAATAGGAGAAGACGTTATTTTGGTTGAACTGGATGAAGATAAGGTTTAAAATTAATTATATTTATGATATACTAGGGAATAAAGCAGGGGTATTGGGAGGACTGACAAAAATGAGATGTCCCTATTGCGAACACCGGGAAAGCAAAGTGATAGATTCCCGTTATACGGAGGAATATACCTGTATCAGACGCAGGAGAGAATGTCTGAGTTGTAAAGAAAGGTTTACTACTTATGAACGTCTTGAAGATCTTCCTTTAATGGTCATAAAAAGGAATGGCCAGAGGGAATTATTTGACCGGAATAAGATAAAGACCGGACTTTTAAAGGCCTGTGAAAAGAGGCCCATTTCCCAGGAACAGCTTGATCAGCTGATTAATAATGTGGAAAAAACCCTCAGGAATGATATGATACAGGAGGTACACAGCACTGAGATTGGTGAACTGGTCATGAACTATCTTAAGGAACTGGATGAAGTTGCCTATGTGAGGTTTGCATCAGTCTACAGGCAGTTTACGGATTTGAACATATTTATAAAGGAACTGGAAGGTTTACTTAAAGAAAAATCCAGAGATTGAGGAGGCCGTCTATATTGTTTTCCTGGGTGGAAGATGGAGATTTGCTCTATCTAAAAATAGATAATTTCACCAGACATTCTGTCGGGGCTTACTTTACTACCCGACTCGGTGGAGTAAGTTCTGGAGTCTTTGATTCGCTGAACATGGCCTTACATGTTGCTGACAGGAAAGAGAAAGTTTTAATAAATAGAGAAAAGATTGCCCGTTCAATAGGAATAGATCCCGGGTCCTTTGTGGCCGCTGAACAGGTCCATGGTGCAGAGGTTTCTATTGTTACTGAAGAGGACCGGGGGGCAGGGGCCCTGGATTATCAGGCCAGTATTCCCGGAGTGGATGCCCTTATAACAGCAAGTGAAGGGCTCCCCCTGATATCCTTTTATGCAGATTGTGTCCCCCTGTTTTTCCTTGATCCTGTAAAGAGGGTAGTGGCCCTGGCCCATGCTGGCTGGAGGGGTACAGTTAACAAAATCGCCAGCCAGACCATCTTACAGATGGAAAAGGGTTTTGCCTCTGAACCGGCTGATATTATGGTGGCACTGGGCCCGTCTATTTCCCGGGATTTCTATGAAGTGGATAAGAGAGTGATTGATGAATTTAAGGGAGTTTTCCCCGGATATAAAGAGTTTACTGTTTACCGGGGAAAGGAAAGTTATCTTCTGGATTTGTGGCAGGCTAATATAATGGTTCTGGAAGAAGCAGGGATAAGCAGAGAGAATATATTTCCCAGTAATCTCTGTACATATGCTGAAGCCAGGTGTTTTTATTCCTATAGAAGAGAAAAAGGCAAAACCGGCAGGATGGCCAGTATAATTTATCTGTCGGAAAGCTATAGATTATAGGGATGATTATATGCGGGGAAGCAATGATCTTTTTTTTCTGGAGGAAAAAAAGGAATTAATCAAGGGTTTTAATGTAAGGGCTGCCAGAGATAAGAAGGCTATCTTTATAGTCCTGCTTATCTTTTTATTCCTGATCTTTTTCTCTGTTTATTTTTATACCGTCAGGCATCGTGTAGATTTGCTCATAGCTGATTACACAGAAGTGGTTGACGGCTTCTGGACAGAGGGCCTGTTGATCAGGGATGAAATAGTTTATAGATCACCAGATTCTGGTTTTGTAAAACTTCTGGCCAGTGAAGGAAAGAGGGTAGCCTATGGTGAAGAGATTGCCGGAATTGCTAATAGAATTATCTATAACCGTCATGCCGGCTTACTGAGTTATGCTACAGACGGTCTGGAAGAAGAGTTGACTATCAAAAATATTAGTGATATTAATATAGATAAATATAAGAGTTATAGGAGAAATTTTAAACAAAACTTTAATAATGAATATATCAGAAAAGGACAGGCTTTATTCAGGATAGTAAAAAATAATAACATGTACCTGGTCATCCCCTGTGCTAGAGAAGAAATTAGAAGATACAGGGTTAATGAGACTGTTTTTATCCAGGCAGATGAGCTGGGTAAGGGTTTGATAGAAGCTACTGTAGTTGAGAAAAAAAATGAGGAAGAACAGGGGTTTCTAATCATAAGATTAAATTTTTTTTTGGAAGAATGGTTAAATACCCGCAGGGTCAATTTCCTGTTTATTAAAAATATTCACCGGGGGATTGCCATACCAAGGGAGGCAATCTTTACTACTACTGCCGGTGAAGGAGTACTTATATATGACCCGGTCAGGAATAATTATAGTTTTGTTCAGATACGGGTCTTAAATGGAAACAGGGAACTGGTAATCGTGGAGGGTGTGGATTTAGGTTCACATGTTGTCACCAATCCTGAAGTCCTTGATTATGGAAGAGGGGTGTAGAGTTTGCATCTGGACGAAACAGAGCTTAGAACCCGATTAAAAGATGTGCAGGAAAGGATTAATATAGCTGCTGCCAGGACAAAACGTAATCCTGCTGAAATAAACTTATTGGGAGTAAGTAAAAATCAATCCATTGTAAAAATTGACTATTTCCATAAAAATGGACTGGAATCATTTGGAGAAAACAGGGTACAGGAATTGAGGGAGAAATATAAAGAAAGACCAGAGTACAAATGGCATTTTATTGGCCACCTGCAGAGGAATAAAGTAAAATACCTATTGAGGATGGAAAATTGTGTCCTGATTCATTCCCTGGATAGCTGGTCACTGGCAGAGGAGATAGATAAAAGGGCTGCCAGGCAAAATAGGGTTATGCCGGTGTTATTGCAGGTCAATGTAGCCGGTGATGAAAAAAAATATGGTATAGAAGCAGGGGAAGTGGAGGATTTTTTAGGGGAGGCACGAAAGTTAAGTAATATCGAGATAAGAGGCCTGATGACCATGGCCCCTTTTGTTGAAAATACAGAGGAAATAAGGCCGGTATTTAAAGAGTTGGCCAGAATTAGAAAAGAAATGAATGAAAAAGGTTATAATCTAAAGGAATTATCCATGGGGATGAGCCATGATTTTGAGGTGGCCATTGAAGAGGGAGCCACCATAGTTAGAATAGGGAGTATTCTTTTTGGTGCAAGGGAATATTGAGCGTTAAAAGGGAGGTTTACAATGCGGCTTTTATCTTATATAATAAGGTCAATTTTTGATATACTCAGCTGGTTGATTGTCATCAGGACCCTGATCAGCTGGCTGGCTCCTGATATCCACCACCCTAACTGGCGTAAATTTTTAAGATTATTGTACAGATTTACTGAACCTATCTTGGGTCCTATCAGGGAAAACCTGCCTGTCATTGCCTGGGGGCTGGATTTTACTCCACTGGTTGCCCTCTTATTGCTAAGTATTATGCGCACATTTGTACTAAGAATCATAATGTATCTGGCATTAGATTTAGGACTTTATTAAATAAAGGAGTGTTACGGACTTGATCGATAGGGAAAGATTAACTTCCCATTTACACCGGGAAGAAGATAGAGCCGTACTTGGACATATCCTGGATAAGGTGGAAATAGTACTGAAAAGAAAGAGTAAAGAATTGACAAATTTTTTAAACCCTTATGAATGTGAGATTGCTTCTGGTGTTATTAAACAAATAAGTGAAATAAATTATAAATTGGTTGGCGGTTATCCTGATGCTGAAAGGAAAAGAATCAGCATTTTTCCGGATTTTATTTTCCCGGATCATGTGGAGAACCCGGTCAGCATATTAAAGATAAGCGGTAATTTTAAATTCCAAGCAGTTTCCCATAGGGATTTTCTGGGTTCTATACTGGGGACAGGTATAAAAAGGGAGATGATAGGGGATATCCTGGTAACTGATGAGTTTGCCCAGGTAATTGTTGCAGCAGAACTGAAGGACTATATCATTTTAAATCTGGAAAAGGTACATGAGGTGCCGGTAGAAATAGAAGAGATCTCTTCTGAAGAGCTGGTAATTCCCCATAGCAGGATAAAGGAGATTAAAGCTACTGTTCCGTCTATGAGGCTGGATGCAGTGGCCAGTGCAGGTTTTGGTGATTCCCGAAGCAGGATTTCCCGGGAGATACAGAGTGAGAAAGTGAGAGTGAATTATCAACCAGTGAATGACCCTTCTGTCCGTGTCGAAGTGGGGGATGTTATCTCCATCCGGGGCAGAGGCCGGATAAAGGTAGCAGAAATTAATGGTGTGTCCAATCGTGACAGGATAAAGCTTCTCATTCATCGTTTGATATAAAAAAGAAAAGAGGTGGTATTTTTGAAAATTTCGCCCATTGACATCTATAACCGAGAGTTTGGCAAATCTACTTTTGGGTATAATGTAAAACAGGTGGACGAGTTTATCGAAGAAGTAGGCATGGCCTATGAAAGATTGTTGAAAGAGTTGAATCTGCTGCAGGATGAGAACGAAAAGTTACGGGAAAAAGTAGCTGCCCAGGAGGAAATGGAGGACAAGTTACAGCGGATTCTCCTGACTGTTCAGGAAACAGCCAGAGAGATTACTGAACAGGCCCATAAGGAGGCAGACTTGATTATCAAAAAGGCAGAACTGAAGGCGGAAAGACTGGAGAGAGAAGCCAAAATCAAATTGCAGGAAGAGTATAAATCCCTGCAAAGCCTGAAGGAAACCAGGGAGTTATTCAAAATCCGTTTAAAAACCATGCTGGAAGGGTATCTGGAATTAATCAATAATACAGAGGAACTGGATGAAGATATTGAAAAAGATGTGGCTGTAAAAGCCCTGGATTTGGAAGATGTGGATGATGATAATCTGGATATTACCCTGGATTTTTAAGAGACCCTTTTCCGGGGGGTCTTTTCTTTTTAGTTATTTGCTTAAATATTAAATTATTAATTTTTTATAAAAAGATTGGGGGTATGCAATATGAAAGAGAATGTGGAAAAGAAGAAAAGGGTTTTTTCTGGCGTCCAGCCTACAGGACAGATACATATCGGAAATTATGTTGGTGCTATAAGTCTCTGGGTTGAAAATCAGGACTTATATGATAATATCTTCTGTATTGTTGATTTACATTCATTGACTATCCCTGAAAATATAGCACCTGAATATTTGAGGAGGAAGGTCAGAGAGGTTGCCGCCTTATATCTGGCCTGTGGTATCGATCCGGAAAAATCAACAATCTTTGTTCAGTCCCAGGTTCCAGAACATGCTGAATTGACCTGGTTATTGAATTGTGTTACACCTATAGGCTGGCTGGAAAGAATGACCCAATACAAGTCCAAATCAGCAGAGATGGAAACCGTTGGTACAGGTTTATTTGATTACCCGGTACTGATGGCAGCAGATATCTTATTATATGATACTGACCTGGTACCTGTAGGTGATGACCAGAAGCAGCATATTGAGATAACAAGGGATATCGCCCAACGCTTTAATCACCTATATGGAGAAGTTTTCAAGATACCAGACGGCCTGTTCAGGGAAAGTGGAGCCAGGATAATGGGACTGGATACGCCTGAAGTGAAGATGAGTAAGAGCCTGGGGGAAATGAAGAAAAGGCACTCTATTGGTCTCCTGGATTCAGAGGAAGATATCAGGGATGCCATCATGAGGGCTACCACTGATTCCAATATGGAAACCCGCTATGAATATGCCTCACCGGGTGTGAAGAATCTTCTGGTTCTTTATGAGGTGCTGACAGGAAGCAGCAGAGAGGAAGTAGAAGAGCATTTTAGCGGGAAAAATTATGGAACACTGAAAAAGGAGTTGGTAGAAGTAGTCCTTGATACATTGAGGCCCATTCAGCAAAAATACAATGAAATTGTTAACGAAGAAGGTTATCTTGATAATATCTTAAATGAAGGCCGGATGAGGGCTAAAGAGATTGCCTCTGCTACGATAGCCAGAGTAAAGGAACATATGGGCTTAACCCTTTAGACTGTTTTAGGGAACATTATTAATCTATAATTCGTCTAAATGTACAGATAAGAGAAAAGGAGCTGTTATTTAGATGAATACCTGTAGAAAAAGACTGATTGGCAATTTATTGCTGCTTTGTTTCCTGTCCTTCCTGGCAGGTCCTTTATTTGCTGGAGGAGGATATTACCCTGGGTACAGGCTGCAGGGGGATTTACCGGCAGCAATAAAATTTGCAGATGAAAATATTTCTTATCTGCCGCCTGGGTATGCCGGTGAATTAATAAATGAACTGGAAATAAAGCATATGTTTAATCTCCCTGTAATTGAAGAAAAATATTTTAAGACCAGTATACAGGAAAAAATGCTGGATCTGTATCTTAAGAATTTTGACCTTTCTATTTTCAATGAATTGGACCTGATAAAAAATATTACTGATCCGGAATTAAAGGGGCTCCTGAGGGAAACAAGATTGACTGGCTATAGGGTCGAAACAGCAGAGGGAATGTTTTTCCCAGTGATAGATTATGAATTTTATCAAAGGTATTTACCCTATCTAGACCATGATTTCAGGGCTTATATCGAACTCATGTCTTTGGAGTCCAGTAATCCGCCGGCTAAGGATGCTGCTTTAGTAATAGGTTGGGATGAGCTTATTGGACGGGCCTTGATGCAGGAAAAATTTTTAACCAGTTTTCCGGAATCCAGTAAGGTTCCTGAGGTGAAAAATCTCTATGAAAAATACCTGAATTTTATCTTTTATGGCCTGAATAACACACCTCTCTTTTCCTATGATACAAGAGAGATGCACAATGAAGCCAGGGAAACCTATCCAGACCTGATAAGGGAACATCCTGATAGCAGCCTGGTGGTATATCTGGAGGGATTTTTGTCAATTCTGGAGGAAAATGATTATCTGTTAACAGAAGAGGTAGATAATTATAGAAAGTCTGTTCTGGAGGATATCTTTTATTCCTATGAATTTTACCGGCAGATGCTCAAAGATTACCTGAAGGCAATGGAGAGGAATATTGCCCTGCTTAAAGAAGAGAGCCATGTACAGAAGACAATGGAGGCCAATTATGGTGATAGGTATCACCAGACCATGGCCCTGAAAGTAACAGAGGATGAATTGCTTTTCCTAGCAGTAGATGTAGTATTTTCCGGTAATTATAAAGGTCATTTTACGCCAGGTAAGTTTTATCCCTATTATCTGGATGCAGCCATGGGAGGCCAGCGGGGTATAATTATTAAAGATAACTTTGGTATCTGGCATGCCTTTGGCTGGCGTGTTCCATTAGAATAAGAGAAGCAATAATGAGGACAGTTTTGGCTGTCCTTTCTTTTTTTTTAAAAACCCCTTGACCTTGACGTAACGTAAGGGTGTATATTGATAGTGACAGGAGGTGAGTTGGCAGTGGAATATACAGTACAAAAACTGGCAGATCTGGCCGGTGTCAGTCCCCGTACCATAAGATATTATGATGAAATAGGGCTGCTTAAGCCAGCCAGGATAAATTCATCCGGTTACCGGATCTATGAGGTAAAGGAAGTTGATAGATTATAGCAGATTCTTTTTTACTGGGAACTGGATGTAGATCTGGAGAACATCAAAAAGATTATGAATGATCCTGATTTTAATGATTTGGCTGCCCTGAAAAAACACCGGGAAAAACTCCGGATGGAAAGAGAACGCCTTGATTTATTGTTAGCCAATGTAGAAAAAACTATAAAAGCTAAAGAAAGGGGAACTAAAATGAGTGATAAAGAAAAATTTGCAGGTTTCATAAGGGGGATGGTGGAAGAAAATGAGAGGAAATATGGAAAAGAGGCCAGGGAAAAATATGGCGAAGAGGCTGTTGAACGCTCCAATCAGAAGGTATTGAATATGACTGAAAAAGAATATAAAGAAATTACTGGATTGGAAAAAGAATTTATGGAGACCTTGCTGGCAGCATTTAAGAAAGGTGATCCTGCCGGTGAGCTGGCACAAAAGGCAGCAGATCTGCACCGCCAATGGTTGACCTTCTATTGGGATAATTATTCAGAGGAAGCCCATGCCGGCGTGACCAACCTCTATGTTGCTGATGAACGGTTTAAAGATTATTATGAATCCTATTTTACCGAAAAACAACCTGGTATTGCAGAGTTCCTGCGGGAGGCAGTCCATATTTATACAGGAATGGATAAGAAAAATATGTAAAAAGATATTGACATGGCTGAATAATATGGTATAATTATTATTAACAAAATTGAAAATAGGAATATGATATATCTTCAGGGCAGGGTGAAATTCCCGACCGGCGGTATAGCCCGCTAACTCTTTACCTGGTAAAGAGCTGATCTGGTGAAATTCCAGAGCCGACAGTAAAGTCTGGATGGAAGAAGATAGTTTTTTATTTGTCCTGTCCCTGATATATGTCAGGGATTTTTCTTTTTACAATTAATTTAATGGAGGGGATTAATGATGGATGCAGGTTCAAAAACTATAAGCAGGGGAAAAATTAAGACTAATAGCTTGGTAAAGGTTTCTTTGTTGGCAGCCACTTCTTATCTGTTGACCTTTATCAGGATGCCTTTACCTTTTTTTCCTGAATATCTGAAACTGGATATTGCGGAGCTACCTGCCTTGATAGGGAGTTTTAGCCTGGGGCCGGCCTATGGTGTATTGATTGTTCTGATCAGAAATATTGTGGATTTTTTAACAAAAACAACTACCGGAGGAGTGGGAGAACTCTCCAATTTTATAGTAGGCAGTTCCTTTGTGATGACAGCAGGATTGATTTACAGCCAGAATAAAAGCAAAAAAACAGCAGTTATCAGTGTTATCTGTGGGGCCCTGGTCATGAGTTTCCTTGCCTTATTATCAAATAAGTTCGTAATTTTCCCCTTATATGGGCTGCCGGCTGAATGGGGCTTTTTATTGACCTTTATTTTACCCTTTAATTTAATCAAGGGCGGGGTAAATAGTATAGTTGTACTGCTTATTTATAAAAAAATATCAGGATTGTTGAAGAGTTAAGGGGATTAAAGAATGAAAAGGGGGGTTTATTATCTATAGCCAGGCTCTTGTATATAGATAATAAATATGTTAATATTATTGTGTAACGATTAAAAAATGTTATTAAAATCTCTCCTTTGTGATTCTATGCTATCATATTTCAAGACCAAAAGGAGGGATTTTTTATGTATAATTGTATTTATATTATATGAGTAATTTTTTTAATAATATATAAGATGGAGGCTATAGATATGCTAAAAATCAGCAAATTGTTTGCAGCAAGAGATATGACAGAGGGAACCCCCTGGAAAAGGATACTGGAATTTTCTATACCCCTCTTGATAGGAAATATCGCCCAGTAGTTTTATAATACTGCTGACTCCATTATTGTCGGTAGGTATATAGGGGATAATGCCCTGGCCGCAGTAGGTAGTGCCGGGCCTATTTTGAATCTCCTCCTGGTACTCTTTGTTGGAGTGGCAACAGGGGCTGGGATTATGGTCTCCCAGTATTTTGGCGCCAGGGACCGGGAAGGCCTTTCCCGTACTATCGGTGTTACCATGGCACTGACAGCCATTGCGTCATTGATTATTATGATAATCGGCCCCATGCTTACCCGACCTTTGCTGCAGTTCCTTAATACTCCGGAATCAATTATCGGCTGGAGTGAAGGGTATTTGAATATATTCTTTCT
>JAAYRT010000128.1 GCA_012518635.1 Halanaerobiaceae bacterium | reverse complement strand
TGGCCTATTTCAGCACCCATTACTATGGTGGTATTAAAAAATACCAGTGGGTGACCATCCCCCTGGCCTTACACGGGGTTGTGGTAAAGGAAGACGGCACAAAGGTGGAAATAAGTATTGGGGATAAGGAGGATGACCCGGTATTCTATATCACCGATCTCCTGCCTCATCTGGGTAAAGATCAGATGGCCAAGAAGATGAGTGAAGGGATTACCGGTGAACAATTGCGCCTGATTATCGGCAGTATCCCTGCCAGGAAAAAGGATGAGAATGAGAAGGAATCTGACAAGAAGGTCAAATCAGCCATCCTGGATTATCTCTATGGGGAGTATGGAATCAATGAAGAAGACCTGATCAGCTGTGAATTACAGATAGTTCCGGCCCTGAAGTCCAGGGATGTCGGTTTTGACCGGGGCCTGCTGGCTGCCTATGGTCATGATGACCGGGTCTGCAGCTATACGGCATTGAGGGCCATTCTTGATGTAGAGGATCCTGCCTATACAGCCATGGTTTTACTGGTGGATAAGGAAGAAATCGGCAGTATGGGCAATACCGGAATGCAGTCACATTTCTTTGAAAATACTGTAGCCGAGATGGTAAATTTAAGTTATGAAAATTATTCTGATTTACTGGTCAGGAAAACCATTGAGAACTCCAAATGCCTCTCCGGAGATGTTAATGCTGCCTTTGATCCCAATTTCCCGGATGTATATGCCAGGGACAATACCCCCTTCCTGGGTAAAGGTGTGGTAATAACCAAATACACCGGAGCGAGGGGTAAGGCCGGTTCTTCAGAGGCGACAGCTGAATTTGTAGCAGAGATACGGGGCTTATTTAACAATGCCGGTGTAATCTGGCAGACCGGTGAGCTGGGCAAGGTAGATCAGGGAGGCGGAGGAACTATCGCCCAGTTCCTGGCCAATTATAATATGGATGTACTGGACTGTGGTCCTGCTGTTCTTTCCATGCACTCTCCCTATGAAGTTGTCAGTAAGGTAGATGTTTACAATACCTACCTGGCCTATCAGGTCTTTCTGGAGCAATAGAAGAAAATTCCCTAAAAGTAAAGCAGCTTACATCAATTATTGAAAAATTACTTATAATAAAAGATGAACTGATTGGAAAACTGTAGAAAATTTAAATGGGAGTGATGTTTTATGCCAGGTACATTAGAAGTAACTGACAACAATTTCAACAGTGAGGTTTTGAACTCAGATAAACCAGTATTGGTGGATTTCTGGGCAGAATGGTGCGGCCCCTGTAGGATGGTTGCTCCGGTAGTTGAAGAAATTGCCCGTGAATATGATGACATAAAGGTCTGCAAATTGAATGTAGATGATAATCAATATACAGCTGCCCAATTTGGTGTAATGAGTATCCCGACACTGATCTTATTTGAAAACGGCAAGGAAAAAGAAAGGGTAGTCGGTTATATGCCAAAGGCTCAACTGGTAAGCAGATTGGGTATATAGCCTGAAAGTCTAACACCCGCTGAACGAGCAGGTTAAACAGTTAAACCTGCTCGTTTTTATTTTTGGCTAAGAATATTTAAGCAGCAAAGGCAGGATAAAGAGTATTAATATAGAAATATAATTATTGGAATAATAAAACTATTTATGATAAAATTATATGGATGAATTCTATGTTAGGGGGATACATAATGAAGAGGGTTCTAATCATACATTCTGTAGAAGGTAAATTAAAGGATATCGCTGAGGGGATAGCCAGGGGGGCAGAAAGCAAGGGCTGCCAGGTTGATGTTCTCAGTACAAAGGACACAGGCAGGATGGTTACCTTTGTACCCTATGACCTTGTACTGGTAGGCAGCCCGGCCAAGGGTGTCATCAAGGGAAAAATAGCTGATGATATCAGCCCATTCTTGAAACAGTGTAAGAGGACAGACGGCAAGGAAGCCATTGCCTTTGTTACTCCCAACGGCCTGGCTACGGACAAGGCTTTAAAGGTGCTCATGAGTGAACTGGAGAAACTGGGTTGTTTTGTAAATGATTTCAGGGCTATCAGCAATGTACAGGCTGCGGTGGCCTTCGGAGAAAATCTTTAGGATTTATCTAAATCTGGCAGAAATAAAAAATATTATCTCTTGTCAAAGAAGCAAGGATAATATATAATATATAATATTATAAAAGGTGCCACAGTAGGCAGGACACTGTGGCTTTTCTTTTGTGCAATTACAGCTGAGGTGTCCTATGAAAAGAAAGATAGCTTTATCTATCCGCAATGAACAGGATTTTGGGCAGGATAATACTGACCTGCTTGAGTATAAAACAGTTGCTTTTTTATATAAAAAGAACGAACAATATTATATCCTCTATCCTGATGAGAATTATAACGGGGCCCGGACCTATATAAAGATTCAGCCAGAAGAGGAGAGTATCATTATATATAGGTATGAACCGGAACTGCAGCAATCCTTCCGGTCAGGAAGGACTACCACTGGCAGGCTGGAAACACCTTATGGGATCTTTAACCTGGAAATTGATACCCGGTCTTTAGAAATAGATCTGGATAAGGGAGAACTGGTACTTAGATATAGACTGTATCTGGAGGGAAAATATATCTGTTTAAACTATTTAAAAATTTCCTGGGATATACTATAAAATGATTTTGCTGTTGCGGAACAGGCATTGTGATTAGAAGGGGGAGATTTGTGTGACTAAATATATCTTTGTAACTGGCGGGGTAGTTTCTGCACTGGGAAAGGGTATTACTGCGGCTTCTTTAGGCCGTTCTTTGAAAAGCCGGGGTTTAAAGGTTAGTATCCAGAAATTTGATCCATATATAAATGTCGATCCGGGCACCATGAGCCCATACCAGCATGGGGAGGTCTTTGTAACGGAGGATGGTGCAGAGACAGACCTGGATCTGGGTCATTATGAGAGATTTATAGATGTAAATCTGAGCCAGAATAACAATGTTACGACCGGAAAGATTTATAGTGCGGTAATACATAAGGAGAGAAGGGGAGATTATCTGGGTGCTACAGTACAGGTAATCCCGCACATTACTGATGAGATAAAAGACCGGATTACCAGGGTAGGCCGGGAGACAGATGCTGATGTGGTTATTACTGAAATCGGTGGTACTGTGGGAGATATAGAGAGCCTGCCCTTTATAGAGGCCATCAG
>JAAYRT010000021.1 GCA_012518635.1 Halanaerobiaceae bacterium | reverse complement strand
TTATAGATCTATGCATAGAGCATGGAATATGCTTATAGCTTCAATTCAAAACAATCACCTTTATTTATAGTATAACCATTGAGTAAATTCCTGGCAAGCATCTTTTTCCGGCCAGGTATCTGTAATTCAATAATCTCGATAAGCCCATCACCGGTTTTGACAATCAAGCCATTATTTGGATCCGCTTCAACGATGGTTCCAGGTAATATTTCTCCCTTACCGCTGAAGCTATCTTCTTTTACAGGGCCAGTCTGCCATATTTTTATTGTTTCTCCCCTGTAATAAGTATATGCCCCGGGCCAGGGATTTACTCCCCGCACCAGATTATTGATGGCCCGGGATGAATTCCGCCAATCTATGGCCCCTGTTTCCCTGTCAATCTTTCCAGTATAGCTGGCCCTGCTATGGTCCTGTTCCACCCTGGGGGCAACACCTTTTTCTATATCAAGCAGGGTCTTCAAAAGAAGCCCTGCTCCCACTTCAGCCAACTTATCATGCAGGGTTCCAACTGTATCATCATCTTCTATCCTGACTTCTTCCTTATAGATTATATCACCGGTATCCCAGCCTTCAGCCATATACATAGTGGTGACACCGGTAATCTCCTTACCATCGATTATGGCCCTGTGGATCGGACTGGCACCACGGTATTCCGGTAAAAGGGAGGCATGGAGATTGATACAGCCGAAACGGGGCATCTCCAGAATCTCCTTCCCTAATTTTTGTCCAAAGGCTACGACTACAATAAAATCAGGATTAAGACTCCTGATTTTCTCCAGGAACTCCTTTTCATTGACATTATCAGTCTCAAGTACTTCCAGGTCCAATTCCAGGGCCTTCCTTTTCACAGGGGTTGCCTGTAATTTCATCCCCCTGCCCCCTGGCCTGTCTGGCTGGGTAATGACCAGGCCTATCTCTATTTCCCTGGAATTATACAATTTTTCCAGACTCTGGACAGAAAAATCCGGTGTACCCATATACACAATCCGCATTATATTCACTCCTCTTCCAGGACTTTATCGGTAAAGAGGATACCATTCAGGTGATCTACTTCATGCTGAATAGCCCTGGCCAGAAAACCATCAGCCTTTAGCTCAAATTCCTTACCTTTCCTATTCAGGGCTTTGACAGTTACCCAGGCTGGCCGTTTTACTTTGCCGGATTTACCGGGGATACTTAAACAGCCCTCCTCCATAATAATCTCTTCTGTTGCATACTCTGTAATAACCGGATTAATCAACTCTATAAGGCCATTTTCATCTTCCACATCTATAACGACGATTCGCTGCAATATCCCCACCTGAGGGGCTGCCAGGCCTACCCCGGGTGCTGCATACATGGTCTCAGCCATATTATCAAGTAATTCCAGGGTCTTATCAGTTATTTCGGTTACTTCCTTTGCTTTTGTCCTTAATACAGGATCGCCCAGTTTCCTTATATTTAAAATTGCCATTTATTACTTTCATCTCCTTTTAACAGGTATATAAAAATATTATAACATCATGAGAGGGTCTACATCAATATTATAAACTACCTCTTTCCTTCCATACTCCAGCAGAAATTCCCTCAGCTTTGTCAAAACATAATTACGTTCTTTATAGCTGCGGAATTTCAATATAAGCTGCCAGCGGTAATTGTTCCGCAATTTAGCTATTGGTGCTTCTCCCGGCCCCAGAATCTCCAGGATTAATTTCCCGTATTTTTGCAAAAAGGCATCCAGGGCCATGGCAGCCTCTATGACCTGCTGTTCTACCTCTCCCCTGACTATTATATTCGTCAGAAGGCTAAATGGTGGATATTTAAAGAGTTTTCTATTTTCTATCTCCTGCTGGTAAAACTTTTTGTAATCATGATTTCTGGCTGCCTGAATACTATAATTTTCCGGGTTATAGGTCTGGATGATAACCCGGCCACTTTTATCACCCCGGCCAGTACGTCCGGCCACCTGGGTCAACAGCTGAAAGGTCCTTTCTGCAGCCCGGAAATCAGGTATATTCAACATGGTATCAGCAGAAACAACACCGACCACCCCAATATTGGGGTAATCATGCCCCTTGGCCACCATCTGGGTTCCCACCAGGATATCAATCTCCCCTTTTTCCATCTTTTCCAGTATCTCCTGATGGGCCCCTTTCCGTCCGGTTGTATCCAGATCCATCCTGGCCACAACTGCTCCGGGGAAAAGAGCCTTCAGCTCCTCCTCTATCCTTTCCGTACCATGACCGTATTCCCGTAAATAATTACCGCCACAATGGGGGCAGTTTGCCGGCCTATTCAATGTAAAATCACAATAATGACAGCGTAATTTATCGACACTGGCATGATAGGTCAGGGTAATATCACAATGTTTGCACTTAATAGTCTGGCCACATTCCCTGCAAAAAAGGAAATTGGCATAACCCCGTCTATTGAGAAAAACAAGAGTCTGTTCTTTCCTCCCCAGGGCAGCCCTGACCGCTTCCTGCAGCTGATAGCTGAATATACCGGTGTTTCCTTTCTTCAATTCCTCCCGCATATCTACCAGTTCAACAGGAGGGAGGGGATTCTGCTTAATCCTTTCCGGTAACTCCAACAGCCTGAAAATACCCTTCCTCATCAGGTAATAGGACTCCAGGGATGGGGTCGCAGAACCCAGTATAACCGTGCTTCCCGTAATCTTACTCCTCTTTAAGGCTACCTCTCTGCTATGATAATAGGGATATTCTCCCTGTTTATAAGTATTTTCATGTTCTTCATCTATAATTATCAATCCCAGATTATTCACCGGAGCAAAGACTGCTGATCTGGCCCCAATGGCAATCCGGGCTTCCCCTCTTTTCAATCTCCTCCACTCATCATAACGTTCTCCGGCAGATAGATTACTGTGCAGGATGGCAATCTGATCTCCAAACCTGCTGTAAAAACGCCTGACCATCATGGGAGTCAAAGAAATCTCCGGCACCAAAACAATGGCACCCAGAGATTTTTGCAGGGCATAGTCAATCACCTGCAGGTAAACCTCGGTCTTCCCGCTCCCGGTAACCCCGTGTAATAGGAAGGTGCTATGAACACCCTTATCCAGCTGTTCTCTAATTGCAGCAATTACTTCCTGCTGCCAGGGATTGGCCTCATGGGGACCCTCCCTTTTTATATCTTCCCCCGAGACTGGTCTTCTTTCCTGGACAATCTCCTCGTATTTCAAGATACCCTTTTCCACCAATCTGGCAATGGTACTGGCAGAGGTATCAGCCAGCCTGGCCAGCTCAGCTGCTGTATAATCTTTATCTGCTTTCAACAATATCCTCAAAACCTCTGCCTGCTTATAGGCTTTTTTACCCTCTTCTATAATATATTCTTCTATCTCATCTTTTTCAGTATTCAGCTTTACAATCCTAACAGTCTTTTTCTTAAGCTGGCCGGAAACAACACCGGCAGGGACAGCAGTTTTGATTATATTGATCAGCTTGGCCTTGTAATATACCGCCATCCATTGGAAGAGTTCCAGCAAGTTTTCATCGAAAAAGGTATCAGTAAAGATAATCCTGTTGATTTCCCTGATCTTTTTCTCTTCGACCTCTGTCTCATCAGCAAGACCTATGACAAAACCAGTAACCTTTCTGGGCCCAAAAGGCACCATTACGGCCTGGCCAATCCTGATGACATCTCTACATTTTTCCGGCACCCGGTAATCAAAGCTCTGATCCAACTCCTCTACCGGAATATCTACCAGTACTTTCGCATATTTACTCATTATCCTTTTCCTTTCGCCTCTCCCATCCCAATTCACGGAATGTAAAAAAACCACCGATAATTAAAATTAAATAAAAGCTGGCAAAACGCCATAAAAATGTTACCAGTCCGATTATACCTTTGGGAATAAAGGAAACAAAGATAGACGCAAAACCCAGTTCAGCCATCCCGCTGGCACCAGGAGTGGGCATGTAGGGAATAATGAGATTAAAAATAGTCAACATGATATATGATTGAAAAAAATTGGGTTCATAACCCAGGCCCCTGAGGATTACCGGTACAATCAAAAATAAAGAGGACCAGTAAAGGAAGGTACAGCAGGCAGCAAGGAGCAGGCTCTTTTTATGTTGAGCCAGTAACTCCATGGAATGATGAAATTCCCGCAATTCCTTTCTACCCCTGACCAGCAATCTCTTCAGCCCGTAATTTTTTCTTACCAGATTCCTCACCTTTTTAAATCTGAAAAGGCTTTTTATTATATAATTGATTAAATCCGGGGAAATACAGAAGGCAATAATACCAACTGCAATTAAAAAACCCAGTATAATGCAGATATAAAACACTTTATCCGGTAATGCCCCCGGAGAAATCAAATCATTAAAAAAAAGCAGGAAAAATAGACTGCTAAAGGAAAAATAAAAGGAGCGCAGGACAAATTTAGCCAGCACAACCGTAGTCGCCTGCCCCAGACTGATTCCTCTCTTATGCAGGAAATAGATCTGAAAAGGTCCGCCGCCACTCGCAATCGGTGTTACATTGGAAGCAAAGGAAGAGACCAGAAAAGATTTTATCCCTTCCTTGAGTGAAAGGCTGTTTCCTGTCGCCTTGACCATAATTTTTACTTCCATTCCGGCGGTGATATAATTTATGGCCAAGAGAATTAATATTTCCAATATAATCAAAGGGCTTAAGCTGCTAATAGCTTTCAAAAAGGCCTCCTCATCAAAGGTAGCCAGAACAACTATTGCTGAAAACAGGAGGCTGAGACCTATGGCTATTTTTAAACCTTTGATTGCTTTACCAGCATCCAGGCCAGGATTTCCTTTTTTTGCAGGCACTATCTCCACCTCTTTTACAATCACCAATTAAATACCGAAGGAAATTTCCTCCGGTATAACTCTAATTAAGCAAAGGCTTCTTTCTTCAAGATTTCTGCTTTATCTGTTTTTTCCCAGGGCAAATCCAGATCATCCCTGCCAAAATGACCATATTTAGCTACCTGTAAATAGAGGGGACGCTTTAAGTCAAACTCCTTGATTATCTCAGCAGGCCTTAGATCAAAATGTTTTTCAACCAGTTCAACAATCTTTGCTTCCGGAACCCTGGCTGTATTGAAGGTATCCACCATAATGGAGATAGGCCTGGCTACACCGATAGCATAGGATAGTTGCACCTCACATCTATCCGCCAGACCTGCTGCTACTATATTTTTGGCAACATATCTGGCAGCATAGGAGGCAGAACGGTCTACTTTTGTAGGGTCTTTGCCTGAAAAGGCCCCGCCGCCATGACGGGCTGCCCCGCCATATGTATCAACAATAATCTTTCTTCCTGTCAAACCTGTATCTCCCTGGGGTCCGCCAATTACAAAGCGGCCGGTAGGATTAACCAGTATTTTAGTGTCCACTAATAATTCCTCAGGAACAACCGGCTCAATTACATGTTTTATTATATCCTTTTTCAAGTCTTCCTGTGAAAGATCAGGATGATGCTGGGTGGAAATGAGTACAGTATCTACCCGCACTGGCCTACCATCCTCGTATTCAACAGTAACCTGGCTCTTTCCATCAGGCCTTAGATAGGGTAAAATCTCCTTTTTTCTGACTTCAGCCAGCCTCTGGGCCAGCTTGTGGGCCAGGGTAATCGGCATGGGCATCAATTCGCTGGTCTCATTACAGGCATAACCAAACATAATTCCCTGGTCTCCTGCCCCTAACTGCCCGCTCTCCTTTCCTTCCTTTACCTCCATGGCCTCATCTACACCCATGGCTATATCAACTGACTGTTCATCAATGGCTGTTAATACTGCACAGGTATCTCCATCAAAACCATACTTAGCCCGGGTATAACCAATAGATTTGATAGTCTGCCTGGCAATTTCCGCTATATCCACATAACAGTCTGTAGAGATTTCACCGGAAATCAATACCAGCCCGGTAGTGACCAGAGTCTCACAGGCCACCCTGGCATCCGGATCCCTTTCCAGTATGGCATCCAGTACAGCATCAGAAATCTGGTCAGCAACTTTATCTGGATGTCCTTCAGTAACTGATTCTGAAGTAAACAAATATCTACTACCCATAAAATGGCACCACCTTTATAAATTACAAAAAATATAGAAACTTGTTATATTGGTTGTATTTGCAAGCATAAAATACAGAATATAACAATAATAGTTTAGCATACTCCGGCCTGGATTGTCAATAAATGAACGGTGATTCAGGTTCCCTTATTCCTGTGTCTCAAATACAGGATAATAAGACCAGTGAAAATCAATAAAATACTGAGCACTTGTGCTACCCTGACAGATCCCAGCATCAGGCTGTCTGTCCTGATACCCTCTATGAAAAACCTGCCTATGGAATAACCTACAATATAGAAAACAAAGAGGTCTCCTTTTTGCAAAAAGGTCTTCCTTCTTATCGAAATCAGGAAGAGGAAAATTAAAAAGTCCCAGATAGATTCATATAAAAAAGCCGGATGATAATACTGCCCATTTATGTACATCTGTTTTTGTATAAAACCGGGGAAAATACTGATGAATTCCTTACTGACGACCCCTCCATGGGCTTCCCTGTTAAAGAAATTTCCCCACCTGCCTATTGCCTGTCCTAAAACCAGATATGGTGCTACAATATCCAGAATCCTCCAGAGGGACTCTTTCCTTTTTTTCACAAAAATATAGGCAGCCAGTAATCCGCCCAATATTGCCCCATGGATTGCCAGACCGCCGGAACGGAAGGCAAAAATCTTTAATAAATTGTTTTTATAATAATCCCAGGTAAAAATGACAAAATATAACCTGGCACCGATAATGGCAGCTGGAACAACCCACAAATAGAGATCAATCATAAACTCCTCATCAATCCCCTGCCTATTTGCCTCCCTAATAGATAAAATTGTGCCCAGGATAACAGCGGTACCGATAATGATGCCATACCAGCGGACCTCCAACGGGCCCAGTCTGAATGCTACCGGATCGAACATAAGAAACTCCCCCTGTCCTGCCGTATTTTTTCATTCATTCTTATCATTTATCTTATATTATAATACAAAGTATTCAAATTCTCCTTTTATTTTGAAAAATAAAAAATCTCCTGGCCGGAATCTTTCAGAATATAGAAAAATAGAGCAGTATTTCTTCCTGCTCTATTGCTTTTCTTTTAGATCCCGGAGGTAGCTAATTTTACCACTGGCTATCTCTTCAAGACTTTTAGATACTGGTTTTCTCGATTTATATTCGCCCAGCAGCTCAGAAGCGCCTTCATTCAATTGGCGCGCCCTGCGGGCTGTCAATATAACCAGAGTATAAGGACTATCAGCTTTGTTCATTAGTTCATCAAAAGAAGGATAAGTAATCATATTTATTTTATCACCCCAATGCAATTATTTTTTTACTCTACATCTTTCTGCTACTATAATTGCCTTCAATTGTTCTACTGCTTCTTCCAGATCTTCATTTATGATTTGATAATCATAATTGACCAGTTCTTTCAATTCTTCCCGGGCATTTTTCAATCTGAGTTCTTTTGTTTTTTCATCTTCTGTCCCTCTTTTGTTCAGGCGTTTTTCCAGCTCACTGAATGAAGGTGGCAAAAGAAAGACATAGACAGCCTCAGGATAGGTCTCCCTGACCTTCCGGGCTCCCTGAATATCTATCTCCAGGATAATATCCCTTCCATCCTGCAAGGTTTTCTCCACATATTCCCTGGGAGTGCCATAATAATTATTATGGACCTTAGCCCATTCAATAAACTGATTATTATCTACCATCTGAAAGAATTCCTCTTCAGAAAGGAAAAAATAATCCTTGCCATGTATCTCGCCCTTCCGGCCGGGTCTGGTAGTTGCAGAGATAGAATATTCAATATCCTTATAATCCTTTAAAAGTCTTCTTAGTACAGTTCCTTTTCCGACTCCTGATGGACCTGATAGTACAATTAAATTACCCCTTTTCACAATATAACCTCCCCAATAAAACCCTGCTATTATTCATCAGTATTTAAGCGGTGTGAAACCGTCTCTGGTTGAATGGCTGATAAGATAATATGATCACTATCTGTGATTATAACAGCCCTGGTTCTACGGCCATATGTAGCATCTATTAACATGCCTCTTTCCCTGGCTTCCTGTATAATCCTCTTTATGGGAGCAGATTCAGGACTTACTATGGCTATCACTCTATTTCCCGCAACTATATTACCAAACCCAATATTGATTAAATTTACATTACTCATTCCCATCCTCCTGACTATATCAGCATAATCCAGCTTTAAAATATAATATCATAGTATCTTTCCTTTGACAAGATTTTAAGCCAGATTTGCCCTTAAAAGCTTAGCTTAATCTCTTGATTGCTTTCCTTAATAAATCAATAATTATCGTTGACCAGGTAGAAAGGAAGATGACCACAAGCCACTGCTGCAGATTCAACACCTCTGTCCTGAAGAAGCTGCTGAAAAAGGGCAGATATATTACAGCCAGCTGCATCAGGGATGAAATCATTACTGCTCCAACCAGATACAGATTGCTGAAGGGAGATAACTCCCAGAAGGAATGTTCCTCTGAACGGCAACTGAAGACAAAAAACAACTGGGAAAAAACCAGGGTGGAGAAAGCCATGGTACGGGCAGTATTTAAATCAAGACCAAGTCTGAAAATACCGATTAAAAAGGCCAGGATTGTACTGATACCAATCAGCACACCCTCGCTGATGATATGGCCAACCATTCCCCGGGACAAAATATTTTCCCCCGGTTTCCTTGGTTTTTTCTTCATCAAATCATCACTATCTTCATCAAAACCCAGGGCCAGTGCCGGCAAACCATCTGTGACCAGGTTAACCCACAGGATCTGAATGGGTATCAAGGGTAAAGGTAAACCCAGGGCTATTCCCAGAAAGATAGCCAGTAGTTCCCCGATATTACAGGCCAATAGATATTTTATAAATTTCCGGATATTATTATAGATTTTCCGCCCTTCTTCAATTGCCTTGACGATGGTGGCAAAATTATCATCTGCCAGGATCAAGGAAGCTACCTCCCTGGTCACATCAGTACCCTTCTTACCCATGGCAATACCTATATCTGCCTCTTTAACTGCCGGGGCATCATTGACCCCGTCCCCGGTCATGGCCACTATCTCCCCATTTTCCCTTAAAGCCCTGACAATCCTCAATTTATCCTCTGGTGAAATACGGGCATAGACCTGCACATCCTTTACGGTCTCCTTGAGTTCTTCAAAATCCATTTTAGACAATTCCTCACCGGTCAGGACAGCTTCATCAGCCTTAATTATCCCTAAATCTTCGGCAATAATCCTGGCTGTCAATTTATGGTCACCAGTTACCATGATTGGCCTGATACCTGCCTGGTAACAGGAGGACACAGCCTGATAGGCCTCTTTCCTGGGGGGATCAATTAGACCCACTAAGCCCAGAAACACTAAATTATTCTCAAATCTGGCCAGCCCCTCCCCCTTTATCCTGCTGCCAAAAGGACGATAGGCTATGGCGAGAACCCTTAATGCTTCTCCGGCCATCTGATTATTGGCCTTGATAATCCTGTCTTTTTCCTCTCTGCTTAACTCTAACCTCTTTCCATTTCTTTCTATAAATCTACACCGGTCCAGTATTATCTCAGGTGCACCCTTTATCCATAGTTCCTGTCTTCCTCCAGGCAGCTCAACCAGGATGGACATCCTCTTCCTCTGGGGATCAAAGCTCTCTTCACCCAGAACCCTGTGAGTATTTTTCAATTCAATAAAGGAATAGCCCTTGCAGTAATAAGCCCTGACCAGTGCTATCTCTGTCGGATCACCAATCATTTCCGGGATTTTTTTACCTGTAGAAGCTTTTTCTCTTTTTTTAGTCTTACCATCCTTTTCCTCTCTTCTCACTACAACACTGGAACATAAGGCCCCTATCTGTAATATCTTTTCCAGAAAGATATCCTGCTTATCTTCTCCAAAGTCTTTAATCCTGTTATTTATATAGACCTTTTGCAGGGCCATCTGATTTTCCGTCAAAGTACCGGTCTTATCAGAACAGATTACCGTGGAACAACCCAGGGTCTCCACTGCTGGAAGCTTTCTCACTATGGCCTTATTTTTAATCATCTTCTGTACTCCGATGGCCAGGGTCAGGGTCACAATTGCCGGCAAACCCTCCGGTATTGCCGCAACCGCCAGGCTGACACCGGCCAGGAACATATTATAAAGGGACTGGCCCTTTATAATACCCAAAAAAACGATGGCCACTGTTATAGATAAACAGAGAAAAACCAGTTTCTTTCCTAAATTCTTCAACCTCTGCTGTAATGGTGTCAACCTGCTGCTCTCTTCTTCCAGCAGATGGGCAATTTTCCCCATCTCTGTATTCATCCCGGTATTCACTACAACTGCCCTGCACTTACCTCCTGTGACAGTTGTACCCATAAAGACCATATTTCTCTGTTCCGCAATCCCTATACCCCTTTTATACAGGTTTCCGGCGGACTTGGTAACCGGCACTGATTCTCCGGTCAGCAATGCCTCATCCACCTGGAGGCCCCGGGTAAATAAAATCCGGGCATCGGCAGGCACCTTATCTCCTCTTTCCAGTAAGAGCAAATCTCCAGGGACCAGTTCTCTGGAATCTATCTCCTCTATCCTGCCATCCCTGATGACCCTGGCCCGGGGAGAAGCAAGTTTTTTTAATTCATCCAGGGACTTTTCTGCCCGGTACTCCTGTATAAAACCCATCAATCCATTTAAAATAACAATGGCAAAGATAGTCAAGCCATCAGTAAATTCACCCATAATAAAAGAAAGGCCAGTTGCCACCAGAAGGACCACTATCATAAAATCCCTGAACTGGTCTATGAAAATAGTTAAGATATTTCTCTTTTTACCTTCCTTGATTTTATTCTCACCATACTCAGTTAACCTTTTCCTGGCTTCCCTGGAGGAAAGCCCATCCTCCTCGGAAAAATAAAGCTGGTTCCTTAGTTCATTTTTATCAAGTAAATAAAACTCCCTACTGGTATCAAACATCTAAAACCACCCCTATGATCATTAATGGCTTATCTTATTTCAGTAATATTTATTCAGCTCAGGAATTAAAAAGAACAGGAAGCCATGAAATTGACTGTACTAATTATTTGTCCTATACTTATAGGGTAGTGTTAAAACAAAGGAGTGAAGTGATTATGTCCCTCGACGGAATCATGCTGGCAGCAATAAAAAAGGATTTAAAGAATACCCTGCTTAACGGCAGAATCGATAAGATATATCAACCTGAACAATATCTGATTACCCTGCTGGTCAGAAATAATCAGCATAATTATAGATTATTACTATCTGCCCACCCTAACTATCCCGGGGTTCACCTGACTGACAGGGATTTTGAAAATCCTCAAAAGGCTCCGGATTTCTGTATGTTACTGAGGAAATATCTCCTGAGGGGGACCATTACAGCCATAGAACAACCGGACTTTGAACGCATACTCATCTTTGAAATCCTTCTCTATGGACAGAGATATAATTTAATAATCGAAATCATGGGCAGGCACAGTAATATAGTATTGCTCGATGGGGATGGGTTCGTTCTTGATGCCATAAAACGGGTTACCTCCCGCATCAGCAGGGAGAGGGAGCTTTTTCCCGGTATAAATTATAAATATCCTCCTGCCCAGGACAAATTGAATCCCCTGCTCCTGGAGGAAAGAAGCTTTGAGAAGAAAACCAGAGGCTTCAACCAGGAAAGCTATAAGGCCATCATGTATAATTTCCGGGGGATCGGTCCCCTATCAGCCAGGGAAATCGTTTACCGGGCCGGGATTAAACCAGAAAAGGCTTTCAGTGAACTTACTGAAAGAGAAAAAGAATCTCTCCTGTCCACTTTTATGACCCTGCGGAAAAATATACTACAGGAGGACTTTCAGCCGGCTGTCGGTTTGGAAGGAGATAGTATAGCTTATATATCTGCCTTTCCCCTGACTCACCGTCAGGAAAGGATCCTGGAATTCCAGGATACCGGTAAATTACTGGATTTTTATTATGAAAAGGGTATTAAGAACAGGCAGATAGACAGGAAGAAAAAAGAGCTGGCCTCAATTGTGGAAAGCTACCTGGAAAAAAATCACAGGAAGAGGGACTCCTTCCTCCAGGAACTGGAGATAGGTAAAAATGCAGAGGAATTTAAAAATAGTGGAGAGCTGATAATTGCCAATATTTATCAACTAAAGAGAGGCATGACAGAAGCTGAAGTAATCGATTATTATGACCCGGAACAGAAAAGGATTAAAATTAAACTTGATCCCCTCCTGTCCCCAGCAGATAATGCCCAGAGGTACTTCAAGAAATATCATAAGGCCAAAAAAAGTGTTAAATATTTAGAGGAACAGTTGCAGAAACTGAAAGAGGAAGAAGACTATCTGGAAAATGTCCTGCTGAATATAGAACAGGCAGAGGAACTGAAGGATTTTGAAGAAATCAGGGAAGAATTGATCCTGGAAGACTATATAAAGGACAGGAGAAAAAGGAAGCCGAAAGAAAAAGTACAGGTTCAGGCCCCCTATAAATTCATCTCTTCAAACGGTTATGAGATTCTAGTCGGGAGGAATAACCGGCAAAATGATAATTTAAGCAGAAAGATTGCCAGAAAAAATGACCTTTGGCTTCATGTAAAGGATTTGCCGGGTTCCCATGTAATAATACGGAGGAAGAATAAAGAAGAAATTCCGGAGGAAACAATAAAAGAAGCAGCCATAGTGGCTGCCTATTATAGCAAGGGGAGAGACTCTGAAAATGTCCCCATAGATTATACCCTGGTTAAGAATCTCCGTAAACCTAAAGGTGCCAGGCCTGGCCTGGTCTATTATGAAAACTATCAAACCATCCATGTTAATCCTGATAAAGGATTGATAAATAGACTTAAATCTTCCTGACTTCTTCCCTATCTTTGGCTTTTTTCCAGCTAAAGAAAATACTCACCAGGAGGAAGAGAACAAGAAGGACGACTGAAATAAATCCTGTATAATCCCCCCATTTTTGATAAAGGGTTTCTTCTCTATTTAAGGGCAATTGGGCAGAGAATGTACTTAATTCCCTGGAGTGACTTTTCATCAATTCTACCCCTGTAGGGGAAATAATCCCTCCATAGGCCTGGTTTCCAGCCTTCAGTATGGAGCGGCGGTTTTCTGCTGCCCTGAATCTGGCCACTATCCACATCTGTTCCTGCAGATTGCCCCTTTTATACCAGGCCTCATTGGACTGGTTGACAATAAATTGGGCCTCCTCCACTCCCTCCCTTACCAGGCCGGGGTAGAGTATCTCCGAACAAATTACTGTTTTCCAGCTGACCTCTCCTCTACGGAAGATGACAAATTCATCTCCCGGCAATTGGGAAACAAAGGAGATTCCAGTCAGTTTTTCCACCAGATTACTGAGAGGCATATATTCCCCAAAGGGCACCAGCCGCACCTTATTATAACGATTCTGGATCAGGCCTTCGGGAGTTATCAGGAAACTACTATTATACCTGGCAAAATCATCATCCATTATGGACAGGCTGCCTATCTGCAGACAGGTATTCAGGCTGCCCACCTGTTGCAAAAACCTGTTACGGTAATATTCATTCCTGATCAGGTCAAAGGTCAGAGATGACTCCGGCCAGACCACCAATTTTGCTTCAACCAATTCCCTGGATTCCCCCAGTAAGTAATCCATATTACTCTCTATATTAGTTACTGACCATTTTTCCACTGGATCCAGATTTGTCTGAACTACACCCACATCCAGCCAGTCTTCAGCTTCGAAAGAATTGATTTCATATTGGCCTGTAATCAGGACAAGGATAAGTAATAATAAAACCGGTACTAGATACCTCAAATTCTTGCTCTCAATGGTTTTAAAAAGATAGCCATTAAAGAGGAGGACTATAAAGCCCACCAGAAAAACACCGCCAAAACTGGCGAATTGTAACAGGGAAAGAAAATCACTCTGGCTATAGCCAATAAAGGCAAAGGGAAAGGCCGGGATAAGCCTGAATCTCAAAAATTCTACAGCAATCCAGGAAATAGCCAACCAGACCGGGCTGGTTCCGGGGCTCCTTTTTACAAATACAAAAAGCAGGGCCCAGATGCCATAGATGGCCCCGAACAAAACAAAAACCAGCAATAGTAAAAATAGGGCCAACAAAAACGGCAGGCCGCTATGTTCAGCCAGGGGATAATATAACCAGAAAGAGGATGATACCATAATTGTTATACCCAAAAGAGTGCCGGCCAGGAATACTGAATGGATACCCTTTTCTTCTTTTTTTTTCCATCTTTCCAGGAAATATAAAAAAGGGAGCAAGGCTGTCCAGGAAAAAATATAAAGAGAAGGATAACTGAAGGGCAGGCATAATAGGATTCCTGATATAATCGGTAAGAGATAGTTAAAATATTTCCGCCTCTGAACCATCAACGCCACCTCTCCAGTCCTTCCAGATTTTTTATTATCACCCTATTTCCATCAATCTCAATCAGGCCCTCATTCTTAAACTCACTCAGGGTCCTGCTGACCGTCTCCCGGGTGGTTCCCAACAGACTGGCCATCTCCTGTCTATTAAGTTTCAGGGTAAAACCATTATCTCCATCCCCGTGTCTATGATATATATTAAGCAGCAGGGTAGCCACCCGGCCCCTGGTATCCCTTAATCCCAGATTCTTTATCTTACTCTGGGCATTACGCAGCTTGATGGCCATCTCATGGAGCATGCCCCAGCCTATTTCTGGATTTTGATAAAAATATTCCTTGAATTTACTGCGGGAAAGGGATAAAAGATCTACATCCTCCATGGCTACTGTAGTAGCTGGATACTCTTCGATACCAAAGAGGACAACCTCACCAAAGACATCACCGGCCTGTAATATTTCCAGTATCTGTTCCTCTCCATCCACATTACTCTTTAAGGCTTTGATCCTTCCCTTTTTCAAAAAATATACACTTTCACCTTTTTCCCCTTCGTAAAATATAGTGCTACCAGCCGGAAAAGTTTTTCTTCCCAGGAGCTGGCTGATCTCTTCTAAATACTTCATATCCATATGGGAAAAGAGAACATAATTTTTTAGAAATTTGATATCTTCGCTGCTCAAACCCCTGCCTCCTTGATAAGCTGTTCTATTCTTTCTTCTTCATTGATAATGCGCTCCCGGACATAATCATAGGCATAACAGGCACCATTGACCATTTTTGTGGTCACTTTGCCGGCAGCCTCCGGGTTACCTTTCAGATGTGGAGCATCGATAAGTCCGATTTTGATAGCATTAGCCAGGTTTTCTGCATCACTCAGGGGATCCTCACTTAAATCTTTACCCATCTCACTGATGGCCTTAACCAATAACTCACCTTCCCTGATTAACTCATCCCTGCGCCCTATAACAAGTGAATCAGCAGAAAAATCCGGTGCTCCATAGATCAGATTATCAATTACCTGTCTGGCAATCCGGCAACTCTCAATGACATCCTCTGGTCTTGCTGCATGATCTGCCTCACAGAAGGCTACTACATGGACTATATCCGGTTTTAAAGCCATGCCCAGGAAGGTAGCATAGGCCACCTGGCCCTTTGCTTTGTATAAATCCACAGGAAAACTGGTCAAACCTGCCCTCACCTGGGTAAGGACCCGGAAACTATCATCCTCCAGGCTTTCAATAAGCTTCTTCTTGGCCAGCATCTTGGCCAGATCCATTTGGGCTGAAGTTGCATTAGGTGTGTTAAACATATATTGGGCAATATAGGTCTTGACCCCCATCCTTTTGGCATTATAGGCAGCCAGATAAGCCATTACTACCGCCACTGTATCGTGGGCATCCCGCAGGCTCCAGTGATGGGATTCATTAACCTCAACAGGAACCTCCCTCTCTCCATGCCATTTCATTAAGTTCTGGTTTTCCCTTATGGAAGAAGCCAGATCCCGGGAACTCCTGCCATCAAGTATATTATACCAGGTAAGTGGTACTGCACACCAGGCATTTTTTATGGTCTTCAATAAAAGTTCTGCCATCTGAACTAAATCCTGTGTCCCGCTATAGGACCGCAAGAGGGGATAATTCCCCCTGCGGGAGGCCTCATAGAGGTCCTGCAGATCCCGCTCAGTCCTGATGGGTACTCCGCCGGCCCCTTTTTCATCCTCATCCATTTCTTCAGGCCTGAAGAAAAACTCCTGGGCATTCTGGTCCGGACCTAAAGAGATTATATCCAGGACCTTTGCCTCTGCTATCTCAGTGATTCCCGCTATGGTCTCCTCCATGGAAGGCAGGCCGAAATGATGCCTGATCAGGGGGTAAGGCCTTTTCCTTTCCAATCTTTCCAGGAGATTATCACCATAATCTATATTTTCCTCATTATAATCCCTTCCCTCCAGGAAGGCAATTATCTCTTCTATCTCCTCTTCACCACAGAATATCCTGGTGAAGAAATCCAGTTCCTCTACTTTTCTGGCTACAGGAACTGTTCCGCCAAAGATAAAAGTATAGGAATCCAGGCCCCTTTCCATTGCCGCATCTTTAAGTCTGGCTGCTATATTGTATCCTGTCTCCGGAGTCAGGCGGTAACCAACTGCCACCATATAGGGATCTGCTTCTGCAACAGCATCAAGCAAATAATCTATACTGACAGCAGGACCCAGGAATTTAGTCTTATAACCATGCTCTTCGGCCAGCCTTAAAAAATTCAATACACCGGCAACATGGACACAATTACCAATGGAAGCACCGATTATTAATCTATCCATAGAGCTTCATCTCCTTCTCCCAGATACCTTTTAAGAAATTAAATCTCCGAGTTTTTTCATAAGTCCGAAACTGACTCTTTTATTCAAAATCTTCTTGCGTGGATAACCCTTAATGACCAGCTCAAGGATTTCCCTGCTGGAAAGGCCCTCCAGGCCCAATGTCTCTATTGTCCTGCCTTCAGCCCGTAAATCCTTCTGATAAACAATATTGGCCAGATCGATTATCATATCGATGGTGGGGGTTTCTACATTACAGACCCTGGCCAGGGAAGCAAGGGGCACCAGGCTCATGGGTACATCCTCAAATACATAACGGTGATTTATGGTTCCCGGTGCCAGGATACCCTGGTATTGTTTATTATTCTGAATCAACTCATAAAGGGTTCTGCCCTTTATTCCATAAGAAAGGTGCAACCATTCCTTTGCCGATAAGGGGTCTATGCCAAAGGCATAAGCCACCTCCATCCTCTCGTTATCCATCTTCTCCAATATTCGGCATATAGAGGGGGAGATCCCCTGTTTATAGAAATTAAAGTCTTCCGGAGATTCTATCCAGGCTATATTCAACAAGGTTGGCGCTGGATGAAAGATTGCACCAATATTGTCAAGGCTGGTCTTCAGGACATTTTCCACCGGTGTGAACTCGGGCAAAAGTTCCTGTATATCATCGATGAAATCCCATATCCTCTTACTGGGAAATGTAGCAATGAAAACCCTTTCCTTTTTCCCGTAAATCCTTACTTCAGCAGGACCGATTATTCTGCTGGCAAATAAAAAGGTTTGGGTTTCAGCTATAGCCACATCTGCCCGGCAATTACTTTTCACCAGCTCACTGTAAAATTCCAGAGCACCGCCTGTACGGCCCGGGTTTAGAATAATAATCTGGCCATCCCGTAAATATGGGGCCATCTTTCTGGCCAGAGAACGATGGGCTACTGCTGGAGTAACTACCATGATCAGCTCAGCATCCCGGATTGCCAATTCTACTCTGCTTGTTACCAGGTTTAACCTTCCAAAGCCTTTACATAGGCCAGACAGGTTAATGCCACCCAATTTCCTGATGGCCACACACCTGTCCTGACTACGGTTATAAAGATTAACCTGGGCACCTTTCAGGGCAAGATAAGCAGCCATTGCCTGTCCGCCATTACCTGCACCAAGGACTGCGATCCTCATTCACAATCACCTCCAATAATCTCATAATTCAGAATAATTGCACTCACAGAAAGGAATTTTTTTCTAATTCAAAACTATATTCCAGTGGTTTTTCTCTGATATGAAAAAAATCTATTTACTTATATCTGCCGGGGTTTAAATGCTGATAACTGGAAAATAGATTTTATGGATATAAATGTTATTATAAAATTGTAAAAAGAAAAGCATAATCATTTTATCATAAATCCAATAATTAAACAAGGTTTTTCCAATAAAAAGACTGTAGAATGCCGTCATGGCAACTACAGTCTTTATTAATAAATAAAATTATATCTAATTACCTGCCCTGTAGGCTTCCCATCTTTCCTTTAACTTAGAGTCCTGCAGGGTATCCATGATATACTCTGCATACTCATCACCGGTAGCCCCATTATCCCTGCCGGTCATGACAATTTTCTTCTCATAATTACCACAGATATCCAGGGCCATCTGTAAACGGGAAGCTTCTTTCTGAAAACCTATATGCTCAAGTAACATGGCTGCTGCCCGGATAATACTGCTGGGATCAGCATATTGGGCCCTGCCTTCCTGAACCATTCTGGGTGCAGAACCATGGATGGCCTCAAACATGGCATACCTCTTTCCTATATTGGCACTGCCGGCAGTACCGACCCCGCCCTGAAATTCAGCTGCTTCATCGGTCAGGATATCACCATAGAGATTTGGCAGGACAAAGACCTTAAATTCCTGTCTCCTTTTTTCATCAATCAGTTTAGCAGTCATAATATCAATATACCAGTCATCCCATTCGACCTCAGGATAATCTTTGGCAATCTCCCTGGCTATATCCAGGAATAATCCGTCTGTGGTCTTAATCACATTAGCCTTGGTAACAACAGTCAGCCTATTTTTCCCGCTCTTTTTCGCATGTTCAAAGGCAGCCTTGATAATCCGGTAGGAACCTTCATATGTAGTAACAGTGAAATCAATGCCCAGGTCTTCATTGACCATGATTCCGTCACTGCCCAGGGCATAGGCACCTTCAGTATTCTCCCTGTAAAAAACCCAGTCAATACCCTGCTCCGGCACCTGAACCGGCCGAACATTGGCAAAGAGGTCCAATTCTTTCCTCATGGCTACATTGGCACTCTCAATATTGGGCCAGGGGTCTCCTGCCCGGGGTGTAGTTGTAGGCCCCTTTAAGATAACATGGCATTTCTTAAGTTCTGCCAGGATATCATCAGGTATGGCCTGCTGATGACGGGCTCTGTTTTCAATGGTCAGGCCGTCTATATTCTTTATTACTATCCGGCCTGCTTCTATTTCATCAGCCAGCAAAAACTCAATTATCTTCCTGGCTTCTTCAGTTATATAAGGCCCGATCCCATCTCCACCCACTATACCGATTACCAGCTCATCCAGCTTGCTATAATCGGTAAAATCCTCTTCAGCCTTCATCTTTTCAATCCTGGCAAATTGTTGTTCCAGTAAAATCCCAAAATGTTCCTTAGCCTTCTCAATATACTCTCTTTGCTTCAAGTCTGCTCCTCCCCTACTGGAATTATTTTTACTTGCAAAATTTAAAAATATTATAACTTAATTGCTGCCAGCAGTCAAATCAGGCAGTTTAAATTAATTTCTCCATCAATAAACTGGCTATTGAAAAATAAATCAACAAACCGGTTATATCAATAATTGTTGTTATAAAAGGTCCGGCAGCTATGGCCGGGTCCGCTCCCAATCTCTTAACAACAAAAGGCATTATTGTTCCAACCGCAGCTGAAGTTACCAGGGTCAGGAACATGGAAAGGCCAATGATAAAACCTAAAACCAAACTGCTCTGCCAGATTACAGCAATCAGGCTGATAGAAATTCCAATTATTATGGCGATAATAAAACCTACCTTTATCTCCTGGGAAAGATGATTTTTAAAATCAGACATTCTCAATTCACCTGTAGCCAGACCTCTTACAACTACTGTCAGGACCTGGGTACCAATATTCCCGCCCATATCCATGAGGACAGGGATAAAAAAGGCCAGGGCCACTACTGCCTGTAAGGATTCCTCAAAGCCACTGATGACAGAACCGGCCAGTAAATCCCCAAAAAGCAAGATGATTAACCAGGGCAGTCTCTGTTTTACCGCCTGAAGAACACCACCAGCACTCTCAATATCAGAGGTTACTGATATTTTATATATGTCCTCAGTCGCTTCTTCCTCAATTATATCAAGGGCATCATCTATGGTAATTACTCCCAGTAATTGGTCATGTTTATTTACCACAGGAAGGGCCAGTAAATCATATTTCGACAGGAGTCTTGCTACCTCCTGTTGTTCCGTATTAACAGTAACTTTGATAACATTTTCATTCATTATATCCTTTAAAACCGTCTCCGGCCTGGCTATCAGCAGTTGGCGGACTGATACCACACCAACCAGCATCTTCCTCCGGTTTAAAATATAGATATAATAGATCATCTCCTGTTCATGGACCAGGTTCCTTATATTTTTTATTACCTCTTCTACAGTATGATCTTCATAAAAGGCTATATATTCTGTATTCATCAGGCCGCCGGCACTTTTTTCGTCAAATTCCATTAATTTCTGCAACTCTACTGCCAGCTCTTTTTTCATTAAATTCAATACTTCTTTTACTTTACCTACAGACATAATCCCCAGAAAATCGGCAGCATCGTCAGAATACATATTGGAAATAATCACTGATAAGGCTCTGGCATCATAGGTTTTCGCTATATGTTTAGCTGTTTTTTCATTCACATAGCTTATTATCCTGGCTTTTTCCTTATCAGAAAACCTGTCTAAAATATCCCTTACCTCTTCTTTTGGTATCTCCATCAGGAATTCTGCTATATCTGCTGCATAGGCCTTTTCCAGGAAGGCATCTACTGAACCATATTCACTGATAATATACTCTTTATTCAGTAACTGGCTCATCTACTGTCACCTCCAGTTCTCTGTTTATCCTTCCCTATTATAATAAAAAAAGCTCTTAATAACAAGTTTTACAATAAAAACCTGAAACAAAAATTAAAAAGGGCGGTTTAATCAAACCGCCCTTGAATTACTGGTATATATCCGGTCTCTAGGCCTCTTCTGCCTGGCGCTGGCTGATAATCTCTTCCTGCAATTTTTCAGAAACCTTGTCATAATGACTGAATTCCATATCAAAATTGCCATGGCCACCGGTTATAGATCTTAAATCAATAGCATAAGTGAACATTTCCCCCTGGGGTACTTCAGCAATTATTTTCTGTTCACCACCATCTGGTTCCATACCTAAAATCCTGCCCCTGCGGGAGTTCAGATCACCCATGATATCACCCATAAATTCCTCAGGTACTTTTACCTCCACCCGCATGATGGGTTCCAGGATTACCGGCTGGGCCTGCTCCATTCCCTTCTTGAAGGCTTTTGATGCAGCAATTTTAAAAGCCATCTCAGAAGAGTCTACTGGATGGTAGGAACCATCATATACAACTGCCTTGAAGTCCACTACAGGATAACCGGCCAGGACACCCTCTGCCTTTGCTTCGACAATACCCTTTTCAACAGCAGGTATATATTGGTTCGGGATAGCTCCACCGAAGATCTCCTCACCGAATTCAAAGTCCTGTCCCCGGGATAATGGTTCCATCCGTATAAAGACATGGCCATATTGTCCCCGGCCGCCGGATTGTTTCTTATGCTTTTCTTCAACCTCAACCCTGGACTGGATGGTCTCTTTATAGGCAACTTTTGGTGTTTTGGTGATAAAATCTACATCAAATTTGCGCTTACATATTTCCTTAATAATATCCAGATGCATGGTACCCATAGCAGCAACCACCAGTTCTCTGGTCTCAGTATTAAATTCAGCCTTAAAGGTTGGATCTTCTTCCGGAATCCTGTTAATGGCATTAGATATCTTTTCTTCATCAGTTTCGCTGGCTGGGTAAACAGCCTGGAAATACATGGGTTTGGGGAATTCAATTTCTGCAATCTTAATCTTTACTCCAGAACAGAAGGTATCTGAAGTCTCCAGGTTATCTATTCTGGCAACTGCACCAATCTCACCAGGTCCGAGTGTAGTGACCTCCTCCTGTTTGGCACCATTCATTTTAAACAGTTTGCCCAATTTCACCTTGGTACCCTTATCAGGGATTATAACCTCTTTATCCCTTGTCAATGTACCGGTAAGGACCTTAAAAATTGACAATTTGCCAACATAAGGGTCCACCATGGTTTTGCCTACCAGGGCGACTGCTGTATCTCCATCTTTAATCTCTACTTCAACAGGTTCCCCTTCCCAGGTACCTTTTACTACACCTGCATGATCAGGGGCTGGTGTCAATTTAACCAGATATTCCAGCAATGTTTTAACACCGGAGTTTTTCATGGCTGAACCGGCAAAGACCGGGATGATTTCCCCGCTGGCCACTCCAATCAGGAGGCCTTTTACTAATTCATCGTTTGTTATTTCTTCATCAGCAAAATATTTTTCCATCAAATCCTCATCTAATTCAACAACTGATTCCAGTAATTCATGTTTATATTCTTCAAATTCACTCAAATCTACATCAGTAACCTTCTTTTCCTGCCCGCCATCCAGCTGATAGGCAACAGCCTGTAAAAGATCAACAACACCTTTATAGCTCTCACCACTACCGTCTGGAACAGTTATCGGTACAAATTTACCCTGAAAGGTATTCTGTAATTCATCCAGTGTCTTGAAAAAATCAGCACCCTCCAGATCCATCTTGTTAACAAAAACAAATCTGGGAAGTTCATTTTTTTCAGCCATTGACCAGACATAATTAGTATTAACCTGGATACCTGCAGTTCCATCGATTAATAAAACAGCACTCTCAACCATTCTCAGAGCACTGGCTACTTCTCCGCGGAAATCAGCAAAACCAGGTGTGTCTATCAAATTGATGCTGTATCCTTCCCAGTTAAAAGAAAAATAGGAGTTATTTATTGAATGATTATGGCTTTTCTCTTCAGGAGTAAAATCTGAAGCTGTAGAACCCTTGTCAATTGAACCAGGACTGGCAATTAATCCTGCATTGCAGAGAATATTCTCTGTAAGGATGGTTTTACCCGCCCCTCCGTGGGATATGAAGCAAAAGTTTCTAATTTTTTTAGTACTCATCATCAACACCAACCCTCTTTTGAAATATAGTTTTGATAGGTACCCATTCTTAGAAACTTATATACTTTTATGGCTACTGTCAGAATTCATAATATTAAATTATTCATATCATTATCTTATATTCTAGGTAATATTTAAAATTCCTCTAATTTTTAAAAAATAAATACTATATTTTAAAATTCCAGCCTACAAAATCCTTACCGGGGTAAAATTCAGGAAATCAGCACTCACCAGGCGGAAATCGACACCCCACTTTTTACCTTCTAACCTGTTGGCATGGGCTCCTTCTCCATGTAAATGGCCGTAAATACAAAGATCAACCTGGTAATCCTCCAGTATTTCAATCAATTCATTATGCTGGTGTTCTTCATTTACAGGCATATAATGGAGTAAAACTATTTTGTACTCTGTATCTGCCGGAAGGCTGTCCAGAGATAACTGCAATCTGATCAGCTCTCTTTTATAAATCTTTTCATCTCTTTCTGTAAAGGAAATTCTGTTAGGAACCGTCCAGCCCCTGCTGCCAGCAACACCAATCCTGCCAAATGAGACACTGTCATTCTGGATTAAATAACAATTTTCAGGGAAAACAGCCCTTAATTGACCGATTCTCTGCCACCAGTAATCGTGATTTCCTTTGACAAAAACCTTCTGGCCTGGTAAGAGATTAATGAAATCCAGATCCGGTTCTAACTCTTCCATGGTTGTGGCCCAGGAAATATCCCCGGGCAGCAGGATCAAATCATCTTCCTCCACCAGTTTCAGCCAGTTTTTGTATAGATGGTAATAATGTTTTTCCCATTTATCGCCAAAAATATTCATTGGTTTATATTCCTCAGCTTTTTCCCATTCTCCCGGTATAACCCTATCTTTAAATGATAAATGCAGATCACTAATCGCAAAAACCTTCATACTCTATCATCCTTTTCCTGCTGTCTATATTTCAATTTTATTTTTATAAATCATATAAAATAATTCTTACTATATCTTAAAATATTGATTATGATACATACTAAGATAAAGACATGAGTAAATTATAAAAACACAAATATGGAGGACTTATGCTGGAAAATATTGATTTTGGCTATGCCTGTATCAGTTCAATAATTAAAGACTGTTCAACTGCCAGAACAGTGCCTTTAAGCAGCTTTACAAAAATCAAAGACGATGAAGCAAAAATCTACCGTCTGGAAACTGTAGCCAGAGAAAATCTGAAAAACATTGTCCGTTTATTATGGCATAATCTGGCGGAAGGTATAAATATGTACCGTTTTCTTCTCTTCTGATTCCACTCGGTAATCATCCCCTCGGGCAAATCTGGGATTTTACAGAGGCTTTAAAAGAAGAGCTGGTAAATATTGGCCAGGTTGTCAAGAAACATAAGATGAAAGTTAGCACACATCCAGGACAATATACTGTTATAAATACCAATAATGAAAAAACCCTGGAAAACAGCATTCGCGACCTGATATACCATGATAAATTATTGACGGCAATGGGTTTAAATAACGAAGCTGTTATGGTAGTTCATGTAGGAGGTGTTTATGGAAATAAGGAAAAATCTTTGCAGAGATTTGCTGATAATTTCCACCTCTTGCCTCCCACAGTACAGGCAAGATTAGTTATAGAAAATGATGATACTTCTTATTCCATAAAAGATGTATTGGAATTATGTAAAAAGATAAAAAGGCCAATGGTGCTGGATGTCCACCACCATAATTGCTATAACCAGGGTGAAAGACTGGAAGACTATCTTCCAGCTATTTTTGCTACCTGGAATAACCTGGAGCGGCCACCTAAAATACACTTCTCCAGTCCAAAAAGTGCAAAGGAGTACGCCAGTCATGCCGAATATATCAACGTAGATGATTTCATTAAATTTATTAAGCTGGCCCAGGGTTATACTTTCGATGTTATGATTGAAGCAAAAAAACAGGATGCAGCTCTCCTTAAATTAAGGGAAGAACTGCTGCAAAAAATCAGGTGATTTTCCAGCTTAATATATTTCCCTTCAATCCTGTTCTGATGACCTTTCTCTTACTTAAAGAAGAAAGATAGGCCAATACTGTTGTTTTCAATGGAAAATACTGTTCCGGGCCTGATATATTTATTTTGTATAAGGAGAAAAGCCCCTGTAAGAGCTCCTCAGTACTTCTCTCCTCTTCCAGTAAGTTCAGGATATCCTCCTCTATCTTTTTGAACTTAACCAGGTGTAAATCAATTACCCTTTCAATATCAGTGACTGGTTTGCCATGGGCCGGAACAAAAATTCTATAATCACTATCCTTTAAATAATCCAGCGTAGCCAAAAATCCATCCAGATCAACCAGGAAGGGCAGTTTATATTTCTCCAGTATATAATCAGAAAAAAAGGCATCACCACAGAATAATATATCCCCAATTCCCACACCAATTTGCCCGGGAGAATGGCCGGCCAGATCCGGGAAGGAAAGCTTGATTCCCTTGATTTCTTTCTCTTCTCCAGGCTGCAGCAAGCCTGTCACCCGGGAAGGAGAAATACTTTTCATTTCCGGCAGGGGTCTTGCTCCAGAATAGAAACAAAAGGCTTCCAGGCAGGGGTCTTCTATAAATATTCTTTCCTCAGGGGAAGCGAGTATATCCACCTTATACCTCTTCTGTAGATAATTATTGCCGCCACAATGATCACGATGGGCATGGGTATTGATTATAAGTACAGGCTTGAGGCCTTTATCCAGCAAAACCTGCATAAGTTCAGGTACTTCTTCTTCCAGGCCGCTATCGATAAGTAGTATCTCCTCACCTGCTTTTATGACTCCTATATTGATAAACCCACTGATCAGGGCCAGGTCTTTTTCAATATTGCTATACTCCATTCTTCCGGTCACCTCTTATGGACAGACTACTTCTTATTAAAACATATTTGTTACCAATTGGCAACAAAGGGACAGGAATAAAAAAGATCCCCTGCCAGAAAAAAAGGGGATCTTCTGATATATTACCTCAAAATATCTATTGTTTTGAGTATTATTCTTTACTTATTCATTGGAAGCCAGTTGAATTTTTTCCGGCAGGATCAGGTTCAGGATAACACCCAGGATAGCTCCCAGACCCATACCGCTGAAGCTGAACTTCCAGATATTGATACTGATACCACTCAGGGCAACAATCAGGATAACGGATATCAAGACAACATTCCTATTATTATTTAAATCAACATTGTTCTCTTTCAGGGTCCTGAAACCTACGGTAGCTATTAAACCAAAGAGGAGCAGGGAAATACCGCCTATAACAGGTGAAGGTATAGTCTGGATTAAAGCTCCGATTTTCCCGATAAAGCTGAAACAGACAACCAGAATGGCAGCCAGGAAAACTACAAAGGGATTATATACCCTGGTCAGGATCAGGACACCTGTATTTTCACCATAGGTGGTATTGGGCGGCCCGCCGAGGAACCCTGCCAGGGCTGTGGCAATACCGTCCCCAATCAAGGTTCTGTGTAAACCAGGTTCTTTTATCAAATCCTTGCCTACTGTTCTGCCAATAGCTTCTATATCACCCAGATGTTCCACCATGGTAGCAATAGCCAGGGGGGCAATCAGGGTAATGGCCTGAAAACTGCCGCTAAATTCAGGAAAAGTAAAATTAGGTATGGCAAGCCAGGCTGCCTCATTAACCGGCGTAAAATCAACCAGGCCCTGGGTTATGGCAAAAAGATAGCCTACTATAAGTCCAGTCAGGATAGGTATCAGCCTGAATATACCTTTAGCCAGTAGATAAACTGCGATAACTACGGCCAGGGTAATAAAGGCTGTTAAAACATAACGGGTCTGGGTCAGGAATAATTCTCTTTCACTGAGGGTCTGGGCCAGGGCCGCCGGGACAGTAATATAATCCTTAATTGCACCGGACAAACCAAGACCAATGGTTATGATTACAGGTCCGATTACCACCGGGGGCAGCAATTTCCGGAACAAGCCCGGCCCGATTAATTTTATTAAAATTGCCATAATGACATAAATTAAACCAGCTATAACTACACCAGCCATAGCCTGGGGAATGTTTTCCTGCACTGTTTGTCCATTTTCGTTTAAAATGATACTGGCCAGTGGTGCAATGAAAACAAAAGAGGAACCCAGGTAAACAGGCACCTTGCCTTTGGTCAGGATATGGAAAACAATCGTACCAAGACCGGAAGTAAAGAGGGCTACTGCCGGATCCAGCCCTGTCAGCAATGGGACCAGGATAGTAGCACCAAACATAGCAAACATATGCTGAAAGGCCAGCATGAAAACCTGATAGGCAGGTATGTTTTTTTCTCTTATCTCAAGCACATTTTCTCTTGTCTGTTGAAAGAAATTCATAATTTAACCTCCTCTTTGTAATAAAAAAACCTTTTATCCAGACTGATAAAAGGTTCCTACTCTCCTTTATCAGCCTCTCTGGACTAATTTAAAAGGACAAGCCATCCAACTATTTATTTTTACTGGAAAGGATCAGTACACTATCTTCCTCATCAATTTCCTTAAAATTAACACTGATCACTTCATCTCTTGAAGTAGGCAGGTTTTTACCTACAAAGTCAGCCCTGATAGGGAGTTCCCGGTGTCCCCGGTCTACCAGAATAGCCAATTGAATCACCTTTGGCCGGCCTATATCCATCAGGGCATCCAGGGCAGCCCTGACTGTCCTGCCGGTATAAAGGACATCATCTACCAGAATGACCTTCTTATCATTGATATCAAAGGGTATTTCTGTCCTGTGTACAATAGGCTGCTGTGCTATCAAGGATAAATCATCCCTATACAAGGTTATATCCAGAATTCCCACCGGCACCTCTACTCCCTCAAACTCCTTAATCCTCTCTGACAAACGCCGGGCCAGTGGCACACCTCTTGTTTTTATACCTACTATGACCAGATCCTCTGTGCCCTTATTCTTCTCCACGATCTCATGGGCGATTCTTGTAATAGCCCGCCGAATCCCGTCTTCATCAATAATCATCTTCTTAAAAGTCAGTTCTTTTTCCATATACCTCCCCTTTCTACTGGTTCCCAGGAAGCAAAAAACTCCCTGCCCGTGGGCAAGGAGTCAGTGTAAATATAGCCGTCTTCCTTATTAGCCTCACAGGACTAATTTAAAAGAACCTTTTATTTTCTATCTAACTATATCAGATTATTATAGAATCTGTCAAGTATTTTTTATTATTTTCAAGACAGATTCAAAGTCTTCCGGTAAAGGTGCCTCAAATTCCATCCATTCCCCGTTGCAGGGATGGTTAAAACCCAGTACATAGGCATGGAGTAGCTGTCTCTCTACAGGGAGCCTGTTTTTTTTGTTAACTCTGCCGTATTTTTCATCACCCAGTATAGGATGCCCCAGATAGGACAGATGGACCCTGATCTGGTGTGTCCTCCCTGTCTCCAGTTTTACTTCCAGGTATGTATAATCCCCCAGCCTTTCCAGTACCCTGAAATGGGAGACAGCCTCCTTACTATTCCGTTCTGTTACAGCCATCTTCTTCCTTTCCCTGGGGTCTCTGCCGATTGGTGCATCGATAATTCCCTCATTATAGGGCAGGCTGCCTTTCACAATAGCATGATAAATCTTTAAAACCTTTCTCTCCTTAAACTCCTCCACCAATTTTTTGTGGCTCAGGTCATCTTTAGCCACAACTATTGCCCCTGATGTATCTTTATCCAGGCGGTGGACTATGCCTGGTCTTTTCACACCATTAATACCTGATAATCTGTCAGCATAGGCCAGAAGCCCGTTAACCAGGGTGTTTTCCAGATTACCGGGAGCAGGATGTACAGGTAATCCAGGGGGCTTATTAATAACAATAATATGGTCATCTTCATAAATAATATCCAGATCCATCTCCACTGCTTTAATCTCAGGTTCCCGGGCTTCCGGGATTATTATCTTTATTAAATCATTTTTTCTAATCTTATAACTCCCTTTTTCCGCTTTACCATTTACAATAACCCTACTCTCACTGATCAGTTTCTGAATATAGGAACGGGAGAGGTCTTCGCATTTTCCGGAAAGAAATTTATCCAGCCTCTCCCCCTGCTCTGACTCCTGGATGAGAAAACTACTCTCCCTCATAGGTATCACCTTCAGATTTCCAGATAGATATGATTAGCAGGCCGGCACCGATATTGATGAGGATATCTGCCAGATTAAAAACAGGCCAGACGCGAAAATCAAGGTAATCGATGACATATGAAAGCCTGACCCGGTCCAGTAAATTACCCAGGGCACCGGCAAACAAAAAAACCAGGGCAGCATCCCTTAAGAGGCTCTTCCCATTTTTATATCTATAAATGATTAAGGATATTAAGATAATGATAGTGATTATAATCAAAAATCTTTGCTTCCCGGCAAAGAGCCCAAAACCTGCCCCGGTATTCCTGATATAGGTCAAATGAAATATTCCATCGATTACAGGCAGGGATTCTCCGGGCATAAAATTTTTATCAATTAGCCATTTTATCCCCTGGTCCATTGAAACCAGCAATATTATCAAAAAATAGAACATTTTCATACCCCTGTAACATTGTAGCACAAGGCCGGGAACAAAACAAGGAGGGAAAGTAGGCTCTCAATCATTGGTATTGCCTTTAAAACCTGTAAAGCTGCTCTTCCTTCTATCTGTATCTTCCAGGTCCTCTACTTCATCATCAAATATAGTGTCTTCAATTCCCACAGCTCCAATTAATTCATCCATATCAAGAAAAAGCTCTCCTTCAGAATCTG
>JAAYRT010000127.1 GCA_012518635.1 Halanaerobiaceae bacterium | reverse complement strand
TACCGGCCAGAGGATGGCAGGATAAGTACCCTGGACCTGAATAATTTGACTTATATAGATGGAGATTTATACAAGCAGCTGTTAGGTTTTGATGAAAACAACAATACCTATATATTGGGAATAGAGGTTTTTGATAATAGGGATACGATTGAAATAAAGGAACAGGTATACAGGTTCGATAGTTCCGGGAAGTTGACCGGGATAGCTGAACCCCTGGATGAGAAAAATTATATTGTTCCCTATAAGTATCTCTATCTCAACGGCAGGGGAGATCTTTATCAGCTGCTGGTTTTGCAGGACAGGGTAAAGGTCTACCGGCTGAATTTCCGGGATGTTGGGGAGTTTAGCGAAAAAGAGAGTGGAAAACCCAGGGCAGGCCTGGAGAGCCGGGGAGGCTCAGGAAATAATCCAGCCCTGGCGGAGATGAGGGAGATATTATACCGGAGAGCCGTGGAGCTGGTTGAGTATAGATGGATCTATAAACCTGCACATCATGGTGTTAAATTTGCTGATACAGATTTGCCCTATTATATTAAAATGCTGGACAGGGAAGAGGAATTAACAGGAATACCCTATTGCTGGGGCGGTTTTGATTCTCTGGATACCAGGAGCATAAATCAGAAATGGGATAATTTCCCTGATGCAGTGGAAAAGAAAATCATGACAGGCAATGTGGGCCTTACTGATTATTATTTTCCCGGGACCGCCGGCTTAGACTGTTCCGGTTTTATATCAGCAGTCCTGGGGCTGAAGTCCCGGAAAGCATCCTGGTATTTCTATGACCATATCGGACTGGTCAAGAGAAAAAGTTTTTCGGAATTATCATTGATGGATGTAGTGGCCAAAAACGGCCATCTCCTATTCTTTCTCAATAAGAATGATTATGGTATAAATTCGATAGAGACAAACATGCTGGGTAGTGAATGGAAGGTTAAGTATTTTCACTGGTCCTGGAGAACTCTCAGGGACAATGCCTATAAGGCCAGGGGATATAGAAATCTAGCAGAAATTCCTGCCGTCTTAAAACATTAAAGCCCACAGTAGTACTCCACTGTATAAAAAGATAATAAACTGGCAGAATAAGGTGATAGGATAGTTTCTAACTTCAGGACCCTTATTTATATTTATCTTAAAAAAGAAAGGGGTTGTATGATGAGTCAGGAGATTAATAACAGGGAGTACAGGCAGGAGATATTAAGGGATTTGATAATGCAATTACACGACGGAAAGACTCTGGAAGAAGTTAAACCGGTTTTCGAAAAACATTTCAAGCATGTATCTGCTTCAGAAATCGCAGAAATGGAACAGAATCTGATCATGGAGGGACTGCCGCCAGAAGAGATCCAACGCCTATGTGATGTACATGCAGCTGTCTTCAAAGGTTCAATCGAGGAGATTCATCAGGACCAGAGGCAAAAAGTCGAAAACCAGCCCGGGCATCCGGTCACTTTCTTTAAAAAGGAGAATGCGGCCATTGAAGCTCTGGTGGAGGAAAGAATCAGGCCCCATCTGGAAGCATTTAAGGAAAATGACAGCCAGGAGAATATTCTGGCATTAAGGGAAGACTTTAACCTGTTGTGGGATATAGACAAGCATTATAAAAGAAAGGAAAATCTAATCTTCCCTTTCCTGGAGAGATACGGGATAACCGGCCCTCCCCAGGTCATGTGGGGAGTAGATGATGAAATCCGGGCAGATATCAAAACCGTACAGAAAATGCTGGCAGAATATAGTGGTGAAAGGGAAGTGCTGGTTGAGAAAATAGAGGAGACCCTGGAGCAGGTAAGTGAAATGATCTTTAAAGAAAATAGTATACTGCTGCCCATGACCCTGGATAAT
>JAAYRT010000126.1 GCA_012518635.1 Halanaerobiaceae bacterium | reverse complement strand
GGTATCCCTTATCTGACACCGGTAGCACCTTCCCGGCTGGGAGACCTGCAGGATACCCTCCTCCGGCCGCCTTTATGGTCATTACGAAAGAGGCCTAAACACCTGCGGACAAAAGACAAAATACGTTTTAGCAGTACAGGAGATGATGATGGCCATGAAAGAACACGGTAAATTGACAGAGAGGCAGTTTGCAGGGATAATAGCCAATACCCTTTTAGGTGCCGGCACCCTGCTCCTGCCCAGGGATATTACTGCCGTTGCCGGTACAGGAGCCTGGCTTTCTGTACTTATCGGCGGCCTTATTTCCATAATTTTATTACTCCTCATAATTAACCTGGGACTTCGTTTTCCCGAAGAGACTGTGATGGAGTACGGGGAAAGGCTCACCAATAAATGGATTGGGGGATTACTCGGTATCATCTTTTCTACATACTGGCTATTCATTACGGGCCTGATAATAAGGATATTTTCCCTCTTACTGGTCTCATCAGTTTTATTCAGGACCCCTTTAGAGGTAATTGTAATAGCCATGCTGCTGACAGTCCTTTATTTAAGCAGGTCTGATCTACAGATTGTGGGCAGGGTCAATGAGATTTATTTCGTTTTTGTTATCGTACCTATCATGTATGCCCTGTTTTTAGGATTGAGGGAAATCAATGTGCTCAGGATCTTACCCCTGACAGGGGGTCAGGGTATCATGCCCATATTAAAAGGTGGAGCCAGGAGTTTTTTTTCCTTCCTGGGTTTTGAGATTGTTGGCCTCTTCCTTCCCTCCCTGACTACCCAGAAACTGGCCTATAATTATGGCCTGAAGGGAATCATCACCCCTTTAATAGCCTATGTTATCACCATGATAGTTTCTATAGGTGTTTTTGGTGTGGAGGAATTACAGACTCTGGTCTGGCCAACCCTGGAGTTAATCATGGTTACTCCCTTTCCGGGGTTATTGCTGGAAAGGCTGGAGTCAGTTTTTATTGCCTTCTGGGTTGTAGCTATCTTTACCAGTGCAGGAAATCTATATTATGCATCAGTAGTGGGTTTTAGCCAGATCTTTAAAATAAAAGATCATAAGACCCTTACCATCCCTCTCCTGCCAGTCGTATATTTAGCTGCTGTTTTCCCGGAAAACCTCTATGATGTTTTTAGATATGTAGAGATAAGTATCAAATTTGCTGCATCACTATTGATTTCCACCCTTGTCCTTTATTATGGAGCCTATTTTATAAAAGGGCGGAGAGGGGATGAACGTAGTTGAAAAACCTTAAAAGATTCCTTTTAATCCTGCAGGTTTTTACAGTCTCCATAATTTTAACCGCCTGCTGGGATTTGAAGGATATTAACCGGCGGGTACTGGTGATAGGCCTGGGTATTGATCTGGCAGATAGGACGGAAACAGAAAATTATGAATATACATCTATGATCAAGCTTACAGCCCAGGTGGCTATTCCGGAGAAATTGAGCGGGGGGGCAGGCCAGCCCCTTTCCACGGGTGCAGAGGCGGTCTGGAATGTTTCTGCAATCGGCCGTAATGTCAGCAAGGCCTATGTCAATCTACAACAGAGATTGCAAGATGAACTATTTATCGGCCATACCAGGGTAGTGGTTATCAGCGAAGACCTGGCCAGGGAAGGCCTTTCACGATATATGAATTTTTTTCGCAATAATCCGGAATTCCGGCGCTTAAGTTATCTTTTGATATCAGAGAACAAGGCAGAGGATCTTTTAAATACATTTCCAAAGACAGCAAATGTACAGGCCATGTATTTGATGAATCTTATTGAAGATGAAATCCAGAGACAGACCATGCCCGATATTCCCTTTATTGAAACTGCCATCAGGGGTGTTACAAGGGGGATTGATCCCATTGCTATATTGGTCAGCAATGATAAGGAAACCGGTATTATCAAATATAGCGGCCTGGCTGTATTTAGAGGGGATCAAATGGTAGGAAAACTGGATGTGGAGGAAACCTGGAGTTACCTGCAGCTGGCGGAGGGAAAATTGGGAGAATTAGAGGTAGTAAGGGATGTAGAGGGTGAATTAGGCCGTATTTCTATTGTATTTAAAAATTTAAAGAGAAAGATCCGGCCTCTTGTGACTGAAAAGGGAAACTTTAGATTTAAGTGTAAATTAAATGTTGAAGGGATTATCTTTTCCCAGGAGGTCCCGACCAGCTATGACAGGGAGATTTATATAGATCAGCTGGAGAACAGGGTTTCTGTAGAGCTTAAAAAAGAATTAGAAACGGTTTTCTATAAAGTGCAGCAGAAATATAATGCTGATATTTTTGGTTTTGGTGAACTGGTCAGGGCCTATTTACCGGAGGAATGGCAAAAGATAGACAATTGGAGGGAAGAGTTTAAAAAGGCAGAACTGGAAGTGGAAGTTGAGACAAAAATCAGAAGGTCTGGTATGCACATGTAAAAATCCAACTAGATGTAAAGAGACAGGTAGGATGCAGAAAATCCAGGCATCTATAAAATACAGATTGGAATACTGATTGACAGGAGGTCTGATGATGAAAAGAAAGCTGGTGAAATCACTTTTCCTATCCTTAACCCTTTTTCTATTCCTGAAATTTATTTTTTTGCCGGGCCGGCAGCTTTCCGCATCTCATCTGAATATAGAGGGCTGGGATATTATAGAAAGCAAGGGGAAGGTAATCTTATTACAGAAAAAGGATCAGGATTTTGTCTCAGAAGCCATGTTAAACCTTTCTGTAGCCATAGGAGGGGATATCTTAAAGGGATATTCTATCAAAAAGGGGGATAACCTGCTGGTAACAGATTATTTCACCAATACAGTCCCCCTGGGGCTCTGGAGGCTCATCTATAAAGGTTTTGACAGTTCAGGGAATATCCATCTAAAGATTATTAGGGAGAGGGATGACTTAAGTCTTGATGATAAGGCCCGGATCAGGAAGGAGATAGAGAGGGTTAGTGGCCTGCAGAAGGACAAGAATGTACTGGAGGAGAGGCTGGTCATGTTCGAGGGTTTTAAAGATTTCCTGGATAAGGAGGGGGAGGATATTATCATTGATCCTGCTAAAATTATTATAATCAGTAATATAAATAATTTTCCTCCCATAAAGATTGAGGTCAATAATCAGCATTCGGTGATACATATTGCTGTAGCAAAACTGGATTAATGTCCGGCCAGTAAATGTCTCTAGATGAATTACCGTAAGATTTGCAGGTGAATATTACCATATAGGATAGAAATCCAGTATTTTAAAAATTATGAGGAATAAAGCCAGGATTATATATAGGATTCCGGTGAAAAAGGAGAGGAGATAATCCTTATATTGGCCGAAAAAATAGGCATGATCAGTATCCAGGAAGAGGGAGAAGAATCCACAGAATAGCAGCAGGAGAATAAAGTATATTGAATTGATTTGTTCCACAACAGAATTCATCATCCTTAAGATATCCATAGCCAGCTCCTTTTTAAGGCTTTTTATATTTCATAATGGACTCCATAACCCCCTGGCGGGAACTCCCAGTAAATATTGTTATAGGGGCAGCCCCAGGGGCAGGCACCACATTCCATGCAGCGGGAGTAATCTACCATTATGGCCTGTTTTT
>JAAYRT010000156.1 GCA_012518635.1 Halanaerobiaceae bacterium | reverse complement strand
CAAAAAGGGTGTTCTGGCCCTGTTTTTTGGCCAGTTGCAGGACATGTTAATCTATGTCCTGCTGGCTGCAGCGGGAATAACTTTCATCATTGGTGAATATATTGACGGGCTTATAATCCTCCTGGTGATCATCCTCAATGCCATAATCGGGGTTGTGCAGGAATACAAGGCTGAGAAGGCCATCGAGGCCCTGCAGCAGATGACCACTCCCAGAGCCCTGGTCCGGCGGGACGGAGAGGTTAAGGAGATAAATTCAGAGGAAATAGTGCCTGGTGATATAGTCATAATCGAGGCTGGAAGGTACATACCGGCAGATCTCAGGCTCATCGAGAGTGCCAACCTGCAGATTGAGGAATCTGCCCTGACTGGTGAATCTGTTCCCGTAGAGAAGGATGCCGGCTCCATCATTGAAGATCCAGATACCCCCATCGGGGACCTGGCCAATATGGCTTTCATGTCTACCCTGGCCACCTACGGCCGTGGAGTGGGGGTTGCCGTAGGGACAGCCATGAACACTGAGGTAGGCAAAATTGCCAGGATCCTGGATGAAGATGTTGAAGAGATGACACCATTGCAGAAAAGGCTGGATCAGCTGGGTAAAATTCTGGGTTATCTGGCCATAGGCATCTGTGGTTTAATCTTTATCATTGCCCTTATCCAGGGCAGGCCTTTATTTGACATGTTCCTGACGGCTATAAGCCTGGCTGTTGCGGCCATACCGGAAGGATTGGCAGCCATAGTTGCCATTGTCCTGGCCCTGGGAGTCACCAGGATGTCTAAAAAGAATGCTATAGTCAAGAAATTACCGGCAGTAGAAACCCTTGGCTCGGTCAATATCATCTGTTCAGATAAAACAGGAACCCTTACCCAGAATAGGATGACTGTTGTCAAGACCTATACCATGGATAGGCTTACTGAAGTTCCCGCTACAGGGGAAGGCCTGCAGCCTTCTGCCGATGAGGCAGAACTGATTAAGACCCTTGTTTTATGTTCTGATGCTACCTATGAAAAGGGCGAAGGTACCGGTGACCCTACGGAAATCGCCCTGGTAGTACTGGGTGATAGATATAACCTGGACAAAAAAGAGTTAAATGTGAAACATAGCAGGATCAGTGAAAGGCCCTTTGATTCTGACCGGAAACTGATGTCAACCCTGAATAAAGAAGGTGCTGCTTACCGGGTCCACACCAAGGGGGCCATAGACAATATACTGCAGATTTCAAGTAAGGCCCTGGTAGACGGCAAGGTAGTACCCCTGACTGAAGAATTAAAGGCCAGATATCTGCAGGCAGCCGACGAGATGTCTGATGAGGCCCTCCGGGTGCTGGGAGCTGCCTACAAAGATGTGGATGAGATAATCGAACCTGAGGAGATGGAAAAAGATTTAATTGTCCTGGGCCTGGTCGGCATGATTGACCCGCCCCGGCTGGAGGTCCTGGACTCCATCAGGGAGGCCAAAGAGGCAGGTATCACCCCGGTTATGATTACTGGTGACCACAGGAATACAGCTGTAGCCATAGCAAAGGAACTGGGTATTGCCTCTTCCGTAGAGGAGAGCATAACCGGGGCTGAGATAGATAAGTTAGCAGAGGAAGAATTCTCCCGGAACATTGATAAATACCGGGTTTTTGCCCGGGTTTCACCTGAACACAAGGTGAAGATTGTAAAAGCCTTTAAAGCCAGGGGGAATATTGTTTCCATGACCGGAGACGGGGTAAATGATGCCCCTTCCCTGAAATATGCTGATATCGGCGTAGCCATGGGCATTACCGGAACAGATGTGGCCAAAGGTGCCAGTGATATGATACTTACTGATGACAATTTCACCACAATAGTCCATGCCATAGAAGAGGGCAGGAATATCTACAACAATATCAAAAAAGCGGTGATTTTTTTACTCTCCTGTAATCTGGGTGAGGTCGTGGCCATTTTCCTTTCCATACTATTTTCCTGGCCGGTACCCTTATTGCCAACCCAGATCCTGTGGGTTAATCTCATTACCGATTCCTTACCGGCCATAGCATTGGGTGTGGATCCCGGTGATAAAGATGTGATGAAGAAGAGACCGAGAGATCCGGAAGAAAGCTTTTTCGCCGGCGGGGCGGGCTTAAGGGCCATTATTGGCGGATTTT
>JAAYRT010000125.1 GCA_012518635.1 Halanaerobiaceae bacterium | reverse complement strand
TTTCTTATTTTCTTTGTGCTTATTGAACTTAAATAATTCCTTCAACTTTTTCACTTTGAACCCCTCCTTCAATATAAGACACTCCCCCCGGGACTTATAAAACATATAATAAAAATACTAACATATAATTCTTCATGATAAGAGATAAGTCCTTCACAATTTTATTTTTTTTGCCCTGATTGCAATATATAAAAAATTCAGTACCATTATTATAATAATCCGCCTGTACTTTAATCCAGTAAAATATTGATATATAATTATTTTTATAGGTTAGGAGGTACTCAAAATGAAAATCAGCCAATTTGCCAGTAAATTTAAAGTCAGTAATGACACTATCAGGTATTATATAGATTTAAAACTAATTATCCCTGAGAAAAAAGGCGGCCATTATCACTTTGATAAAAAATGTGAAAAGCAGATGAAAGAAATACTAAATTTAAAAAAATTGACCAGGAGCGAATACAAGCCCTCTGCCTGAAGAAGAGGGCTTGTATTATTCTTGATACTTGTTCAGAATCCCCGGCTAATCTTCAACTGCCTGCCTGGCTCTGGCAAGATCTGGTTCAGGCACATAGAGAGAAACACCTGTCATGCTCATCCCTGTGTAGATTTTCATATATCCGCCACTATCAGGATATTGCCGCAATACAGGAATATCCATTTGTCTCAGCAATGATTCGATAACCTCTGCTTCCAGGGAAGCAAAATTGCCCAGTAAAACATAATTGCTATCATTCATCTCCCTGCATCCCCTTTCTTTAGTATAGCTGTTCTGTCTATATAATAAAACTATAGTCATCCTGTGTAATTGGACAGGATGACTATAGTTCTCTTTCATTTCCTTATTAATCCCCTCTCCACCTGGACACAGAATTAATTATTGTAAAACTTTTTGACTGCCAGGATTACCGGTAAAGAAAACATTATAGCTATTGTTGCAGTTAGAAAACCTTTTGCTATCAGGGCTAAAAGAGTAGCTGTAGCAACCTTGACACTGATATTCATGGCTTCTGCATAGGCCTCCACATATATCAGGTAAATCAGGCCTACGACGCCTATAGTATTGGTAAAGGAACCTGCTGCTATGGCTGCAGCAATAGCCATATTCTCCTTTTTTAATCTTTTACTCAAAAATCTGTAAGCTAAATATGCGTTTATCCCTATTAAGACCCTGGGAAAAACCGCAATGACTGGATTCAGGAAAATGAAGGAAACCGGCGAAGCAGTCTTCACCGCCTCCAACATACTGAAAAGGCCAAATAACAACCCGGTTAGTGCACCAACAACAGGGCCCTCCAGAATTGCTCCTATAATTACGGGTATATGCATTATAGTGGATTTAAAGGGTGGTATTGGGATAAATCCCAATCCAGTTACTCCAAGAACAATGGTTACTGCAAATAAAAGACCGATTACTGTAATTTCTCTCGCTTTAAATTCTCTCTTCTTTATAACCATTCTCTCCATTTAATAACCTCCGTTCTCATTCCTTTTTTGGATACAAGTCGGAAACATCCAGAGATGTAGGTGGAAAGAGAGTTGTATAAGGAACTGAGTCTGGCTTCTGGTTGGAATACCAGCTCAGGCAATATTATAACATATTTATGTATTTTATTAAATATTTATTTCCATTTTAAGTTATAAATTTATATTTAGAGACCTATAATTACCATGTTAAACAATACTTGTCCGGGAAATAACTAAAAGAGAAAGGATAAAAGGAGGTGAATATTTATGAGTGTAGGTAAACAGCTCCACCAGACCCTGGCCTCATTACGTGGTGCCAAGGCCGATATGGAAACCTATGCCCTCTCAACTGAGGATAAAAATGCCCAAAAGTTGTTTGCAGATTGTTGTAACCAGTTAGAAAATGTAATTAAAAGTTTCGAGGGAAGGGTCAACTATGTGGAACAGCAGGAACCACAATA
>JAAYRT010000177.1 GCA_012518635.1 Halanaerobiaceae bacterium | reverse complement strand
TAAACCATAATTGGACTCATAAGTGATCGCCATGAACCGAATTGCGCGATCGGATTAAACCGTAATCAGTGATCGGATTCAAGCGTATCGCGCGATCGGCATGAAGCGTATTAGGTGATCGAATTGATCGAAATACGCGGTTATCGAAGCTTATTAGACCATTATCAAAAGTACTATCTAAATTGGGGATAAGTAATAAACCATTGAATTTATCAAGCCGTTCAATATTACTCGAATAACGCCAAGGTTTAATATGAGAAGCTTTTAATATTTTAATTAATTCACATCCTGTAACAGCACATTTTCCCCAATATCTAATTAGATCTTCACGAAATTTCCCTTGTCCAACACGGCTTTGTACTATCGCTTCGCGTTCAGTTTCACTTACCTCTGTATAAGTCATATTAAACTCATCAATATCTTGAATTATACTGGCATCAGACAAGGACCCGTAATCCGGGCTTGGAATAATTTGCCCAAGTTCAATGCGCATATAGGCTAATAAATCAGAGGCATGTTTCGCTTGACTTCTAATATTTAACCATCTGTATTTCTTTGCAACTTTTGTTATATACTCATAATGAAAATCACGTATGATTGGCCATATCAGAGAATCATCTTTTGATGGAACGTAGTATCCATTTCGAGAAGGAACCGGCTTATATTCGGAATATTCCTCAGTCTCCCAGTGCCAATACTCACTTTTTTCTAATAAATCGCGTTTACCATCCATCTTATCCAATAGTTGTTTATCAAGAGCCAACCAAATTCCATTTTTATGAATCGTAAAGATAATAAGATTACCAACTACAAGCCGTATACCTTCACTAGTATAATAAGCTCCCCACTTGTTACGACCTAACGAATCGGCTTTTTTTAGTACTTCGGCAAACAAAGACAAGCATTTTCTTCTATATTCGTCATTCGGCAAAAGTGAGACTATAGAATTCCTAGCTTTCTCTAAATAGGCCACGTTCTTTCCTCCATGGTAAAATAATAACTTTTCGACTTTTATATTTTTCATGACGGCACGGAAGCCGTCATTGGCCTGAATAAGAGAATTTCGTCGAACGTTACGGGTTCCTGACGTTGCCTAACCTTAAGCCGTATTCTTTCTTTTCCACCCTCCGGCGGCCGCGACTGCGGTTAGGTTAGGCAATGTGGGCGCGTATTCTACATGATTCTACTTCCTTGATTAACATCGTGAATGCCTACTACCGAAGGCTTTCTGCTTTCTTCTTACCGCGCCCCGCCAGCTGGAACCCTGTTGATATACGCCGTATCGAGCCGGGCATATAATTTCTACTTTCACCGACAACCGAACCATGGACGGTTGGTTGGTCGACTACGAAGGATTTCATATATAGTTGACTTAGTGTTTTGGCCTATTAAAATGAATCCTTTTCACTTGATAAAAAGCTCTATCCACTTCGAAATCTAAATCCTGCTCGTACTTTTCTCCATATATGTCTTCGTAAGTGATTTTCATAGTATTAAATTCCTTTATAAAATCTTCTTTTTCCAAATGAATAGAGAACTGGATTTGTTTAAATTCTTCAGGTTTAATAATTCTAATTGATTTCTCACTCTGTAAAACAGGGCATTTATTAACTTCTCTAACAATAAGATTGCATGCCGGCCCTTTACCAATATTTGTTAATGTTATATCAAAAGGAGTTAGCTCAATCTTTTTTTCAGCTTTCAGTGAAGGATCTACATCTACTTTAAGATCAAATTTATAAGAAGTATCACCATCAAAAACTCCTTTAATTTTTGCACCTAACTCAGGAAATAACAAAGGAGAAACACTCTCCGTTCGGCTAGCTTTCATTTCTTTAAGGGTTTGCCTATTTTGCCAGCTTTGTATAAATGTTAAAATAACAATAATTAGTTGAGCATAAAAAAGGATTTTTTGTTCCAAAATTTTCGTTCCCTTCATATTGTTTTGGCCATGCCCACGGATGGGCTGGCCTAAGGCTCGATATGGCGTATATCGTCTGCCGATTACCGACGGCCATGGGACCTTAAGACGCAGTCCCCGGGCCTTAGTGCGTCGCCACTTAGTACCGGATAAGCCGGGCGCGACTGCGCTTAGGCCCATGGCTGTGGGCGCGTACTCTACATGATTTGACTTCTTCGGTTTGTCATCATGATCCACTATCCGCGCCCCGAAGCGGTAATCGTGCTGATATACGCTGTGCCAGACTGCTCTTACAGTTTCACACTCACGCCAGCTGAACCACGGATGGTTAGCTGGTCGGCATTATTCTTATTCAGTCCATTTTGAAGGAATATTTAAAACTACTCCTTTATATTTGCTAAATCCGATTTTTTCGTAAAAATTTGCTATTTTTTCTGTTGTTTGCACTAACCATTCTGTATGTGGATAATGCTCAATACTTCTCTTAATCAACTCTTTCCCAATTCCTCTTCCTTGAAATTCTGGTTCAACAACCAAATCATAGATTACTGACCTTATAACTTTATCACTTAAAACTCTTACAACCCCAACTAATCTTTCATTCTCCCAAGCTGATATAACCAAGGTTGAATTGATAAATGGTAAATTAAAATTATTTTTCATTTCATCCGTTTCCGAACCGTCAGTCCACCCAGCTGATCTAAACAAATAATGAAGTTGATCACAAGGAAGATCCTTTCTTTTATCATCATATCTGATAAGGTTCCTCCTACGGACAGACATAATTAATTCTTCTAAACTCCCTATTTTATCTATTATTACTTTTGCCCCATCGGTAATAGTTCGAAGGGTTCCGGCATCCAAAGGTTCTTCAGTTATCCAAGCTGGTATTGTTATTCCTAATTCAACTTCAAAACTATCTTTGTACCAAATTCGAAGTGAAGTCACTTTCCCCCAGAATTCCTTTTCTATTATACTTATATCACCAAAAGTTCCCGCAAAAGATTGATCATTCAAATATTTATCTGGTTCATTTGTCAACAAAATTAAGTCTATATCCGAATCATTATGTGCTTGTCCTCTTGCATATGAACCAACTAATAGTATCGCTTTTATGTCTTTTTGCTTATCAGCCCATTTCCTTACCTTTCCAAGGAAATTATTAATTTCTTTCATACTTATCTTTCCTTCCAAATAGGTCGTGCCCATGGATGGGCCGACCTCGTCTGGTATGGCGTATATCGTGCGCCGGGTTTGCGAAGTCCCTGAGTCATAGAAAATGCTTGCATTTTCT
>JAAYRT010000020.1 GCA_012518635.1 Halanaerobiaceae bacterium | reverse complement strand
TTGAGATTATTAATATTTTCAAGTATAATATTCATATAGAGACTCAACTCCTTTACCGGGTGTTTGGGTCTCTATTTCTATATTTATACCTCCTTTTCCTGCTTCCTACTTAAATTTTACACTATCAGGAAGCCCGGACCTTTATTGTCCGGGCCTTATAAATCCTTTTATTCCTCTTTTTCTGTTTTTGTTGACTTTATGGCTTTATTAATAGTAATATAAAGCCCGCTAAATATTACCACTATAGCAAAGATTAACATCACGATAGCGGAAAAATCCATATTCCAATAACCCCCTTTATAAATCCACTGTCTGGCCTGTCTCAGCAATATTTTTCTTACCTATAAATTTAGTAATTACAAAAGAAGCCACTCCAACTGCTATAATTAAACCCCAGCCTCCTATCCATTGATATATGCTGGCATAGCCTTCATATGGTGTTTTGATATCCTCTACAAAGTATACGGCCAGTAATACAAATAAAATAAAGGGAATTATCTTAATCATATAGGTCCACCATCTGCCAAACTTATATTCAGAGATAGGATTAAAATATTGCCGTAATGAATCAGTATTATAGAACCAGCCAATAAGAACTGCTTCAGTAATACCGGCAATTATCAATCCATAACTATTAATATAATGATCGACCAGGTCAAGCCAGTGAAGGCCTGCCTTTGTAGCAAAAATTAAACTGACCAGGGCCATAACCAGTATGACTCCGACAGTTGTTCTATGTTTATCCAGTTTCCACTTATCTGCCACAGCGGTGATAACAGCTTCTACCAGCGAGAAAGTGGAATCAATACCCAGGGTCAGTAAGGTTGCGAAAAACACAAAACCAAAGACAGCCACAACACCCCGGCCGCCGGGTAATGTATTTATAGCAGCAGGAAATATGTCAAAGGACAGACGTATGCCACCTATGGCAACATCCTGAATGGGAACACCCTGAGTTAAGGACATGTGGCCCAGTGTACCGAAGATAGCCAGTCCTGCCAGAAAGCTTACACAGGCATCAGCAAAAACTATTATTAAGGCATTATTGGTTATATCCGAATCTTCAGGCATATAACTGGCATAGGCACACATGATTGCCATGGCCAGGCTCAAGGAATAGAAGACCTGGGTATAGGCCTCAATCCAGACCCGGGGACCCAATAGGGCTGCAAAATCCGGTTTTAAAAAGTAATTTAAACCTTCCAGGGCTCCCGGTAAGGTAACAGCCCTTATTATTAAAATTAACAATAAAACCACCGGTGCAGCAACAGTATAACCTATAACCTTGCCTACACTCTCTGTTCCCTTGCGTAAAATCAGGTATACCGCCACCCAGGTAACAAGCAGGCCGACCAGGACAGATAGACTAAATCCGGATAGATTGCCCGGACTGTCTGACACTTTTAAAACATCTTCAGTAAAATACCTCATAGGCTCTGTGCCCCAGGCCACATTGATTGAACCAACCAGAAAATTACAGATCCAGGACATGATTACTGCATAATAACAGACTATGACAAAGGCACAGACAACCTGCCACCAGCCAAAATATTCAAATCTTTTATTAATTTTACCCAGTGCAACAGGTGCACCAGCTTGGTTCTTCTGGCCAATGGCAAATTCCATGACCAGCAAAGGAATACCTGCAGTCAGCAGGGCCACAAAATATGGAATTAAAAAGGCTCCTCCACCATTTGAGTAGGCCACATAGGGGAAACGGATTGCATTTCCCAGGCCTGCGGCAGAACCTATTGCCGCCAGAATAAAAGATGCTCTACTTCCCCAACGTTGTCTTTCCATCCTCAATTACTCCCTCCTCCATTTTTTCCTTCACATTAACCCTACAAGCTATTCCACTACTGAATTTTTTCTCCTCTCCCGACAGCTAAATAATCACCCCCTTTAGCTTACTTCTATAATTGAACGGACAAAATTATCTTCCTGAAATAGCCCTTCATATCTCTGATAAAGATAATCTATATCTATCTCCTTAATGACTTCCGGTATGTCAAAAAAACTTATCCCTTTAAAATAATAGGAGATAAACTCCGTAGCTACTGCCTCAAAAGAATTAAAGCTCTGGACATACTCACCCAGCACTTTCTTATAGACCCGCTTAAAATCCCCTTCCCTTATTTCCCTGCTCTCTTTTCTGAAACCCTCCAGCAGTTTATTATAAAGTTGCTCCGGATTCCTGCTTTTTCCGCCCATAATTACATAACCATAACCCTTCTCCAGAACATAATAGGAATTGAAATAATCATCAATTAAAGCCTGTTCATATAATTCTTGATACAACTTTGAGCTTTTCCCTACCAGCAGATCCAGCAGTAGTCCGGTTCCCAGTTCCTGCTTAAGTAATTCTCTGCCCCCTTCAGGCAGGCTCCTCTCTTTGATACCCAATCTAAAAAGGGGTTCTGAAACATCCATTTTCTTGACCACCAAGCTCTCTCTGACGCTGGCTGGTTCTTCAGGGAAAATTCTTTCTATATCATTGTAATTCCTTAACTCTTTTTTATTCTGGTTCTCCTCTATCATCTCCATTATTTCTACAGGATTAAAATCCCCTGTTAAAAAAAGGACCATATTTCCTGGGTTATAAAAGGTATTATAACAAAGATAGAGATCCTCTTTAGTAATCCTATTTATACTTTCTACAGTTCCTGCTATATCTATCCTTACAGGATGTACCTGGTAAAGGGCCTCCAGGAGGTTTGCATAGACCTGATAACCGGCTTCATCATTATACATTTTGATTTCCTGGGTGATTATTCCCTTCTCCTTTTCTACACTTTCATCTGTAAAATAGGGATCCTGCACAAAATCCAGCAGGGTATGGACAGCTTCCTGAAAATTACTACTGGTATTAAACAAATAAGCTGTCATATTATAATTAGTAAAAGCATTGGCTGAGGCTCCCAGCCGGGCAAACTTATTGAAAACATCCCCTTCTTCACTTTCAAAAAGCTTGTGTTCCAGAAAATGGGCAATTCCATCCGGTACCTCTACCACTTCATTGGTTTCCGGATTGACAAATTTATTATCAATAGAACCATAATCTGTAGCAAAAATACCATAATACTTTTTGTAATCAGCCCGGGGCATCAGCATGACTGTCAGCCCACTATCCAGTTTTTTCAGATAGAGCCTTTCTTTTATAATATCATCGTATATTTCCTGCATCAGTTCTCCACCTTCTTATTCAAAAAATAGATAGTATCCAGCTTAATATTTTCTGCTACCCTGATAATATCCTCTTTTTTTACCCTGGACAATCCTTCTATGGATTCCCGGATAGTCTCCTCTTTCTTATTTACAACACCCAATAAATAATGGGCCAGTAAACCCCTGTTATTATCAGCAGTATTTTCAAAAGAATTTATTAAGGATTTCTGTGTCCAGTCAAATTCTTCTACAGTAAAATCGCCCAGTCTCATCTTTTCAACCTCTTGCAGGATTATCTCCCTGGTTCTCCCATAAGCAGTAAAATCAATACCTGCAGTTATGAGCAAAAGCCCTTTGGTGGATTCCAGGCTGGAACTGGCATAATAGGCCAGGCTTTCTTTTTCCCGCACATTTTGAAAGAGTTTGGAGTGGGGAAAAGAACCCAGTATACCATTATACATAAGTAAAGGATAATAAAGCTCGTCCTTTCTTGTGATTCCGGTCCTGAATCCCAGGACCATTTTTCCCTGTTCTACATTCAGGTTTTCTTCAATCTCTTTAATCTCTCCTACCTCTTTTTTTACAATTGTATTGTTAAATTCACTCTGGGGTTGATGATTAAAAATAAACTTACTGTTAATCTCCTCATAGACCAGTTTTTCATCTACATCTCCCACAACAAAAAACAGGATCCTGTTATTCCGGATTATTTTCTGGTACTGTTCATATACCTCTTCTCTCGTCAGCCTTTGATGATCTTCTATCCGGCCCAGTTTATAGAGGCTAAAGGGCTCGTCTGCACACATTTCCTGAAAACATCTATTGAGAGAATAATAGTACTTATCATTAATTATTGACCTGATCTCTTTTATTATAAAATCCTTTTCCTGCTGAAAGAAGTCTTCAGAAAAAAGCGGGTTCAGAACCAGCTCCTTTAATAAAGCCAGTCCTTTTGATAATAATAATTCATCTGTTGCCAGATATTTTTCATTGACTATCTCCAGAGAGAAATTTAAGAGCTGGATCTCTCCTCTTTTCAGGACAGAAACACTTAACTCAGCACCATATAATTCATCCAGCTCTATTTTAAAAGCCCTGCTGCTGGGATAATTTTTGCTGCCCCGATAAAGAATAAAAGGTATCAGGGCATTGCTGCTGACAGATTCCTCATCTAGCTGGCTTAAAATCACCAGCTGGATTAAATTTGTTTTAAATTTAGGATTTTTACATATATATAAATCTAACTCATTATCTGATTGATAATAATTAAAAACTCCTGCTTCCTTCATAAATTACCATCCTTACTGTTTTATTTTTTCTACTTTATTCTACATTGCCAATCATTTTTCTTAATATTTTTTTAAGCTCATTTAACTTCTCACCATATTTAGCCCAATTACCGGCTCTAATACTCGCTTCTGCTTCCTCAAATATTTCCAGGGCCTGCCTGGCCAGATCTGCCTGTACCTCACTAATATTATCCCCAATTTCCCTTATTTCTCTCTCAACTATTTTCTCTTCAACCTGTCTTTCGCTCATGAATAGTACCTTTAAGGCCTCTTCCAGATTCTCTCTCATAATAATTTTATCCTGGAAGGCAACAATGACTCTTTTTAATTCAGGCAATTCACTGGTTTCAGCCTGTAAATAGACCGGTTCTACATATAGTATAGAATTCTCAATGGGGATAACCAGCAGATCTCCCCTGATCACCCTTGAACCCAGCTGCCCCCAAAGTGTCAAAAGCTGTGATATTTCAGTATCCTGTTCTATCCTGGACTCTATCTGCATCGGGCCATAAACCAGTTGATCTTTAGGGAAATTATAGACAATAAGTTCACCATAGTTTTCACCATCAGATCTGCCAGCCATCCAGGCAATCATATTGTTTTTATTAACAGGGGTAAAGGGCTGCATTAAAATAAATTCTTCACCTTCCATCCCCGGTAATTTCATTGTCACATAGTAGGGTTCCATCGGTATTATTCTACCGCCATAATTCTCCTCCGGTATAGACCAGAGATCCTCCCTATTGTAGAATACGACAGGATCCTGCATATGGTAGGAACAATAAACTTGAGCCTGAATCTCAAACAAATCCTGGGGATAGCGCAAATGTTCCCGCAGTTCTGCCGGCATCAGATCTCCATCTTTATAAAGATCCGGGAAAATCTTCATATAGGTCATGGCCAGGGGATCATTTTTATCAATCACATAAAAGTCCATGGTCCCGTTATAGGCATCGATTATGACCTTTATTGAATTCCGGATATAATTCCCCAGATAGGCCACAGGCTGGGAATAAGGATACCTGTCGGTTACAGTATAGGCATCCTGTATCCAGAATATTCGCCCTGAAGCAATAACAGGATAGGGGTCCCGGTCATATTTTAAATAGGGAGCAACCTTACGCACCCTTTGCTGGATATTTCTATAATACATTATCCTGCTGTCATTTTTAATATCACTACTCAGGAGAATCTTCATATCCCTATAACGGAGGGCATAAATAAATTTCCTGAAAAAGCTGTTCAGTTCTACCCCTCCGTTGCCAGTATAATTATAGTAAAGGTTCTCATCACCGAGGGGATAATGAAATTCCATGGAATTATTGTTTACGATTACATAATCTTCATTGGTAATCTCACCATAATAAATTGCCGGATTATCCAGCTCTATATTTATAAATCTTTTGGGCGGAATGTCTTTTATCAAAAATTCAGGCATTCCTTCGGCAGTACCGGTATTCACCGGACTCATGACTACCCCATAACCGTGGGTATATTTTAGTTTCTGATTAATCCAGTTCCGGGCCTGAGGATTTAAATTCCTCTGTTCCAGTTCCCTGACAGCTATCATAACCTGTTGGTAATGGCCGTTAATCTTATAACGATCAACATCAACACCCGGAAAGGTATAATAAGGCCTCAGGCCCTGTAACTGATTATAAGTAGCCTGCAGGGGTCTGGGATCCCATAATCTAATATTTTTTATGGTCTCCTGGTTTTCCAGCAGATCATTCCAGGTCAAATCATTTTTCACCGCAAAGTCTATTTCCCGGATATCGTCCAGGCCATACCCCTTCAGGGTCATGTTAATATTATACTTGATGAACTCCCTCTCCATGGCAATCTCATTAGGTGCAACTCTGAATCTTTGTACAAAGGCTGGATAAACAGAAACCAGTAGAAAGGAAGCTATTACCCAAATAAGAAAACCCCATAAAATATATTTATTATTTTTCTTGAAGATATTTATTAACATTAATACTGCTATGGCCAACACAATAAAAAAAAGGATTCTCAAGGCCGGTAATTTTGCAAATATATCAGTATAGCCTGCGCCAATAAAGACTCCGCCTGGGGAATAAAGGAGTTCATAAGCCTGCAAACGATAATCCCAGGCTTTTAATAGTAAAAGCAATGTTGCAAGGAGAAGTAGATGCCTCCTGGGCCTGTCCTGTAAATCCCTGAAAGATTTTATACCGGCAATAATGAGATAAATAAAGGCAACTATAATCAATGTAATTAAAACCAGAGCAATAGCCATCCCCTTCAGGATCTGATAAAAGGGCAGGGTAAAAACATAAAAGGAGATATCTTTCAGAAAGATTGGGTCCTGCAGATGAAAGGGAGTCTGATTTAAGTATTTCAAAACAATTTCCCATAAATCGGATCTAATGGAGGTAAATAAAAAACCTGTAATAAGACTGATAAATAGATAAATATAGGTCAATCTCCTGGAATTAATCCATTCTAATAATACATCATCATCACTACTAAAAAGGTATTCCACATTACTGCTCTTTTTATGTCTAACATAATCCAGGAATGGTTTTCTGGTAAAGAGTAAGTTTTTGAAAATAAAAACAATGGATAAAAGACCAATTATCATGCGCAGGACATAATTGCTAAAAAAGATGGTAGAAAAGGTCCTGGACAGATTAAGGTTTTTAAACCATAACCACTCTGTGTACAGGTGGTTTCCGGTTAAAAGAAGTATAATAAAGACTAAAAGAACCAATATAAGGATAAGTAATAAGGATTTACTGCTTTTTCTCATTATAGTCCCTCCTTAAATTATATATATTATTCCCCATATCTTAAAAATTTCCTCTTTTAATTTATTAAAACAGTAAAAGCCTGCCTGACAAAATAAAAAAGGCCGTTTTTAACAGCCTTTTTCCAAGCTCCTCTTAGCCGTAAATCATTAAAGTTCACAATATATTAGGAAGATAACTCTATCATTGACTAAATGTTGCTATAACATTTTTATGATCATTATATGTAAAATAATGGCCTCCCGTCTTTTCTGCCATTTCCTTTAATTTGTCCTTTACTTCCACTTCTTCCGGTTCACCTATATGGACAACGTGTAAAACTATATTATTATCCATGATCTCTTCCACAACATCTTCTGCCGGTATCTCTCCATTATCAATACCATCAGTGATCAGGAGGATGTATTTATCCCCATTTATTTCCTGTAAATCTCTGCAGGCCTGACGTAGAGAATAGGCAATAGGCGATTTGCCCAGGGGCTTTACATTTGTAATAAAGTTGATTATATTATCCCTGTTTTCATTATCAAAAGGGATGGCCAGAAAAGAGTCCTCCAGATCCCCTACCCTTCTGGCACCAAAAATCCTCAAAGCTATGTTGACATTTTCCGGTATCTCTTCAGTAAATGTTTTAAGAACCTCTTTTGATCTTATGATTTTTTCCACTCCATAATCTCTTCCCCACATGCTTCCGGAAGCATCCCAGATTACCTCAAGGTAGACATCCTGGCTCTCTTTACCTATATCCAGATTATAGTTGACCACCTTCTTTGCACCCTGCCGCCAGATACCCTCATAAGCACCAAGGAAGAAACCAAGAAGCAGAAGAAAGACCAGAACTATCCTGACGGAATCATTCTTCATGCTAATCCCCCCTGTTTTAAATATATTTCACTCCAGGGAGATTAGAACAACCTTTACCTATTTTATTTAAGCAAAGAGCTTATTTCGTAGTTTTTCAACCTGATAATAGATTTCTTCTACATCCATGGTCAGGAATTCCTTATTTTTATAGACCAGGCTGCCATCAATAATAACCGTATCTACATCTCTGCCGTTACCTGCATAAAAGAGATTTGACAAATTATTATGATGAGGATAGTAATAAGAGCTTTCCTTTATATTGACCAGGACCAGATCTGCCAGGTAACCTTCCTTTATTCTGCCAGCATCCTCAAGGCCAAGGGCTTTAGCCCCATTAATAGTCAGCATTTTTAATATATCATCCAGACCCAGGGCAGTTGGAAGACAGTTGTTCACCTTCTGTAAATAGGAACCCATTCTGGCTTCTTCAATTAAATCAAGGTTATTGTTACTGGCTGTTCCATCAGTACCAAAGCCAACATTAATACCCCTTTTCAACATTTCATTTACCGGGGCAATTCCACTGCCTAATTTCATATTACTACCTGGATTATAGGCCACATTGACATCATTTTCAGCAAAGATTTCCATATCTTTTTCATCCAGATAGACACAGTGGGCAGCCAATACCCTATTTTCAAAAAAGCCGAAACTATCCAGATATTGGACTGGTGTAGAACCATATGTATTTAAAAAATCCTCATACTCTTTCCTGGTTTCTGCAATATGTATATGGAGGGAAAGATTGTTGGCCCTGGCCAGTTCCCCTATCTTGATTAAATATTCCCTGGAACAGGTATAGGGAGCATGGGGTCCCAACATGGTACGGATCCTGCCCCTGGCTTTACCCTGCCACCTTTTACAAAACTCCAGGCTCTTCAGCAAACCTTCCTCACCATCATTAGCTTCAATAAGTCCTTCAGATAATACAGCCCTGATGCCGCTCTCCTCAACAGCCGTGGCTACATGATCCATCTGGAAATACATATCCATAAAGGCAGTTGTTCCAGTACTGATCATTTCCAGAATGGCCAGTTTAGTACCCCAGTAAATTTCTTCACTTTCCAGTTTGGCTTCCTGGGGCCAGATTTTTTCTTCTAACCATTGCTGTAAGGGCAGGTCATCTGCATAACCCCGCAACAGGGTCATGGCTGCATGTGTATGTAAGTTGTATAGGCCTGGAAGGGCTATCTGGTCCCTGGCCTCCAGAACATGGGTAAACTTACTTTTATCAGGATCAGTATTTTTCTTGCCCAGGCCAGTAATCCTATTTCCTTCTATGGCTATCCAGCCCTCTTTTATCAATTCCTCCCCGGTGTATATTTCATTTATGTTCTTTATCAATATACTCATTTTTTCACCTCAATAATTTATCACTCTAATTTCTATGATTCTACAGATAATTGCTGACTTCCTTCCTAGACAACTAAATTTATTACTATATTTTCATATTTAACCTTTTCAACACCCTGCAATTTTTTCCTGACCAGTATTTTTATGTATTTCTCCAGGTCCTGAGCCAGAAGATTAAGTTGATTGATAGAATATATTCCTGTTATATTAGGAATTATTTCTGCCAGGGATATTTTCAAGGGATATGTATTACTGAGGGCATTATTTATTTCTCTGACCAGGTCCTCATTTATATATTTGATAGTACTATTTACCTTGTCAATCCTGAAATCAAGAACATTTTTTAGTACAGAATCTTTATTATAGCTTAAATAATTATCAAATATAGGCCTGAATCTCTTATTCTGGATTTTCTCTATATATTCTGCAATTCCTTTTCTCAGCATGGGTTTTATTTTATTAAGTGAGGGAGCTGTAAAAGTATCACCGATTGTAAATCCACAATTGCATTTCACATTATTTTTTAAGAGTTCTTCCAGATCAGTAACCCAACACTCTTCCGGGAAAAAAGTATCGATATATCTTTTTATAGGTTTCAAATTATAGGCAACATTGATAAGCTCTATCCGGGAGAGTGCCTCCAGAGCCCTGTATTCCGGTAAATTATATAATTCCTGATAAAATGCCCTTAAGCCTTGCTGAAAGATATCATGTTCCTGTCTGTAAAGCTTCTGGTATTCCCTGATAAAATAATCCAGCTCTGTATTAAAGTTTATAAAAATCTCCGGGTCTGTAATAATATCCTTGATCTCTTTGAATTTTTCCAGAAGTGTAATTAAGGCAATCCGCAGCTTTTCATAACCCCTTAAAGGCAAAGATATTTTTCTAAGATAATTATATTTTTCAATAAGTTCCTGATCCCTTCTTTTCCGGATAAAAGATAAATTCTCCTTTACCTCCCTGATATTACTTAAAAAATTATCTATATTACCATAAGTAGAAATAAGTATTTTGTGAAAATCGCTTAAACCTTTACAGGGATCATTGTCCAGGCGGTAAATATATTGATCCAGCAGATAATTTAACCTAAAGATTCCTGTATTAAGTGTTTTTACCTGTCCTTCTTCTTCCAGGGCATAACAGAGATTTAGATTCATTCTTACAGCCTGCTCCAGTTCCTCCTTCATATTTTTCTTTATATTTATAATGATCTCCCAGAGAAATTTCAAATTCTCCTGCTTATTCTCTTTTCCATTTAAATTATAACCAAATTCCAGTAAAATCTTACTGAAATCCTCCCATAAATCAGCAGCCAGCATTATTTTAACCAGCCTCCTTCCATGATTCCATCAATATTATACTTCTTTAAAGGCCATTTATTTCCTTTATAGATAATGTATTACTTTGTCGCTGCCGCTGATTTTTTTCCGTCCAGATAAAACAGAAAAAGACAGCAGGGCTCTGCTGTCTTTTTTAAAAGCTAAATAAATTTATTTATTATTTTTATTTGACAAATATTTAATGGTTGAATAGGCATAATTTAAACCAGAAAAAACATTCAGGGGTACTACTGTATAAAAAAGATACTTGGCAACTGTCTTGATTCCGACTAGTTGCAATACTATTGCCAGGTAGAGAAGAAAAATAGAGAATTTCCCCAGTTTACTGGGATGTATAAAATCAAAACCCAGTAAATAAGCAATTATGGATCCGATAAAGATAAAAAGTTCCCTTGCCAGTAAGATAATGGGTATAAATCTGGGAATAATCTCAGAAATTAACAGGGCAATCAGGATACTTATAATGGTCAATTTATCAGCAAAGGGATCCAAAATCCTACCCAGATCAGTAACAGCATCATATTTTCTGGCTATGTAGCCGTCAAAAAAATCTGTAATTGCCGATATTGAAAAAAGAATCCCGGCAGTAAGATAATTGGCATTAATAAAATAATAGAGATAGACAGGAATCAAAATTATTCTGGTAATGGAAAGAATATTAGGTATTGCTGACATCGTTAATCACTTCCAATTTCCTCTTTATTGTATTCCTCTTCTGTAATAAAATTGCCACCCTCGATTGTTTTTTTGATGATATTGTAATTCCGGTCAAAATCTATACTGAGATTAATTTTATTATAACATTTATTACAAATAACTACCTTATTCAAACGATAGGCTGCTTCTCCTTCCTCCTCATAGAGTGAATGAATATCATAAGTTTTACGGACCAGCACCTTTATCTTTTCATTACATTTTTTATCACTCAAATAAATGGGGATAAGATTCCTATCCTTTGGCGGTTGAAAAAAGCTTTTTAGAAATTTTAAAAAACCCATGATGCCTACCTCCCTAATCAGAATCAAAGCCCG
>JAAYRT010000124.1 GCA_012518635.1 Halanaerobiaceae bacterium | reverse complement strand
TTCCGTAGCAGTAAAACTGAAACCAAACTTAAACAATTTCAGGGCACTGGCACCAAACATAACCGGTATGGAAAGGAAGAAAGAATATTCGGCGGCTATCTGCCTCGATGTGCCGAGGATAATCCCACCCAGAATGGTTGCCCCGGAACGGGAGGTCCCCGGTATCAGGGATAATACCTGAAAGAGGCCGATGTTGAAGGCAGTCCGGTATGATAATTCTTCAATACTATTAACCCTGGCCGCCTGGCCTTTATTCCGGTTTTCTATAAGGATAAAGAGTATTCCGTATAAAATTAACATGATTGCTACTGTCCAATAATTATACAGATGCTCATTTAACCAGTCATCGAATAATAGGCCGGCAACCCCGGCAGGGATAACCCCCACTATGACCTTATACCAAATCTGCATTGTCTCTTTTTTCTCTTCCAGGCTTTTCCTGGAGGAAAAAGGATTCAATTTGTGGAAATACAGGAGGACTACCGCCAGAATGGCCCCTAATTGAATCACCACCAGGAACATCTCTTTGAAGGCCTCTGAAGCCTGGAGCTGGATGAATTCATCAACCAGAATCATATGGCCGGTACTGCTGATGGGCAACCACTCTGTAATCCCTTCCACAATACCCAGAAATATTACCTTTAACAATTCAATAAAAAACATCTGCTCCTACCTCCTATTACAACACAGGGGGACGGTTCTCCTGTGTCCTTTCCATTTAGATTAATCATTTCATTTAACATCACTGAACATTCCAGAATAGAATATTTCCTTTACACTCATCAGGGTTACCTTACATATTTTCTCTATCCATCCCCTTTCTCCTGCTTTTTTTAATAAACTAATAATCTCTGAATTGCACATTAGATTTAACTGTTTTATAGTCTCTGCCCAGGGGTATCCTGGTAACATGACTTTTGTCAAAATACAATCTGAGTATTTCTTTATAGTCAATTGCTTCTCTATTTATAGTACATAAATAGCTGCCTTCATCTAAAACAATAACCTCTTTTATAAAATCATCCCCGTCAGTCCTGTATTCAAAAACTATCCTGCCATCATCCCCTGCCAGTTTAAATTCCGTATAACCTTCACCAATCACTGCTTTCAGGAGTAGATGAAGTTGGGTTTCCTGTTTCACCTCTAGTAGAAACTTATCTACCCCCTCAATTCTGGCCGCATAAATATTATAAAAGGGATCTATCTTTGGTTTCTGGACATTATGAACGAAATAATTAATACTTAAGGCAAAAAATGCTGCTGAGATAACCAAAAAGAGATATTTAACTATTCTCATATTCAAAAATCTGGCCATCCTTCTTCCCCCTTAGTATTTATATTCAAAATTCCTTATGAACCTATAGTTTATAATGGTAAATACAGGCAGAAGTACTGCTAATAAAAGAATCCAGACATTTAACTGCCAACCGAAAAGAAAAAGCAATACCATTTGTTTAATCAGAAAGAAAATTCCCCCCACTGCTATAAATATTATGCCAAGTAGATATTGCCAGCCATACCTGTTTCCTGCTAATAAAAAGAAGCTGATGAAATTATAGGAAACAGATAAGATTAGAAAGGCTATCAGGGCTAATAACAGGTCATCACTAAGCCTGCCCGAGTTTAAATCTATACCAAGTATGATGGGCAATGTAAAGATTCCTGCTCTATTGTGGATTAATTTAACCAGGAAATAAAGTACCGTAACTATGGAAACCCGCTTCAACCCATTAAAGGTTACAATCCTGGCCAGTATACTTCTGGGAGCATTTAAGCTGACCAGAAATGGTATTATGGTAATAACCTGGATTAAACCCATGAGCATTATATACATAAAGGCAAAGAAAAACAGATTGCCTACAGCCTGGCCGATAAAAAAAGGTAAACTCAGAGAATCAACGAATAAAAACGCCAGTAAATTGAATATCAGGTTAAACAGAAATACTATGGATAAAATTAATAGATTTCTTTTTTCATACTGAAAGAAGACACTAGCTATACTTTTATTCCTTTCCATTAAAATTACCCCCTCTGGACAGGTTAACAAATAATTTTTGCAGATTTATAGGACTATAGTTTATATTCAGCCTCTTAAAGTCACTTAACTCATCCTCAGTAAAATTATCAAAAACAGTATAATTGGCCAATCTCCCTATATACTGCCTGTAAATAACCTTTTTATCCTTCAATAGGTCTTCAACTCTTTCCCTATCCCCTGAAATGACCCTGGCTTTCTCCCGGATTGTCTCCATTTCTTCATTCAATAATAAGGAGCCCTTATCTATGATCAGAACTCTTTCAAATAGATTTTCCAGTTCACTCATCAGATGAGAAGAAATAATAATGGTCCGTTTATTTTCTTCATAATCTACCAACAATGATTCATAAAAAGTCTCTCTGGCTACCGGGTCAAGACCGACATAAGGCTCATCAAAGAGGGTAAAAGGCGCCCTGCTGGCCAGGCCGATTATAATTCCTACCATTGTCTGCATACCCCTGGAAAGTCTTATATGTTTTTGCCTTATATCTAAAGAAAACCTATTAATTAACTCTTCACAATATTCATCATCCCAATATGGGTAAACCCTTGAAGCAATATCTAAGATTTCCTTTACTGATGAACTCCTTATACTCAACATATTAATGGTTTCCCTGGCCAGGCAGACTTCCTGAGTCAAAATGT
>JAAYRT010000176.1 GCA_012518635.1 Halanaerobiaceae bacterium | reverse complement strand
GTATAATACTTCTGGCTACAGTTGTCTTACCACAACCGGATTCACCTACCATCCCAAAGGTTTCACCACGCTTAACTTTAAATGAAATCTGGTCTACTGCAGTTAGCTTGCCAATTTTTCTTTGCAGAATTCCTTTTTTGACAGGAAAATGTACAGATAAATTCTTTACTTCAAGAATATAGTCTTTAAAAGGCTCTCTACGGTCAACTCTTATACTTTCCTCTATATTTGCGTCAAATTCTTCAAAAGCTTCTCTATCTAAATAACAGGCTGTATAGTGACCCTCTTCTACAGAAGGTTTTAAAGCAGGAACTCCCTCATTAAAACATATATCCCGTTTATACTTACATCTATGTAAAAAAGGACACCGCTCACCAATATCTGTCAGCCTTTCATCTGCTGCATCAATGGCCTGTAATCTCCTTTCCTTACTATCATCCAGCCTTGGAACAGCATTTAATAAGCCTCTTGTATAGGGATGTGAGGGGTTGGTGAAAATATCCTCAGAACGGCCTGATTCAACAATTCTACCTGCATACATTACGTATATACGCTGGGCATAACGGGCTACAATACCTAAATTATGTGTAACAAGAAGTAATGCAGTCCCATCCTCTTCAGTTACATTTTTTAACAATTCAAGAATCTGAGCCTGGGTAGTTACATCCAGAGCTGTTGTAGGTTCATCAGCAATAATAAGTTTGGGATTTCCGGCAATAGCAATAGCCACCATTATTCGCTGCCTCATACCCCCGGAAAATTGATGTGGATATTCACCAAGTCTCTTTTCCGCATCAGGTATCCCTACCTGTTTCAAGAGCTTTATGGCTCTTTTCTTTGCTTCCTTCTCATTGACACCAGTATGGATAATAATCGGTTCCATAAGCTGGCTACCAATGGTTTTAACCGGGTTTAAAGAGGTCATAGGTTCCTGGAATACAAAGCCAATTTTACCCCCGCGTACTCTCCGCATTTCCGGACTATTTGGTGCATAATTAAAAAGTTCCTCTCCTTCCAATAATACACTTCCACTATCAATACTCGCTGGTGGAGTTGGCAGCAATTGTAATACAGATAATTGACTTACACTCTTTCCAGAACCACTCTCACCAACAATACTGACTATTTCACCGTTATCAATATAATAGGAAACATCATTAACAGCTTTTGTAATAGAATCCTCATTAGTAAACGAAACACTCAAGTTTTCTACCTGTAAAAGATGTTTTTTTTCTTTAACTTTTTTCATTTTGCATCCCCTTTTCATATTGAACCACGTAAACGTGGATCAAGTACATCTCTAAGTCCATCTCCAAGAATATTAAACCCTAATACAAGTAACATAATACAAATACCAGGTGCAAGGGCGAAAACAGGATTTGATATCAGTCTACTATATCCTTCATTGACCATAGCTCCCCAGGATGCCATAGGCGGCTTTACCCCTAAACCAAGGAAACTCAAGCTGGCTTCCGCCAAAATAGTCGTTCCAATATTCATTGTTAATATAACGATAATCGGTGATAAACAATTAGGAAGAATATGTGAAAACATAATTCTAATATTTCCAGCTCCCAGTACTCTTTCAGCATCTATGTAATCCGAATTTCGTATTGCCAGTACCTGGCCATACATAAGCCTTGTATATGAAGGCACTGTTGATAAACCCAATATAATCATTAAACTGGTCATTCCAGAGCCAAAAATCATTCCCAGGCCCAGTGATAACATAATCGCAGGAATAGACATCAAAGCATCCATAATACGGGAAATAATTGAACTCACTATTCCTCCTACATATCCTGCTATTAAGCCAAGTATAATTCCAATACTGGCAGCTATAACAACTGAAACAACACCAATACTTAATGATGTTCTCGCACCATAGATAAGGCGACTCAATATATCTCTTCCCAATTCATCATTACCAAAAGGATGCTCAGCAGATGGTTTGGCAAATGACTTTGTTAAATTAGTTTTATACGGATCATGAGGACTAATATATGGTGCAAATAATGCTACTATAACAAAAAACATAACTAAAACCGCACCAAATATTACAATTTTACGTTTAAACAGGCGTCTAAAAAATTTTAAGATATCAGTCCAGAAAAGGCTTCTATCACTCATATTTATATTACGACCTCCTACTGTATACGAATTCGTGGATCAATGTATCCATATGAAATATCGACTATGAGATTTGCGATACTTACAACAATTGCTACAAGAAGAATACATGCCTGTGTTGTGGCCACATCCCTACTCAGTACACTTGTTACCAACAACTGACCCGTTCCTGCGATACTAAATATTGTTTCAATAGAAACAGAACCTGAAACTACATTTCTAAAGGACATGCCTGTTAATGTTACGATAGGTATCAAGGCATTCTTTAAAGCATGTTTAAAAACTACCTGAGATTCCTTTAAACCCTTTGCCCTGGCTGTCCTGATATAATCCTGATGAATTACTTCCAGCATACTGGATCTCATTTGGCGTGTTGTACCTGCAATTGCACCTACACTCAAGGCAAGTAAAGGTAGGATGGATTGTTTAACACTTTTTACAAAATCAACTGTAGGAAATGTAAATCCATATGAAGGGAGCCATCTCAAATGCATTGCAAATACTGACATACCTAATACAGCAAGCCAGAATAAAGGCAT
>JAAYRT010000019.1 GCA_012518635.1 Halanaerobiaceae bacterium | reverse complement strand
TGTTGCAGGTCTTGTCTTAATAAGAAATAAGAGTGATAATAGTATTGATATTAGTTCACCGGTGGTAGATCAGTAATACTGGGGATATTTTTAGCACTTAAAGATGGGAGAGGTTGATATATAAATGTTACTAATAGATACACATGCACATCTGGATTCAAGTCGTTTTAATAAAGACAGAGCAGAGGTCATAAAAAATGCCCGGGATACTGGTGTCTCCTATATTGTGAATATCGGAGCTGATTTACGGTCCAACAGATATTCAGTAAAGCTGGCCAGGGAATATCCCTTTATTTTTGCCACGGTTGGTATCCATCCTCATGATGCCATTGGCCTGGATGCTAATGTTCTGGCAGAATTGGAGAAGCTGGCTGGAGAGGAAAAAGTAGTGGCCATTGGAGAAATTGGCCTGGATTACTATTATGACCATTCTCCCCGGGATATCCAGAGGGCTGCCTTTATAGACCAGCTTGTATTGGCAAAAAAATTAAACTTGCCTATAGTAGTCCACAGCAGGGAAGCGGAAGAGGATACCATGAATATCCTGAAGGAACATTATGCCGGGGCCGGTACCGGTATACTCCATTGTTTCAGCGGCAGCCTGGCGATGTCCAGGGAAGCCCTGGATTTGGGTTTTTATCTGGCCTTTGGGGGAGTGGTTACCTTCAAGAATGCCGGCGGTCTGCTGGAGGTTTTAAGGGAGATTCCCCTGGACAGGATTCTCCTGGAAACAGATTGTCCATACTTGACTCCGGTACCCCACAGGGGGAAGAGGAATGAGCCAGCCTATCTCCCTTATGTAGCGGAGAAGATTGCTGAGATAAAGGGTGTGGCTATAGAAGAGCTTGCTGAGATCACCACAGCCAATGCTATCAGGGTTTACAATTTAGGGAAGTTTACGGATAACCAGGAGGCCTGAGCATAAGATGATATTTATTGATTGCAGAGTACAAGGATATAGGGGGTGCTTGCTTTATGCCAGGTGACTACAGTCCGGGAAAACTCCTGATTTATATCGGCTTGCTCTTGATCCTTATCGGCGGTTTTATCCATTATTTTGGCGGAACCCTGGCCTGGTTTGGCCGTCTCCCGGGGGATATCCGGGTTGAGAGGGAAAATTTTCGCTTTTATTTTCCCATTACCAGTATGTTGTTAATCAGTCTGCTTTTAAATATTATTATCAGGATTATCGGTTTTTTTCTAAAATAAAAGAATTGTTGTATTTTTTTCTATATAAATCGTCTCTATATTAATAATTTGATAAGATTGATATAATAAGGATTTGAGCAAATCCGGCAGTTTATGCTGCCGGGTTTTTTATTTTATTTGCAAGATTATTCCGGCCGATGCATAATCCTGCTCTGATTGTCTATTCATTTAGCTATCATGTAAGGAGAGACAATCAAGACAAAACAGATAAAATTACTTGACATTAAGGGGGTTCTTGTGCTAGACTGTTAGTGACTGAAATTGAGAATCATTTTCAAACAAACCAGTATCTTATTTATCAATATACATAGCAAAGTATTAAGGAAAGGTCCTGAGGCTAAATGAAGAAACGATATCTGCTTGTTCTTTTAATTTTATTATCTATTATTTCTCTCTTTATAGGTGTCCGGAAGATATCCCTCCAGGATATCCTGAGGTTTGAAGATGCAGCCATGAGAACCATGGTATTGAGCAGGATACCCAGGCTGATCAGCCTGATACTGGCCGGAATGGGCATGAGTATAAGTGGTTTGATAATGCAGCAGCTTAGTCAGAATAAATTCGTCTCACCTACAACAGCCGGAACCATTGACTCAGCCAAATTAGGTATTCTTTTTTCCCTGATTGTATTTCCCGCAGCTAATACAATTGTAAAGATGTTAATCTCCTTTGTTTTTGCCCTTGCCGGGAGTCTGCTCTTCATGTTTATACTGCGGAAGATAAAGATGAAGAATACGGTGATTATACCATTGATCGGAATAATGATGGCCAATATCATCGGTTCAGTAAGCAGTTTTTTTGCTTACCGCTATAATCTTACCCAGAGTCTGTCTTCCTGGATGCAGGGCAACTTCTCCATGGTCATCAAAGGAAGGTACGAACTTTTATATATAAGTTTACCTTTAGTGCTGATAGCCTATCATTATACAAACCAATTTACCATTGCTGGAATGGGAGAGGAATTTGCCTTCAATCTGGGTTTGAACTACAACAGTGTTGTAAATATAGGGATTTCCATAGTGGCCCTGATTTCCGCCCTTGTTGTGATTACTGTAGGCCGGATACCTTTTTTAGGCCTGGTTATCCCCAATCTTATTTCCATATATTATGGTGATAATTTAAGAAAGAATATAATACCTACTGCCTTGGCCGGGGCTATATTTTTACTCTTTTCCGACATATTGGGCAGGATAGTCATTTATCCCTATGAAATACCAATCAGCCTGACAGTAGGAATTCTGGGCAGTATAATTTTCCTTTATCTACTATTCAGGAGGAATCATTGATGAAAACGAAGCAAAAAATATACGTACTGTCTATAATCCTTTTAATCCTGCTTTTCCTATACCTTGCCCTGGGCTTAAATCCGGTGATCTGGCGTTATGCCTTATCTCTCAGGATACCGAAAACTATCGCCTTATTACTGGTGGCAGCTTCTATTGCTTTTTCGTCTGCAGTTTTTCAGACCTTGACCAATAACCGCATTTTGACTCCCAGTGTGCTGGGGCTGGATTCCTTATATATGCTCATACAAAGTTTTATAGTTTTTGTCTTTGGTTCAGGCACACTGGCCAGGTTAGGAGAGAATTTTAACTTCATAGTCTCTGTAGCCTTTATGGTGGGTTTTTCCCTGCTGCTGTTCCGTTTCCTTTTTAAAAGGGAAGAAAGGAATATCTTTTTCCTCTTGCTGGTCGGTTTAGTAATGGGAACCTTTTTTCAGAGTCTCTCTACCTTCATGCAGGTCTTAATAGATCCCAATGAGTTTCTGGTTATCCAGAACAGGATGTTTGCCAGTTTTAACAACATGAATACTGATATTCTCTGGCTGGCCTTATTAATCTCTTTTTTGGCAGTTCTCTTTGCCCTGAAAGATTTGAGGACCCTTGATGTACTCTCATTGGGACGGGAAAATGCCATTAACCTCGGGGTAAATTATGATTACATGGTAAAGAAGTTTTTAATCATAATCTCTATCCTTATCTCTGTTTCCACCGCCTTGGTCGGGCCAATAACCTTTTTAGGCTTGTTGGTGGTCAATCTGGCCCGGGAAATCCTGAAAACTTATAAACACAATTATTTGATCACCGGGGCAATATTAATTGGTTCTATTGCCCTGACCTTTGGACAGTTGATGGCAGAGAGAATAATGAACTTCAGTACTCCGATAAGTATAATCATCAATTTTATCGGGGGGCTATATTTCATATATCTATTATTAAAGGAGAGTAAGATATGATTGAGATAAAGAGTGTAGTCAAACAATATGGCAGGAAGAGGGTTCTGGATAATGTCAGCCTGAATATAGAGAAGGGGAAGATTACATCTTTTATCGGGCCTAATGGTGCCGGTAAAAGTACCCTGCTCTCGATTATCAGCAGGTTGATCGGGAAAGACGGTGGAGAGGTCTATCTGGAAGGCCAGCTGGTTGACCGGATTGATTACAATGATTTTGCCCGGAGACTATCAATTTTGCGGCAAACAAACCATATCAATGTCAGATTGACTGTCCGGGAGTTAGTAAGCTTTGGGCGTTTCCCCTATTCTGAAGGCAAGTTAAAGGCTGAGGACCTGGAACATATAGAGAAGGCCCTGGAGTATACCCAGCTGCAGGATGAGCAGCATAAATATCTGGATGAATTAAGCGGCGGCCAAAGGCAGAGGGCCTTTATTGCTATGGTTATAGCCCAGGATACAGATTATATCCTCCTGGATGAGCCATTGAACAATCTGGATGTAAAACATTCCGTAGAGATAATGAAGATTTTGAGGAGACTGGTAAGAGAATTAGGCAAAACTGTTGTTATAGTTATGCATGATATAAATTTTGCATCCTGTTATTCAGATCATATAGTTGCTTTTAATAAGGGGCAGATTGTCAAGGAGGGTGAGGTGGAGGAGATCATAAGGAAAGAAGTACTGGAAGATGTTTATGATACTAATTTTGTTGTTCAGGATATAATGAATCGCCGGATCTGTTTTTACTATTGATTTTATTAATGTTTAAAACAAATCTTCTTACTTACTTGGATACTATTGAAGAACATGGGGTGGTCAAAATGTCACGAAAAAGGATATTTTCAGTACTTTTCTTAATGCTGTTTGTATTATCTACTCTGGTAAGGGCTCAGACAGTTACTATTCAACATTCATTAGGGAGGGCAGTTGTCAGGAAAAATCCAGCCAGAGTGATTGTTTTTGATTATGGCTCCCTGGATACCCTGGAAAGATTGGGTATTGAGATAATCGGCTTACCCAAGAGTAATCTGCCTGCTGTTTTTGCCAAGTATAATGATAATAAATATGAGAATGTAGGAACTTTATTTGAACCCAATTTTGAGAAGATTTATGGACTGAGGCCTGACTTGATAATAGTTTCCAGCCGTCAGGCAGAGGTCTACAAAGAGTTGAGCCGTATTGCCCCGACTATTTATATGGAAGTTGCCGGTTCTGATTACATTGGTTCTGTGAGAAAAAATGCCCGGATATTGGGTGAAATATTCGGTAGAGAAGACTATATAGAAGGTGAACTGGAGAAGATTAACAGGGCGGCGGAGGAATTGAAAGAAAAGGTTAAGGCCAGTGGTAAGAATGCCTTAATCGTCATGGCCAATGATGGTTCATTGAGTGTCTATGGTGCAGGTTCCAGATTTGGAGTTATCCACGATGAATTTGGGTTTATTCCTGTTGATAGAGGCATACAGGTGGTTAACCATGGGCAGAGTGTGAGTTTTGAATATATTTTAGAACAGAATCCTGATTATATATTTGTTATAGACAGGGCAGCAGTAACAGGCGGCAGCATTTCAGCAAAGCAGATGTTTGAAAACGAATTAATCAAGGAAACTGCTGCCTATAAGAATGGTAATATTGTGTACCTGAATTCCGAGATCTGGTATGTTGCCTCCGGAGGTTTAAGTGGAACATTAACAATGATTGAGGATATAGCCTCTGCATTCTAATACTTTAGCTATTATCTTAATTTAATATTTGTCCGTTTACTATTGTTTAGATTCCCCCATTAAATAAACCCGGTAGATTATGCTACCGGGCTTTTTTTTATGGTGCCAGTTTTGATGAATAATTAAGGCAAGAAGAAAATATGAATTATTAATGGAGTGAGTATATACTTTGAAGCTTAGTTTAATGCTCAAGATAGAGATGAAATAAAGAGGTGCCTGAAACATGTCCTTTAATATTAAAGCTATTCTTTTTTTAATCTTTTTGCTATCTTTTCAAGGCCTGTTCTTTAGTCCAATACAGGCTGCCTTACCCTGTGAATGTTTGGAGGATAGAATTCTCACCCTGACTGATCCGCCCATGGCTGGTTATGATATCTTATTACTCCAGGAAAGGCTGGCGGAACTTACCTATTATCATGGTCCCTTAAATGGGATATATAGTGTCGAGCTGGCAAAGGCTGTGGCTTCCTTTCAGGAGGAAAATCAGCTGGAAGTGGATGGTGAAGTAGGACCTTCAACCTGGGCTGCCCTGGCTGGAGAAACAATGCCGGCTGCCGGAGATGAAAAAAGGAAGGGTCCCCAGGGGGAAATTACTATTGAAGTAGATACTTATAGCCGGGTCTTAACCTTATATGTAGATGGCAAAGTCTTTAAAAGATATCCCGTGGCTATAGGAAAGCCCAGCACAAAATCACCGGTAGGAGAATGGGCCATTATCTCCAAGAGCAAGGACTGGGGTGATGGCTTTGGTACCCGGTGGCTTGGTTTGAATGTCCCCTGGGGTATTTATGGTATCCATGGTACCAATAAATCCTGGTCCATCGGGAGGGCAGAGAGCCAGGGCTGTATCAGGATGTATAACCGGGATGTGGAAGAGCTTTATGAACTGGTTCCCTTAAAAACCAGGGTGAAGATTATCGGCCAAAGATTACCTGTTAAGGTAAATCGTCCCCTGAAACCAGGGCAGATGGGGCTTTCTGTCATGCAGTTACAGGATAATCTGCTGAAAATAGGAATTGAATCTGGCTACCGGGATGCCCGTTATGGAGAGACTACAGAGGCAGCTGTCAGGGAACTGGAGGCCCAGTTTCAGCTTAAACTGGATGGCATAGCTGACTGGAATGTACTGTATCTCCTCGATTTACCAGGCTGATATATTGCCTTACGGGGGTGTTATTATGAGAAAGAGATATATTGTTTCCATAATTATTCTTATTGCCTTCCTGGCCGGCCTTATATCTGTACTATTAAACAGATTCTATACTCTGGATTATATCTATAAGCTGATTATCAAAAGGGAGTTTGCTGTAAATCCCAGGGTGGAGATTAATCCAGAGCGGGAATATCTAATCAGGCTCTGGCATCATCCCTTTTACCGGACAATAAAAGAAGTTGATGAGAGGGAGTTTTTCCAGGAACTGAAAAAGGATATAGAGGCTGTCTATCCCAATATCAGGCTATTTACCGGCGAAGTTGATTTTGCTGCGGGGGAAGAAAAGCTGAGGGAGGCTATCAGGGAGGGAAATCCTCCGGATATTTATTTTAATACAGGAACTCAGGTTTTTATTGAGGAAGACCTGCAGATAGCAGTAAGCCCATACCTGGATAAGCAGGAGAGGGAAAGCTACTATACAGTTGACTGGCAGAGTTTTGGTTTCAGGGATAGGCTCTGGGGCTGGCCGGTACTGGTGTGCAGGCAATACTGGATTGGCGGTAAGGACATACTGGGCGGGGAATACAGGAATCTGCCTTTTCTGGAGCAGTTATTTTATCTTAAGGAGGATTCCCTTTTACTGAATTATTATGATGAGAGTTTGCTGAAACAGTTACTGGCCCTGGTAGGGCTGGAAAAATTCAAAATGGAGAAGGGTGAATTAGATCCGGACTCCCATAAAGCCCTGGAGGAGGTGTTTTTATTTCTCCATGGATTAAGAGAAAAGGGAGTCTTATATAAAGATACTAAAGCCCTTCCGGATATTTTCCTGAAAAAACTGCTGGAAGACAAGTCAGTACTTATTGGTCCTGTAAATCCTTATTTAAGCCATTTCATCACTGAACGCCTGGGAGATGAAGTGGAATTTATTTATCTGGATAATCTGGTAAAGACCTATGAATTGTACATCTTCCGGCAAAAGGATTATAAAGGGGATGATCATAGCAGGGCTGTCATGGAGGCAGCCAGGATTTTCTCCCGGAAAACAGCCGGGATCCTTGCTGAAGAACTGGGGCTGGCAAAGGCCTTTCTGGATGGGGAAGGGGAGAGACCGGAGGTGAAGGAGTTACCGGTAATTCATCCAGAGTATAAGGATTACTGGGAAGAGGTAGTCTGGCCGGCCTGGCTGGAGTTTTGGGAGCAGAATTTGTCCCCCGCAGAGGTGATGAACAGATTTTAGATTAGTTTAAGTGTTTAATGCAGGGTTGGTTTGCCTTGACAGGCCTGGGAAAAAAGGAATATAATGATAGAAAGAATAAGTTTATAAGAAAGGAAATAGACTTATGCAGAAAAAAGCCGCTAAACTGGTTAAGCTCTTTACTATTTTTTTCAGGATAGGCCTGTTCACCTTTGGTGGCGGTTTTGCCATGATACCACTGATTCGAAGGGAATTTGTGGATAAACAGGGTTGGATAGATGAGGAGAGATTTATAGATGCTATTTCAGTAACCCAGACTGTTCCTGGGGCTGTGGCGATAAATCTCTCTATTTTTTTTGGTTATAGGCTCCTGGGACTGGCAGGGGCATTTACGGCTGCCTTTGCTGTGGCCCTGCCCTCCTTTTTAATTATTTTAGGAATTGCAGCCTTTTTTAATAATTTTTCTGGACATCCCCTGATAGATAACATTTTCAGGGGGATAAGGCCTGCTATAGTTGCCTTGATCTTATATGGCGGGTATCAATTAAGTAAAAGCGTCAAGTGGACAGGCTCCCTGGTCATGACCACAGTACTTGCTTTAATGGCTGTCAGTCTTTTAAATATCAGCCCGGTTATAATTATATTCATTGTATTATTAGTTTCTTTTATCAGTCATCTTCTCAGGGCAGGAAGGATAGTACTGGATGAAGATAGACAGAAACCTGTAAAGGAGGGGCAGGATGTTTAACATATTGTTTTCCCTCTTTATTTCCTTTTTTAAGATAGGCCTTTTTGGTTTTGGCGGGGGATATGCCATGATCTCCCTTATTCAGAATGAATTAAAGCTCCATGGCTGGCTTTCCCTGGAGGAATTCGTAAATATAATTGCCATTGCCGAGATGACTCCCGGCCCCATAGCCATCAATAGCGGGACCTATGTCGGCTTTAAGGTTTCTGGTTTAGCCGGTTCTATTGTAGCAACAATAGCGGTTGTTGTACCTTCCTTTATCCTGGTTTTGTTGCTGGCCCATTTTTATGACAGGGTCAGGGGCTCTGATTATATCATAAGGCTCTTACTTTATCTTCGGCCTATACTCATAGCCCTGGTCTTTGCTGCTGCCATCTCTGTTGCCCGGACGAGTATAATCGATTTCAAAAGTATAATGATTCTCCTGGCGGCCCTGTTTTTGCTGCACAGGACGAGGATCCACCCGGTTATGATAATCATATTGGCCGGGGTTTCCGGTGTTTTTCTATATGGTTAATCTGTCATGAAAATAAAGATTAATATTTATCCCTGCTTTTTATATAATAAATAAAAGGGAATTATTATAGCGTATATAATGTATTAATGATCAAGGGTTAGAGTTGAAAATTTCTTTCCGGTATCCCAATTAACAATATAATTTATATTATAATGCTATAATCCAGTTAATGGAGATTTAATTAAACTGGATTATGTAAAAATGGGGGGTTTTAACATGGGTGGCAAATGTGATATTGGGCTTATTGGACTGGCAGTTATGGGACAGAACCTGGCTTTAAATATAGAGTCAGCAGGTTATCAGGTGGCAGTATATAATCGTACCACTACTACCACGGAAGAATTTATAAAAAAGCGGGCCAGTAATAAAAATATCAATCCAGCCTATAGCCTGGAGGAATTCGTCAGCCTCCTGCAGGTTCCCCGCAAAATAATCCTGATGGTCAAAGCCGGTGCACCGGTGGATTATGTCATTGAGGGCCTGCTCCCTTACCTGGAGGAAGGGGATATCATCATCGATGGAGGAAACTCCTATTACCGTGATACAGAGAGAAGGGTCCGGGGATTAAAAGAGAGGGGAATCAGGTTCCTGGGGACAGGTATTAGCGGAGGCGAATATGGTGCCCTCCACGGCCCTTCCATAATGCCTGGTGGTGATGAAAGTGCCTACCGGGAGGTAGAGGAGATTTTCAGCAAGATAGCAGCCCGGGCTGAAGACGGCCCCTGTGTCAGTTATTTAGGTGAGGGTTCTGCCGGGCACTATGTGAAAATGGTACATAACGGGATAGAATACGGGGTCATGGAGTTAATTGCCGAGAGTTATGACCTGATGAGGAAGACCCTGGGCTTATCCCCGGCGGAGATGGGTGGAATTTTCAGGGAATGGAATGAGGAGCAGCAGTCCTATCTTCTGGAGATAACAGGTGAGATAATGGACAGAGAAGACCAGGAGACCGGTAAGCCTTTAATTGACCTCATTTCTGATGTTGCCAACCAGAAGGGAACCGGTAAGTGGACTGCACAGGAGGCCCTGGACCTGGGTGTTCCTGTGCCTGTTATAACAGCTGCTGTGAATGCCCGTTATCTTTCTTCTTACAAAGAAGAAAGGGGGGAGTTTTCCCGTCTTTTTCCTGCACCTGAGCGAAAGACTGCGGACCGGGATTTCCTGGTGGCTCTGGAAGAGGCCCTCTATCTGGCTACAGTGACTGCCTATGCTGAAGGGATGGACCTCCTGAAAAGGGCTTCCAGTGAATATGGCTATAATCTGCCCCTGGCGGAAGTGGCCCGGATCTGGCAGGATGGCTGTATAATCCGCTCAAACCTGTTGAAACAGATTCAGAGGATCTATAAGGAAGCAGGGGAGACAGCCAGTATTATACTGTCCGATGAGTTCAGCAGTGATTTTGCCGGCAAGATAGAGAATCTGCGCCGGGTAGTGAGCCTGGCTGCAGTAGAGGGTATTCCTGTTCCAGCCTTTTCAGCTGCCCTGGCCTATTTTGACAGCCTGAGTGCAAGGGATTTACCGGCTAATTTAATCCAGGCCCAGCGGGATTATTTTGGTGCCCATACCTATCAGAGGAAGGACAAAGAGGGTACTTTCCATACAGATTGGCAGGATATAAAGAATGTTTAAATACTGAAGTGATCGGCCCTTTTCCGGCCGATTATTTTTTTATTCAGGTACTTTACATTTTAGAAATGATTTATTATAATAAACTTAGTTTATTAATTAAATAAATAAAGCATGGTAGATTGAAATTGACCAGAGGCATATTGATAAAATCCTGTTTTCCGAAAAAGGGGGTGGGGCCTTGCAGGCAGGTAGTTTTCAGTTAATGAAAAAAATGAACCAACAGATAATCTTTAAGTTAATTCATGACCGGCAGGCTATTTCCAGGGCAGAGATTGCAGAAATAAGCGGCCTGTCTCCAGCCACTGTTACGAATATTACCAGAGAGTTGTTGCAGATGGGCCTGATCAGGGAGAGCCGGGAGGGGGAATCCCGGGGAGGCCGTAAACCGGTCTTGTTGGAATTAAATCCTGTTGGTGCTTATTTTATGGGACTGGAGTGGGGGATTGCAGAGATACGGGGAGCTTTAATAAACCTCAATAGGGAAGTAATTGCCTATGAAAAAGTTGATGTGGAGTCCTGTCATTTTGATTCTTTTCTCCAGCAGTCTACTGAGATAGTCGATAATTTGTTAAATAATTCGATAGACAGGAGCCGGATTTACGGCCTGGGATTGGGAGTACACGGCATGGTCGATCCTGTGAGAGGATACTCCCTTTATGCCCCTCACTTTAAATGGAGGGATATCCCGGTGAGAAAGGAGTTGGAAGAAAGGTTAAAGATTCCTGTGCTAATCGATAATGATGTCCGGGTCATGGCCCTGGCAGAGAAATGGAATGGCAGGAATGATTTTGTGTTAATCAATACAGGACCGGGTATAGGGGCAGCTATTGTCCTGGCTGGAGAGCTTTATTACGGCCGGGATTACAGTGCAGGTGAGTTTGGTCATATGACGATAATCAAAGACGGGCCTCTCTGTAGTTGCGGCAATACCGGTTGCCTGGAGGCTTTAGTATCTACTGATAATCTGCTTCACCGCTATAGGCATGGGTTAAAAGAGCAGATAAGCAGACAGGAACTGGATGAGGAATGGATGAAGCTGCTGGATAAGGCCAGGGAGGGAGAGGAAGGAGCCCGCCGGATTATCGGAGAGGCCGGAGAGTATCTGGGTATGGGCTTAAGTAACCTGGTCAATCTTTTAAATCCTGATGAAATAATCCTGGCCGGGTATTACACTGCTGCAGCTGATCTTTTATTACCTGTACTCCGTGAAGAGGTTGAGAAGAGGGTATTAACAATTCCCGGCCGGGAATTAGTTATAAAGGTGACAGAGTTTGGAGACCAGGTTGGTGCCATTGGTGCTGCCACCATGGTTTTACAACAATTATTTAACTTTCAGGAGGGTGAGTAGGTGAAAAATATACTGGTAACAGGCGGGGCTGGTTATATTGGCAGCCATGTAGCCAAAAAATTAGCTGAGGCAGGTTTTAATGTTATAGTTTTAGATAACCTTTCAAAAGGACACCGGGAGGCAGTTTTAAAGGGAAAATTGATTGTAGGTGACCTTGCTGATGTAGATCTCCTTGACAGAATAATGAAGGAGGAGGGGATTGAAGGGGTTATTCACCTGGCAGCAGACAGCCTGGTGGGAGAGTCCATGGAGAAACCGGGCAAGTACTACAGGAACAATGTGGCAAATGGCATAAATCTGCTGGAAGCCATGGTCAATAATGGGGTGGAATATATTGTTTTTTCCTCTACGGCTGCAGTGTACGGGGAACCGGAGGAGATTCCCATTACTGAATCCCATCCTGCAAATCCGGAAAATACTTATGGTGAAAGCAAATTATTTTTTGAAAAGATTCTGAAGCGTTATGATGAGATTTATAATCTGAGATATGTTTCTTTACGATATTTTAATGCTGCCGGTGCCGATCTTTCCGGCCAGATAGGGGAGGCCCATGACCCTGAAACCCATCTGATACCGATCGTGCTGGAGAAAGCCCTGGGAGTCAGGGAAAAGCTTTATATATTTGGGGCTGATTATCCCACTAAAGACGGGACCTGTATCAGGGATTATATCCATGTAGAGGATCTGGCTGATGCCCATATCCTGGCTATAGAAGCACTGGCAGCAGGCCTGGAGAGCAGGATCTATAATCTGGGTAATGGAGAGGGGTATTCTGTAAGAGAGGTAATAGAGGCTGCTGAAGAAGTTACCGGCAAGAAGATAGAGGCTGAAATAGCCGGAAGAAGGGCTGGTGATCCAGCGGTACTGGTGGCCAGTTCGGAGAAGATAAAAAAAGAACTGGGCTGGAAACCCCTTTATCCGGATTTGAAGACCATTATCGAATCAGCCTGGAGATGGCATAAAGGAGGCGGTTTTGATGGAAATGATTAAAAAGGAAATAATTAAGGAAGACGGCCGTTATCTAATTTTTTATGAATTTAAGGAAAAAGTTAATTTGAAGACAGAGAAGAGCCAGAGCGAAGAAAATAATAGCAATGATAAATAAAATGAAATGACTTTGTTGAAAAAATAAAATAGATTTTAACAGCAGATAATTTAGAAAGTCAGGAGGAAAAGAATATGTCTGAATTGCGCTGGGATCCCATAAGTAAAGAGTGGATTATTACTGCAACCCACCGGCAGGAACGGACCTATAAACCGCCAAAGGATTATTGCCCCCTTTGTCCCACTGAGGAAGGAGGATTCCCTACAGAGGTGCCGGCTGAAGATTATGACCTGGTTGTATTTCAGAACAGGTTCCCTTCTTTACAACCAATAGCCCCGGAACCGGCTGTGGCTGGCAGTGATTTATATCCAGTAGCCAGGGCTGAAGGTATCTGTGAGGTGGTCCTTTTTACAGCAAAACATGATGGAAGCATGTCGGAGGAGCCTTTGAGCAGATTCATTAAACTGGTTAAGGTCTGGAAGGACCGTTATGAGGAATTAGGGGAAAAGGATTTTGTTGATTATGTATTTATTTTTGAGAATAGGGGGGAAGAGGTAGGGGTTACCCTGCAGCATCCCCATGGCCAGATCTATGCTTATCCCTTCATACCGCCGAAAATTAAGAAGGAATTAGATTCAAGCAGAGAACATCTGGAGAAGACAGGCCAGTGTCTTTTTTGCGATGTTCTGGAGGAAGAACGCCGGGATGGCAGGAGGATAGTGGCCGGTAATGGTTCCTTTACTGCCTTTGTACCCTTTTTCGCCAGGTACCCCTATGAAGTCCATATCTATGCCAATGAGCATCTCCCTTCCCTGAGGGAATTCGGGGAGAAAGAAATAGAGGAACTGGCTCATATTTTACGAATTATAATACAGAAGTATGATAATTTATATGGCTTTCCTTTCCCCTATATTATGGCTATCCATCAGCAGCCTACTGATGGCAGTGGGAAGGATTATTCCCATTTCCATATAGAATTTTATCCGCCCTACCGGACAGAAAACAAGTTAAAATATCTGGCCGGCAGTGAGGCAGGTGCCGGAGTTTTTATTGTTGATGCACTGGCAGAAGAGAAGGCCAGGGAATTAAGGGAAACAGAACCCTTCATAGGGTAATAGGTATATTATGAAAGGATTTGT
>JAAYRT010000123.1 GCA_012518635.1 Halanaerobiaceae bacterium | reverse complement strand
GCCTGGCTGGACTTACCGCTTGATTGAGAAAAAGATGAAGAGGGATGATTTCAAGCTGGACGTAGGTGAGGTTTATTCTGTCCGGGTCAATCCTGACCAAAAACTGCCTGATGTCAGCCATATACCCGAAGACAAGATTATAACTTATCATGTAGGTGTAGGGGATACCCTGTACGATCTGGCCCGAAGTTTTAATACCTCTATCGGGGTAATAATGGCTCTTAATAATAAGGAAAATAGTAGCATCCGCATTGGAGAGACTCTTAGATTGCCTATCATAAATCTGACACCAAGACAGGTTCTGGCCAAAACAATAACCGATGAAGATTTAGAACTGCTGGCCCGGGTAATCCATGGAGAAGCCAGGGGTGAACCCTTTATCGGCCAGGTGGCTGTCGGTGCTGTCGTTATCAACCGGGTTCTTGATCCTTACTTTCCCAATACCATCAGGGAGGTCATTTACCAGAAGAATCAATTTTCCTGTGTCAATGACGGCCAGATTAACCTGAAGCCTAATAGTACATCCTATAAAGCTGCCCGCGAGGCTCTGAATGGAACAGATCCCACTATGGGTTCCCTTTATTTCTATAATCCACGCACAGCCGCATATCAGTGGTGGTTTGAAACAAGAAGGAGAACAGTTACAATAGGGAATCATGTTTTTACACTTTGATTTATATAGATTAAATAAAGAGGCCTTCCAGGGCCTCTTTTTCTATTTGGTTAAATTTATTTATCGATTTGACTAAATAATGTTGCCTTAAAATCCAGCTTTAATAGTTAATATTTATACTTTATTCTACTTAATAATTCCATCAAGTAGAATATGGCCTCCAGGACTTTGCTCTTTTTTGCCATCTATCAATATCTCCACTCCTTCTATGCCATTGATGGAGAGCAGGGTCTTACTGATGGCCTCGATGGCATAAAATTCAGTTTCTGCCCCTTGATTGAAACAGAAATTTTCTGGCAAGGAGAGATCTACTATTGCCAGCCTGTTTTCAACCTGCAGGGAGTTGATACTGGTCCCGGGAGGAAGTGGAGAATATAAGCCTATCGGTGGTTCTTTCAATTGTTCCAGGGCTGAGATGGCCATAATCTCCTGGAAATTCAGCCGGGAATATTGTTCCTTAAAGAAATTGGCAGCAGGGAAGGACATTTTGTTTTTTATCAGGCCAGGGTTCTGGCTGCCATAATATAGATAATATAGGCTGTTGGTAGCAACATTTTTTAGTGTATTGCTTACAACCTGGGTATTTACTTCCTTTTCCCTTTCTCCCTTGCTGAAGTTTTCCTGAAAATAGTTTATAATGCCATCCTTGATGGCTTTAGCAAGTTGTTGCTGATAGCCCGGGTCAGTCAGCAATTTCCTGTCTTCCGGATTTGATAAAAAACCGGCTTCAATAAGGACACCGGGACATTTTATGACATTGAGAACATAATAATCCCCCTTTTTCAGGACCCGCCTGTTCTCATCCCGCAAAATATCCAGCTCCTTCTGTATAAATTCTGCAAGTTCCAGGCTTTCCTTAGAATTAATTTTATAGAAAATCTGGCTGCCAGCTGTTTTGCTGGAAGGAAAATTATTGGCATGTATGCTGATAAAGAGATCAGCCTTTACATTATTGGCAATTTTGGGTCGTTGCCTCAGGTCCTTATTTCTGTCACTCTCATAGAGTTTATCTTCCGTCCTGGTCATGATGGGGATAATATTAACCTTCCTGAGTTCTTCATAGAGATATTTAGCGATTGCAAGATTGATATCCTTTTCCAGGATATCTCCATGGCTGGTTCCAGTATCTATACCACCATGGCCTGCATCTACGACAACGATGAATTCCATATCAGTAGTATGGGAGGGTAAGGAGGTACTGCTTCGATAATTTAAGATCAATAAGGCAAAAAAGAAGATTAAGATTATGGAAAGTAAAATTTTATAGGGTTTCAGGATTATAGTTAGGAACATTTTATATATACACCTCTTGATTTTGCTTATTCTATAAATATATATGGTTTGTCAGCTCCAGGTATGCAGCATAGGGTAGAGGAAATTAAGAATATATACAGGAACTTCTGCATAGATTTAAGCAGTGGTGATTTTTACCTGGTCTCAGCAGGGCCACTGATTAAAGATGAAGGCGGGGGATTGCCATGAAACTGATTCTTACTCCAGGTAAGAATTTTATTCTGTTTTTCTCCCTGGTGGTAATACTGGTGTTCTTTACCCTGGGGTTTTTGATGGGTAATAAATATGGTGAGGCCATACCGGTATTAAATCAGAGACTGGTTCCCATCTACAAGGTAGCCAGGGATGATAAGCTGATAGCCATAACCCTTGATGGTACCTGGGGGGCTAATTATACAGAGGAGATTCTGCAGATATTGCGGGAGCATAATGTAAAGATTACCTTCTTTTTTGCCGGTTATTGGCTGGAAAAATATCCGGACCTGGTCCGGAAGATTGCTGCAGAAGGTCATGAGATAGGCAATCACTCCTATACTCATCCTCATTTCAACCAGTTGTCTAAGGAAAAGATAAGGGAAGAATTGGAATCCACTTCAGATCTAATTGAAAAATTGATTGGTAAAAGACCTGTTTTTTTCCGGCCTCCTTTTGGGGAATATAATAATAATGTGATCAGGGCAGCCAATGAATTGGG
>JAAYRT010000018.1 GCA_012518635.1 Halanaerobiaceae bacterium | reverse complement strand
TTACTTCCTCCTTAAATACCTTTATGGCATTGGGAATTCCCGAGTTTAAAACATTATAGGTATCCACCAGGAGGACACAATTATCAGGATAAACCCTGGCATAGGCCCGGAAGGCCTCCTCCTCAGTGGGAAACATCTGTACCCAGCTATGAGCCATTGTCCCAAGGGCAGGTATACCAAATTCCCTTTCAGTAATGGTACAGGAAGTTCCAGCAACCCCACCTATATAGGCAGCCCTGGCACCCAGTATGGCTCCATTATAACCCTGGGCCCGCCTGGCGCCAAACTCCATGACAGCTCGTCCTTGAGCAGCCCGGACAATCCTGTTGGCTTTGGTAGCTATCAGGCACTGATGATTAATGGTCAAGAGAACCATTGTCTCTATAAACTGGGCCTGCATTACAGGGCCCCTTACTGTTACTATCGGTTCATGGGGAAATACTGGGGTTCCCTCTGGAATAGCCCAGACATCACAGGTAAACTTAAAGTTCTTTAGATAATCCAGAAACTTCTCACTGAAGATTCCCTTACTCCGTAAATACTCGATATCTTCCTCCTCAAACTTTAAATTCTTCAAATACTGGATTAATTGCTCCACTCCAGCCATTATGGCAAAGGCTCCTCCATCAGGAACATTTCTGAAATACATATCAAAATAAGCGATTTTATCTCCTATTCCATTTTCCAGGTAACCATTGGCCATGGTTAATTCATAAAAGTCTGTGAGCATTGTTAGATTAATTTTTTCCATCTTGCAAACCTCCAACTCCTTTCTTTAATATATTTTTGCATAATTAACCTTTTCTATATTCTATATCATCCAGCACATTAAAAGCAAGTAGAGGATATTATATTAATAAAATAGACCACTATTGTTGTTGGAAATTATTTTGAAATATTTTTCAATAATTTATTGTAACTTTCTGATTTCTATTATATAATATATACTAATGGATTGTAAGGAGGAAAAGTTAAGTAAATGAAAGCTATTTATTCTCTCCTGCATGTAATAAGTAAATATTCAATATATGCAGGTATTTTCTCTATATTATTTCTCCTGCAAAAATACACAATCGGACTTATACCTGTTTTCAGGGATCTGACCATATTCAATAAACTATATCTGCATGAAATAATATTTATAATTACTTCCCTGATAATAACAGTAAGATATTTTAAAGCCTCATCACCTTATGAAAAAAAATTAGAGAAGTGCTAATCCAGCACTTCCTTTTTTTCTTCATTATCAATTTCAGGTCTTTTAATCCTCCTTATCCTGGGCAATTCTACCTTCAATTCTTTAAGCAAATAACTCATCTGCTCCTTCCATTTATCCTCTTTATCATTCTTTAATAGTTCAATTATCTTTTTAGCAGCATCTATCAGTCCATCAGTTTTAAACTGAAATAAATGTATAAAATTAATCTCACCACCAAAAATCCCAATTAAAATAACTGTAACCCAGACCAGGGTCTCAATTGCCCCCGACAATTCTATCGGCCCGCTGGACTGGACATTTATTTTTACATTAATCTCTTTTTTATTTAAATTAAATTCTTCATCTGATAATTCGTTAATTTTGTCCACCATAGACACTATATTATATATTAATGAACTTAATTCCAGGGCAGGAATATTATAATCCTTATTAACCTGAAAAACTGAATAGGCTTTATCACCCTTAATATAAAAACTATACAAAGTCCTATCAATAAAAGATGCATAATCATTTATATTACTTACCAACTGTTCAATATTTAATAAACTATGTAAATAGACATCGAGCTCCTCTCTTTTTATGTACTTATACCATTTAACTCTCCTCCTCTTTATATAGGGGCATCTCTTTTCTCTTGCCCATTCCATTGACTGCACTTTATTTAATAGATACATCTCATCATCCAACAATTCACCTATAACTATATAGGCAGAATTCAGGCTTGGTAATAATACGATATCTCCTTTTTTCATATGGTGCACAAATTCTACCAATTGATTTACTATTAAATCAGGATTAGCATACTCTGGATAGTACTCCCTGATAGCCTGCTTCATTTCTAAATATTGGTCCTGGCAAATTTTATTCAAGGGAATAGCATCAAAGCCAATCGCTATAAAATTATCAAAATAGAAATCCTGAAAATACTCCCCTTCATTTGTCCGGACTAACCAGTAATTCCTGTCTTCATCGACAATTGGTATTTTAAGCGTTTTTAGTAGTAATTTTACTTCTTTATTCATAAACCTTCTCCCTTCATATATAATAATCATGTTTGTATATTAAAAGTTCTTTGTATCATTAACATTTCCTTCTTTTATTTCTAATTTTATCCTGTATTTATAAGAATTTTATATATCCCTGTAGTTATGAGCAAAAGAAATTTGCCGCAAGAATAAACATAGAAAAATAAAAAAGCAATGCTTTAGCCTTTAAAGCTAAAACATTGCTTATTTTAAAAGTATTTTATCCGTCTCTTTTATCTATATGTAACTGGAAAATTGCCACCTGGTTAACTCTATTTTCATTTTCAATCTTCTTTATAGCCTCTTTTAGCGCAGTACCCATTATCTCGGCAAATTCTTCAGCAGTGTTATATTCCTTGTCCGTAATCACTCTAAAATAATCAAAAATGTCAAGAATTTGTCATAGTGTGGCAAAAAAATGGTGCCCCTGGCAGGAATTGAACCTGCGCACCTGGTTCCGGAGACCAGTGCTCTATCCACTGAGCTACAGGGGCACGTCATCATCACATATTATAAATATCTGTCGCTAATCTATTTTAACAGAATAATTCAAAACTGTCAACCTGAACATTTTTCAATAT
>JAAYRT010000017.1 GCA_012518635.1 Halanaerobiaceae bacterium | reverse complement strand
TTTCAGCAATAATCTAGCATTAATCATGAATATAATCAGAACAGAAGCCTTTTTTACTATATTTCTCCCTCTAGCTATATTTATTAATTTATCTATCCCCATTCCTTGATAAATCTGGATAGCTTGCCCCGCATGCGCCTGATGGCTTTTTTCTGTAATCTATATAAATAGGACAGGCTGATACCCATCTCCCGGGCCAGGAGGCTGGCATTTTTGTCAGCCAGATATATCCCTTCGATAACTGTCCTCTCTTTACCAGGTAATTCTTCCAGGACAGCCCTGACCCTGTCAACCAGGCAGCGTACTTCAATCTCCCTTTCCAGGTATTCATGGGAGAGCAATCTAATCTCCGGCAAGGGCCTGTTTCCCTTTCGTAAATAATCCAGAACCCGCCCCCGGATATGCTTACTGGCAAAACTGGCAAAGCTGCTGCCCCGTTCTGCTTCAAAGGAATCTACTGCCTGAATCAGGCCAATATTACCCTCCTGAATTAGATCCATCAAAATCTCCCTTTTGCTGTTAAAATGCCTTACTACCTTAAAGACAAGGGGCTGGTAGGCTTTAATCAGCTCCTGCCGGGCTTCCAGAGATTCTTCCTTCCGGTATTTGACCCACAAATCCTGTTCTTCTTCAGGAGTGAGAAGATTGTACTTCCTGATCTCTTTATAATATAAATCCATAGTCATTACCTTTCTAATCTAGAACTGATATTTTGTCTCTATACTGATGGAATAGTTTTCCTCTCCCTGCCAGCTGCCTTCCAGGATGACATTTTTATCAAGGAAATATTGTAATTTCAATTCCCTGCCGTAATCATCAAAGAGCAATGTCTCCTCATCACCAAGTATGCTCACATATTCCAGATAAAGGCGGTCACTCAGGTGTTTTCCGATATAGAGAGAAATTTGATTACCTAAGAGCCAGTTATAGGTATCCAGTTCAAACCTATCCAGTTCAAAGGCCTTACGCAGGGCCTCCTGTACATCTATAATATAATCCACCTGAATCTGATTATGGAGCCAGCGGAAAAATTCCCTGTAAAGCACATCTCCTAGGTTACCGGAGACAAATTCCCCTAAACCTCCCTTACTGGTCAACAGGGTCAGTATCTCCTCTTCACTTAAAGGAGGAGAAGAACTAAAGGTAGCAATCATATTATTGGATTTTCCGTTCAGCTGTACATTGATCCTGGCTCCGCCAATATTTGTCCAGGCATTTATATTCATATAGGGGATATACCTGTCTTTTTCCACAAAGGACTGCTCAAACCTGGCCATCCCATTCTGCAGGAAGAATTTGTTATTGTAGAAATCAAAGCTGCCCTGGCTGCTATATAGCTCACCGATAAGAGCCAGCTGCCCGCCAGTATTCTGTACCTTCAGAGAACCCTCCTGAATCAAAACATTGATGTTGTTATTGACCAGATAAACCTCGGTACCGGGAGAAAGCAGGAGGTCATATTTCCAGTAACCCCCTCCCCCTCCAGAAACCGGCCATGTAAAGGGTAACCGTACATCCAGATGATGGGCCAGGAGTTCTGCTTCGATCATCGGCCCGCTAAAGGAACCGCTTAACCGGCCTGTTCCATCAAAATAACCCTCTATAGAACCATGGGCAAAGGGCAGATCCTTACCCTTCAGCCTGAGAGCCAGATTATCATCGGCAGCAAAAGGTTTTATGATACCCTCTATTTCTACCAGGCCGGTACCATAGTTACCCTTCAGGTTTTCCAGGCTGATAATTTCTCCCTGTAAATCTACAATACCCCTTAAACCGGAAAAAGTATCGGGAAAATTAAAATCTACTGCCCCCTCTTCAAGATATAGCCTGCCATTTAATTCTATATCCTTTCCAGTAAAGTTTGTATTGAGAGCCAGCTCACCAGAAAGAAGGCCGGCCATGGCAGGGAAGGATGAATCCAGGGCAGAAAGCAGTTCCAGAGGAAAATGTCTCAACTCCAGCCTGGCCTTGGTCCTTTTCTCTCTTTTTAAATCCATTGTGCCGTTCAATCTCAAGCTTTGCCCTTCTGAAACAGCTAAAAATTGTTGGAGAGTGAGCAGGCCTCCATTCCTGAGTTCCAGGCTTCCCTGAATACTATCTATATATATGTCCTCAACAGACATATCTTCCACCCTGGTTTCCAGCAACAGGTTGAGAGAATTCAGGCTCCCCCTCATTTCTCCAGCCACAGCCAGCTTTCCGCTTATTCCGGCATCAAGATATTTCTGTAAAAGTCTATCTATCTTTATATCCTCTCCCACAATATAGAGATCCAGGCCAGGGTAGAAATTACCCGTCAATATGACCTTGCTATCCTCACTCTCTATATTTACCAGCTGAAGATCCAGCCAGGCTGATATATCCTCAAGGGTTCCTCCAAGATATCCGTCACCACTGAGGTAATAATCAGCAAAGAATAAGTCTTCCAGGTCAGGAGGCAGGTCCAGGAAGAAAAGGTCCTTTGTCCTGCCATTCCTTGTATTGACAGTAAGATCCAGATAGGGTTCCTGTAGAAAATCTTTAATCCTTCCCTGCACCCTGTATTCCTGTCCTCCGTTTTTCCAGCTGATACTATCCAGGCCAATATCTCCGGCATAATAATACAGGTTACCCTGGACAAAACCCAGGGACTTATCCTGATAAAACAGGTTCTGGATATCCAGCCTGCCGGAAACAGCCGGATCCAGCAGAGAACCACTGACCCGTCCCTCTATATTTATCCTCCCGTCCAGACTTTCCAGGAAAGAAAACCCTGCTAAATCTGCCAGGGGTAAATCCTGCAGGCTGTAATCCAGGGCCAGTTCCAGTCCGGAGACGGTTCCCCCTGCCGATAAAAGAGCCTCAGCCTTCTTCAGCAAAAATTCCTCCAGCAAAAAAGCTCCTTTCACCTTCTTTAGATAAAAGGAAAGTTCATCAAATACTATTTCTTGCTTATTTATATAAAGACCTGCATTACCGGACCTGCCAGAAATAAAAATCTCCGGCTGATCCAGGGGGCCAGTAATATTCACCTTTGCTGCCAGGGTACCGTTTAATGGTATTCCCCTCACTTCCCCTCCATCCATATTTAAAATAGTTTTTATATCCAGGCTGTCAGAAGAGATAAGAGCATTGATAAAAGGCTTTCCGGAGGGCAGGCCTATGGATGCGGTACCCTGGATAAGATTATCAAGATAATTCAGGGTCAGTTCCTCTACAGTCACTTCACCATCAATATAATTTAATCTGGCACTCAGGCTGTCATAATGCATACCATAGAGGGTACCCTCTTCACTGAGCAGAGAAAGCTCCAGCCGGGGTGAAGCCAGATCCCCCTGCACAGTACCGCTAAGCCTCAGCTTCCCTTTGAGATCAGGATCGGGTTCTATATCCAGACTGGTTTCAGCCAGCAGTACAGCCGGATTCAGCGAATCCCCATAAAAGTCCAGGTCCAACTCCGGCCCCAGTTCACCGCCAAAAGCCAGTTTGCCCCACTGGCCCGATAATTCCCCCTCCCGCAGAAGCAGTCTCCGGCCGGTCAAATAAAAGCTGCTCTTCAATTTAGTAAAATTAAACCCAAGGGATGGCAGATGGATTTCCGGTTCCACTATCTCCAGTTCTCCAGAGGCCAGGAGTTCAGCACGGGCCAGACCATGGCCAACCAGATTGGCCATGATATTAAGCTTCCCTGATAACTCCAGTGCAGGCAGGGAGACTAATGAATCCTGGCCTGTAATCCCGGACTTCTGTAAAAGGGAAAGATCAATATAATGCCCTTCCAGGTAAAAGCTATAATTATGATTCCGGTTATAGATACCGTTGACACTTATCTGCCCAGTATCTCCCAGAATAAAATTAAGTTTATCCAGATAAAAGTTGCCCTGATTATAACGCAGTTTCCCCGTCAGGTTTTCCAGGCTGATATTGTTGATACTTCCTTCAGCCATGGAAAGATCAAGATTCATGGCCAGGTTATCAACTCTCCCGGCAAGAGAGATATCCAGGGCCACTATCCCGTCAAAATTCAGATAACCGGGCAGAAAATCCAGCTCCCCGGGCTGAAACTGATTTGATTTCAGATGAGCAATGATTTCCATATTATCAGTTAATAGCTCATCAATACGGCCGCTGATTTTAACCGGGTTCCCATTCAGGGAAAACTCAATCCCCTCAGTATAGAGGGCCGCCTCCTTTGAATCAAAACCCAGGGAACCTGAGATATCTTCCAGGATGAACCTTTCTTCCCCTCCCTGCTCAAGGTAGGAAAATTTACCCCGGCTGTCCCTGATAAAGAAAGTCCCACTGTAACTCTCCACTACAGCTTGGTTTCCACTGAGATGTATTAATGGTTTAAGCTCTCCCCTTATTTTATCTGCAACCAGCTTTAATGAATCAAGTTCCAGTTCCACAGGACTGGTGATAAATCCATCCAGGTTAATAAATTCACTCTCCAGCAAGGCCTTCCATTTACCATCCTTCATGGATAAGGCCAATGTTAGATTGTCCACTTTCAGCTTCTCCAGCCGGTATTCCTGCCACTCCATCCTGTTCAGGTCCAGCTTGCTTTCTATCTTGACCTGATACTCTCCATCACTGGAACTTTTGGCCAGTAAATCAATCTCTGCCAGGCTCACCTGGTTGTTCTGGTCAGTATAGGATAAACTTCCAGCATTAATCCGCAGCTGGGCAGAGGAGAGAAAAGGGATACCTGCCAGAAACTCCAAAATATCAAAATCTGCCGGCAGCTCATCCAGATCATTGTTTATCTCTATATGCGGGCTTTCCAGATTAATATAATTTAAGGCAATAGCCAGATTCCCGTCTGTCAAAAAACTGAAAAGATTATAGTAAATATTCAGTTCGGGAGTGGAGATAGAGAATTTTTTCTCCAATGAGTTTATCTTTACATCCTTTAAAGTCATCTGGTTTACAGGCCAGAAAATGAAACTGCCTACCTCTACCTCTATCTGGTGGTTTTTCTCCAGATAGGCAAATAATTCTTCCTCTATATTAGAAAAAAGACCTCGTATATTATAAAAAAACAAAAAAGTAAGGGTTAAAAACATAAGTAATACAATTAAAAAAACCTGCCTGTATCTCATCTCCTCACCTCCCTGGCCATAAGTTCATAATATTATATTTATGCAGCTAAATCAACCTTGTTGACATGTATTTAATGGAAAAATACCCTGACAGAAACTCCTTCCATCAGGGCATCCTTATGATAAATGGTATCTTTTCTTCGCAAATTATTCACTGCCAGGAACTGTTCCTTCTGTCTCCTCTTCAATATTAAAATCGATGACCAGGCTGCCTTCCAGCACATACTCCGTTGCATGGACTTCCTTTATCTCCCGGTGTGAATTTTCCCCATTTCTCTCCCGCTCATTTTTCCGCTTTTCAGTCTCATTCTCTTCATTTTCAGTTGCTTCATCTACAACACTACTATCCCTTCTCTGCCTATCTTCTTTCTCTTCATCCCCTTCCATCACCTGCTCCGGAACAGCATAGGCAGGATAAACCTGTAAAATCAACTCATTATTCTTCGGCCTTTCCAGGAAATCTTCAAGGATAGACTCTAAATCCTTATAACCCTCAATGATGGCCTCTTTAGTCTCTTCAAAACCATAATCATCCTCTGCCGGCAAGGCCTGATAAGAAATCCCGGTCAGTCCGCCGTCTATGACCAGTGTTGTCAACCCAGGGTTGATATCTTCCGGTAGTTCAAAGGTAATCCTCTTTACAACTGGTTCGGAACGATAAGGCAGTAAAGTAACCTGTATCTCCAGGGTATCCCCAGCTTTAATACTTTCATTCATTATCTTTGCTTCCTGGATAAGGGCTACGTTATCCCGGTCACTTATCTCTACATCCAGCTTTATATCAATCAATTCTACTTTATTAAAGGGATTATGATTGATGATATTAAATAACTGGTAAACTTCATACAGGGCTGTAGCAGCAATATCTGACCTGCTACAAAAAACATTCTCCCTCTCCAGACCCAGATTGGCCAGGCCTTTCCCGGTTACTTTCAACTTAACAACAGCAGTACCCTTTCCTACCCTGTCCAGGGTTGAATCTATGGCCTGTAATGATACATTGGTAATCATGGATGTCAGTAAGTCCTCATCTTTTACCATCTGGACATTAACGATTTTATCTTTATCCCGGTCCAGATCCCTTACCCGGACAGATAAAGGGATAATCCTGGAATATTTATGCAGGGTACCGGCCAGGCCGGCATTCCGGTCCACGGTAACTGAACCTATCAGTTCCTCTGTAGGAGCACCCAGTTTAAAGGGACTGGAAATGCTGGGAATTATGGAATTTATATAGGCCCGGCTCAGCAAATAATCCACATCCCCTTTATTGGTAAAAGAATGCCCAAAGGCCAATATCTTGCCATTTTCATTATAGGTCAGGGTCCCAATGGCTGCTATATTTACATCTCCCCTGACCAGCTGGACAGCCACTGCACTTCCCGGCTCCAATGGTTCTTCTCTGGCAGCCCTCAGGCCGGTACCCCCGCCCTGAAGGACCTGGAAACCCAGACTTTCAAATCTGGCCTTTGTCCTCTGAAAAGCCCTGCCCTGCATACCACTGATAAATAAAGGAGTATTTAAAGCAAAGCCCTGAAATCCTCTATCTGCAAACTGATCTTCAGATTCCAGGAGTTCCAGCATATCCTCTATAGGTGTTATCAAGCCATAGCGGTGATCACTCAAGGACCAGCTATAGGCAATGGCTCCAATTAACTTACCATCAATATAAACAGGACTCCCACTCATTCCTGAAGCAATACCGCCAATCTCCTCTATCTTATCTCCATAGGCCCTAAATAAAATCAGGCTGCTGTTCAGGCCCTGATCAACTACATCTATTATCTTTACAGGAAAATCCTCAACCTTATATCCCTGGAAAACTGTCCTGGCAATCCCTTCCATGTCTGGCTTTATCTCAGACAGTTTCATTATCTCTTCTCCGAAAACTACTGTAGAAAATATTGCGACCAATACTAGAACATATATGAATAATCTCCTTTTTGCCATCAAAATACCAAATCCTTTCTAAATTTTAACGTTTAAAACCAAGACCTTCATAGGTTATCAGGGAATCACTCAATTTATCCATTTCTTCCAGGGCATGTCCAGTACCCCTGGCTACACAGGTAAGGGGATCATCAGCCAGGAATACAGGTATATCAGTCTCCTTACTCAACAAGGTCGTCATTCCTGTCAACAAAGAACCGCCACCGGTCATAATAACGCCTCTATCCATTATATCTGCAGATAACTCGGGGGGAGTCTGTTCCAGTACACTCCTGACTGCATCAAGAATAGCATTAAGGGGTTCTGAAAAAGCCTCCACTGTCTCCTGTGAAGTTATAACCAGATTTTTCGGCAAACCAGAAATAACACTCCTGCCCCTTACCTCATACTCTTTATTCTCTTCTACATAGGCAGCACCTATATTGACTTTAATCTCCTCTGCTGTTTTTTCACCAATAATCAGATTATACTTATCCCTGATATACCGGATCAAGGCACTATCAAAGCGGTCACCACCGATCCTCAGTGACTTGCTGACAACTATTCCGCCCAGGGAAATCACCGCAATCTCTGTCGTGCCGCCACCGATATCTATGATCATACTGCCGCTGGGATCCACAATGGGCAGGCCGGCACCAATAGCCGCCGCAAGGGGCTCTTCTATCAAAGAGGCGTGGCGGGCTCCTATCTGCATGGCAGATTCCAGAACTGCCCTTTTTTCCACACCGGTTATACCAACAGGCACACAGACCATTACTGAGGGCTTGAAGAGATGCCTCCTCCTGATAGACCGGCTGATAAAATGTCTCAGCATAATCTCTGTTACCTCAAAATCAGCAATAACCCCTTCCTTTAATGGTCTTATAGCCACTATATTTCCCGGGGTTCTTCCTAACATCCTTCTGGCTTCTGTTCCTACAGCAACTGGTTTATTGGTATTGGTATCCAGGGCTACAACTGATGGTTCCTGCAGAATGATTCCTTTCCCTTCTTCAAATACGATTACATTGGCAGTACCAAGATCTATGCCAATTCTTTTAGATAGACCAAACATCTGACTATTTCCCCCTTATTACCTGACTGTTAATATATATATTCTCTATCCTATTTTTTTTTCCTGCAATTTACTGTTAAATTCCTATAATTCGCACAATTAATTATCCTTTTTCATTTTTTTATATTTCTTCCTGGTTGCCTCTCCACCCCTGATATGCCTCTCCGCCTTATTAAATTCCAGTACTTCCTTAACCCTTTTGGCCAGTTCCGGATCTACCTTCAGTAAGCGCTCAGTCACATCCTTATGGATGGTGCTCTTACTCACCCCATATACCCTGGCCGTCTGGCGGACAGTGGCTTTTGTCTCATAAATATAATTTGCTACCTCTTTAACCCTTTCCCGGATATAGTCCTTCAATCTGATTCCCCCCACATAGAAAACCGATACTACTTAATGTATATGCAGTCCCCGGGGGGAAATATTACCACAGAAAAAAATCCGGTATTTTCATACCGGAGAATAGGATTTAACTTAATTATTACCTGTTAAAATAGGATAAGGGGTCAATGGCTCCCTCATTATTCTTTAAAGAAAAATAGAGCTGGGGTTCTGTGGCCATACCACTGGTACCAACCCTGCCAATTTCCTGTCCCTTACTGACCCTGACACCGGGAGAAACAACAGCCCTTTCCAGATGGCCATACTCTGTTACCCAGCCGTTTTCATGTTCTATGACCACCATTATCCCTCTATAGACATCCTCTTCTACTGACAAAATCCGTCCCGCTGCTGCTGCCAACACTATATCGCCTGTATCTCCCGAAAAGGCTATCCCCTCCTGATAGCGCCAGTCTTCCAGTACAGGATTATAATACCAGCCGGAACTCTGGACCACTTCTCCGGAAACTGGCTTTATTAATTCCATATCCTTTTCCTCTACAATCCGGCTTACCGGCCTGAGGGACTCTGTAACCACTCCCGCTGTCTCCTCTTCGGGAACCCTTTCAGGAACACTGCTGCCAGGTTCAGGCCTGCTCCCTTCATCGCCTTCATTAACATTGATGATTTCACCTAAACCCGGATAGTTCAGGGCAAAGTTCCCTGGCGAAGCCTGACCCCTTTCTGGAAAATCTGCCTCTTCATCATGCTTAAACATAACCAACGGATTCTCCTGATTATAACCATAGGTATTCAAATCCCCGCCTTTTCCTTCCTGCTCATTTCTATAAAAGAAAAATCCACTGGTAAGCAGGAACAGCAATAAAAGAACCAGACTAATATTTTTCAGGACTCCCTTTTTATTTCTCAGCTGTTCTCCCAGATCTTTTAGTTGTAACTTGATTTTATCCCGGTCCAGTTTAAAATGAAAACGCTTTTTATCCATAAAAAATATCCACCTCCTGCCTATATTTTTGCCAGAAGGTGGATATTATATACATTTTCTAATAGGAATTAATTCTTCTGATTTCTATCCCCTGGTAATAATGTTTCAAGATTTCCTGGTAGTCATAACCCTGCCTGGCCAGGCCATTGGCTCCATCCTGGCTCATCCCTGCCCCATGGCCCTTACCATAACAGGTAAATATATAGTTGCCATCATTCACAGATATATGGAACCTGGTCGAAGGCAAGGCCAATATCTCCCTTATCTCCCTCCCGCTATAGAGTCTTTCTCCCACCCTTATCTCCAGTACCCGCCCGCCAGGGCTGACCTTCTCCACCTTTAAGAAAGGTTCTCCCATATCAGGGATTTTAAAGATTCCCCTTAACTCAGCAAGACTATAGGAATAGGTGCTGAGATAATTCCTCTCCTTTTCCCGGTCATGGGGACTCTCTACACTCCTTAGATATGGAAAACTCCAGCCCCAGACATACAGGGCATCTTCTGTTTTTCCGCCAGCATTGGCATGATAGACAGCATCAATCAGTTTGCCATCATAGAGCATTACCTGCCCCTCTGTTGATTCAACAGCCTTATTGATCCTGTACCAGTAATAAAAAAAAGATAGAAAACCCCATTTTTCCTTCATTCCTGCTTCTGTTAAAAAGGCCTGGCAATCAGTATAGTCTGTGGAGAGATCGGCACCGGGGTATTTCCGGCTGCCCGGCCCGCCATAGCGGGGTAACTGTTTCAGGGTATAGGTCCGGGCTGCCACTGCCTGGGCCTTCAGGGCCTCCATGTGGTATGAGGCAGGCATCTCTGCTGCCAGTACCCCCCGGAGATATTCCTCCAACTCCATCTTCACTAATTCTCCCCGCTGATGGTCATACACCTTGAGCAGCAGTACTCCCCTTTTTTGTTCAGCCTGCCTGAATATATCTCCTGCCAGTAATACTGGTAAAAGGATCAGGATTATAAAAATAAATAAAAAAAAGACCAGGACTTCACGCCACAAAATAAAACAACTCCTCCAGTAATAATCATAATAAATATTATGACCATTACCGCAGGAGTAGAACTCAAGAATAAATTAAGCTTTATTTTACTTTTCTAATCCTGGCTCCAATAGAAGACAATTTTGCAGCAATATTTTCATATCCCCGCTCTATATGATAGATATCCCTGATTTCTGTATCTCCTTTGGCTACAAGCCCGGCCAGAATCAGGGCTGCACCTGCCCTTAAATCCGTAGCAGTAACCTCAGCACCGGTCAGCCTGCTGGGTTTAATCAAAGCACTATGGCCGTCAATCTTGATATTGGCACCCATCCTATTCAATTCATCAACATGCATAAAACGGTTTTCCCAAACTGTCTCGATGACCAGGCTGGTGCCATCAGCCTGGGTCAATAATACCATCATCTGGGACTGTAAATCAGTAGGAAAACCCGGGTAAGGCAGGGTCTTTATATCTACAGCCTTTAAATGCCCATTGCCTTTTACATAAACCCCGTCTATCTCTTCCCTGATCTCTACACCCATTTCCTTTAGCTTGGCAATCAGCGGCTTAACATGTTCAACCAGGACATTTTTTACAAAGACTTCACCCTGGGTTACTGCTGCTGCCATCATATAGGTGCCTGCCTCTATGCGGTCAGGGATTATCCTGTATTCTGCTCCCTGTAGAGATTCTACCCCTTCTATCTTGATAATATCAGTACCTACCCCTTTAATCCTGGCCCCCATAACAGTCAGATAATTGGCCAGATCTACGATTTCCGGTTCCCGGGCAGCATTTTCAATAATAGTGGTACCTTCAGCCAGGGTGGCAGTCAGCATGATATTAATGGTTGCCCCTACACTGGGATAGTCCAGATAAATCCTGTTCCCTTTAAGCCTTTCCGCCCTGACCTCCACGATACCGTGATCTATGCTCATTTCAGCACCCAGGGCCTTAAAACCTTTCAGGTGTAAATCTATAGGCCGGTTACCTATATTACATCCTCCTGGCAGGCTGCTTCTGGCCCAGCCTTTTTTACCCAGCAAAACCCCCAATAGATAATAGGAACCCCTGAGTTTCCTGGCCAGATCAGGGTCAGCCTCCGGTCTCTCTATACCGGCCGGATCAATTAAAATTTCATTACCTTTTTCCTCCACCTTGCAGCCCATCCGGCGGATGATTTCACAGAGGTTTTGAACATCTCTGAGTACAGGTATATCAAGCAACCTGCTGGGACTATCTGCCATCAGGGCAGCAGCTACAATCGGCAGTGCCGAATTCTTCGCACCACTTACGCAAATCTCACCCTTTAAAGGGGTGCCGCCAGTAATCAAAAATTTACCCACTTTTATAAGCCCCTTCCATAAATCTTCCCGAAATAGGAATACACCTATATTATATGCACCAGTTTATAATTCGTGAAAAATTGTAAATCTCCTCTATATCCATAAGCCTATTTTTAATTTTCCTTACAGATACATTTAAATCCTAAAATCCTATCCAGAAAACTCATCCTGCGATAGTTAGCCAACTCCTCCGGGGCCTTATCCTTCAACTCCTGCCAGCACTGCTCACATAGTTTAGCACCCGGATTCTCAATAATTGTATCAGAAATCCCCTTTTCTTTCAACCGTTCTGTCCTTGACAATACTTCCCTTTTTTCTACCTCCACTGCCCTGTCACTGACCACTACCAGTCCTACATCACCCTTGAAATCAGGGGAATGGACCCTCCTGAACTGTAAACCCTTTGCCCCGGCCAGTTTAATATATTTATTAGCCGCATTTAATTCAATTGCCCGGTCCACGATCAGCCTCCTGGCCGCAGGATGTTCCAGGGCAGCAAGGATTTCCGGATAAATTCCCCTCTCCAGAACCTGCTCACGGGTCAAGTAACGGATTACCCTTTCTTCAAATTCTCCCAGATAGTAGTTCCGCTCCTCCCGCTTCAGCTCCTTTTTTCCATGGATACCCTGCAGGAGCCTTTCCTCCAATTCGCTCCTTTTTTTCCGCATCTTTATCACCTTTAATGTATATTATTTCCAACATCCCTTTTCTGATACACAAAAGTAAAAAGCCCTGCAATAGGGCTTTGTTTTTATCTGCTCAATCCAGGCCCTTATCTGCCATTGGTTTCAGCAGCTTTCAGCCGTGCCAGGGCCCGTTCCAGTGCCGCTCTGGCCCGTACATAATCTATATATTCCAGACCGACTTCCTCACCATTCAATCCATTCAGCCTCTTTTCCGCCCTCTCTTTTGCCCTTCTGGCCCGCTCCACATCAATCTCTTCCGGTAATTCCGCTGTCCGCACAACCACATTGATATTACCAGGAGTAACCTCAATGAATCCTTCGCTGATTGGAATTACCAGTCTTTCTGTACCTTTTTTTATCTCCAGTAAGCCTATCTTCAGGCCCGTAACCAGGGGAGTATGGCCGGGTAAAATCCCTATTTCCCCGTCCATTGCCGGTACCCTGAGGTATTCTATCTCACCACTGTATTTCTTACCAGCAGGGGTGACTATCTCCAGTTTGATGGTGGAAGACATGCCTATTCACCTTCCCTGACAGCCCTGGCCTTTTCAACTGCCTCATCTATGGTCCCCACCATGTAAAAGGCTTCTTCAGGAAGATTATCATGTTTACCATCCAGTATCTCTTTAAAACCTCGGATGGTCTCTTCTATCGGCACATATACACCGGGCTGGCCGGTAAACTGCTCCGCTACATGGAAGGGTTGGGATAAGAATCTTTCAATACGACGGGCCCTGTTAACAATAATCTTGTCTTCATCTGAGAGCTCATCCATACCCAGGATGGCTATGATATCCTGAAGGTCTTTATACCTCTGCAGGATTTCCTGTACCCGCCGGGCTACACTATAATGTTCTTCTCCTACAATGACCGGATCCAGTATCCGGGAAGTGGAATCCAGGGGATCCACCGCAGGATAAATACCCTTTTCCGCAATCTGCCTGGAAAGGACAGTAGTAGCATCCAGATGAGCAAAGGTTGTTGCCGGAGCCGGGTCAGTCAGGTCATCAGCAGGAACATAAATGGCCTGTACTGAAGTAATGGAACCCCTTCTCGTTGAGGTAATCCTCTCCTGTAAAGCCCCCACATCTGTTGCCAGGGTCGGCTGATAACCAACAGCAGAAGGCATCCTGCCCAGCAGGGCAGAAACCTCAGAACCTGCCTGGATAAATCGGAATATATTATCAATAAAGAGCAGCACATCCTGTCCCAGCTCATCCCTGAAATACTCTGCCATAGTCAATCCGCTAAGGGCTGCCCTCATTCTTGCTCCAGGTGGTTCATTCATCTGGCCAAAGACCATGGCCACCTTATCGATTACCCCTGATTCCTTCATTTCCAGCCAGAGGTCATTACCCTCCCTGCTTCTCTCACCTACACCCGCGAAAACAGAATAACCGCCATGTTCGGTGGCTATATTATTGATCAATTCCTGGATAAGAACAGTCTTTCCTACTCCGGCACCACCAAATAGCCCTACCTTACCTCCCCGGGCATAAGGTGCCAGCAGGTCAATAACCTTAATACCGGTTTCAAAGAGTTCACTGGCCGGGCTTATTTCTTCATAGGTAGGAGCCGGCCTATGTATGGGTAAACGTTTTTCGTTCTTTACCTCTCCCTGTCTATCTATAGGTTCTCCCAGTACATTGAAGACTCTGCCCAGGACATCTTCTCCCACAGGAACAGTAATAGGTTCTCCAGTGTCAATGGCTTTCATGCCGCGGACCAGGCCGTCAGTTGAATCCATGGCTACACACCTGACCCGGTTATCACCTGTCTGCTGCATAACTTCAACCAGCAATTCCATGGGAGCTGTATCATCTCCGGTAATCCGGACAGCATTGTAAATCCTGGGTAGGTCTCCAGAGGGAAATTCAATATCAACTACAGGCCCGATTACCTGTATAACTCTACCGACATTTGCTTCCTGAGTCATTTTCCTTCCTCCTTTTCGTCTATTTCAAGGCTTCGGCTCCGCCAACTATTTCTGCAATCTCTGTAGTTATCGCAGACTGTCTCGCCCGGTTATAACGCAGGGTCAACTCTCCAATCAGGTCCTCTGCATTCTCTGTAGCCGAATCCATGGCAGTCATGACTGCACCAAATTCACTTGCTTTTGCCTCCAACAGGGCAGAATATAGGATATTATTGATATAAGAGGGCAGGAGAACATCAAATACTGCATCAGGCGAAGGTTCATATAGATAATCATAATTCTTTTTTTCCTCTTCTTCCGGTTTATCCAGTACTGTCAGTGGCAGTAAAGGGATTACCTTTGCTGTCTGGCTGATAGGGGAATTAAAGTGGGTATAGATCAGGGAAACCCTGTCTACCATCCTTTCCCTGAATAAAGAGATAAGCTCATCAGCTATCCTCCTGGCAAACCAGTAATCCGGATAATCCGGAATATTTATATATTCAGAAATAATATTGTAATCCATTTTCCGGAAGTAATCCCTGGCATTACGTCCCAGTACAATTAAAGAAATCTCCTCATCCGGTTGAAAAGAGCTTCTGGCCTTTTCAATTACATTGATATTATAGGAGCCGCATAACCCCCGGTCAGAATTGATTACCAGATAAAGATGTCTCTTTCCACCGCTATCATAGAAGAGGGGATGTTCAATAAAATCCTTTGTATAAAGGGAGACATTATAAAGGATCTCCCTGGTCTTATTGAAAAAGGGGCGGGCCTTTTCCGCCAATTCCTGGGCCCTCCTCAGCCTGGCCGCAGCCACCATTTTCATGGCATTGGTAATCTTCTGGGTGTTCCTGACACTATTAATACGGCGTTTGATATCACGCATCGATTCCATTATTCTTCACCCTCTTCTCCCCCGGCCGGCTCCCCTTCTCTCTTTTCCCTTTCCACGATAAAGATTTCTTTAAATTCTTTTATTATCTGTATCAGTTTCTCTTCATTTCCGGCTGACAAATCGGCTTCTTTTCTGATATCTTCCGGTAATTCCGGGTAATTGGCCTGGACATAGGCCAGGAATTCCCTCTCAAAACGGGCAATATTGTCAACCGGAATATCATCCAGATAACCCCTGGTAGCTATGTATATTACCAGCACCTGGTCTTCAACATCCATAGGTGAATACTGGGGTTGTTTTAAGATCTCCACTATCCTCTCACCGCGAATCAGCCGTCTCCGGGTGGCCTGGTCCAGATCAGCACCAAACTGGGCAAAAGCCTCCAGTTCCCGGTATTGGGACAGGTCCAGGCGTAAAGTGCCGGCAACCTTTTTCATGGCCCGGGTCTGGGCTGC
>JAAYRT010000122.1 GCA_012518635.1 Halanaerobiaceae bacterium | reverse complement strand
CCCTCCACACCATTATTGGCTACACCTACCACAGCAAAATTTTCCTGTTCATTGAGATACTCTTCAAGCAGCTGACAAAACTCACGATTGTCATCGACCAGAACAATTCTTACACTTTCCCCCATAACCCAATCATACTCCTCCCTCTAAGATTTTAAATAACAATATATTTCTGCCATATATTTACTTCTACATATAAATCAAAACACCTTCCTAAAAAAGTTAATTTTTTATAATTTTCCTTTTAATATACATAAGATTTTTTCGCCATTCTTTTTCAAAAAAAGTAAGATGCTCCAGGGCTATTCAACCCTGGCCCTGGAGTCATTATTAATCCTGGTCTGTAAAATCATCCATTCTGCAAAGATGCCATAGCCTTTAGTTGGTTCATTTACAAAAACATGGGTTATTGCTCCAACCAGTTTATTATTCTGCACTATTGGACTTCCACTCATTCCCTGGATGATTCCCCCCGTTATCTCCTGTAAGCCTGGATCAGTAATATTGACGATAAGTCCTTTTTCCGCCGGACCTGACTGGTAGAAAACCCTCTCGATATAGGCATTAAATTCTTCTACCTTACCTCCATTTAATACTGTATATATCTTTGCCGGCCCCTGTTGGACCTCATGATTCATGGCCACCGGAATCGGTTCTTCGAAATAGGGGTTTTCCGGTATTCTGTAAAGAGAGCCATAAATACCAAATCTATTATTTTTTTCAATATTTCCTATCTCCTGCTGGCTTTGAAAAAAAGTACCCAGTTTTTCCCCCGGCAAACCCTTCTGGCCGCTATGAATACCGGATATATGGGCTTCAATGATTTTACCTTCCCTTACCTCAATGGGCGTCTGGCTGTTTGTTTCAACGATTTCATGGCCCAGGGCTCCATATTCTTTTGTCTCCGGGTTAATAAAGGTCAAGGTCCCTACACCGGCAACACCATCATCCACATATAAGCCGATCATATAGCGGCCCTCTTTATTCTGTACCGGCCTGAGCCTGACATTCTTTTGGCTGCCATCTTTTTTCTCAACAAGGAGGCTGATATTTTCATCTTTTTTAGCAAATTCCTGGATCATCATAGCCAGCTTCATCTTATCATGGACTGGCTCTTTATTAATCTCCAGTATCTTATCCCCAACCCGGATCCCTGCATTCTGGGCTGGATAATGCCGTTTACCATCAGCATCTTCCACAAAAGAACTCCCGACTACCATTACCCCGCGGCTGCGCAGTAAAACCCCGATGGCCTGCCCTCCCGGATAAACCTCTACTTCCGGTAATACATTAATCGTAATTGACCTGATGGGTATTAAACCAAATAATTTAAATCTCAGGTCTGAACTGCCTATATTCTCCCCTTTTACCACTAATTCTCCGGCATTTATCTTTAAATGTTCTTCTTCTATTTTTTGCCCATTTATGCTCAGTTCAGAATTATTTCTACTTACATAGAGATCCAGGGGTATTTTGATATTCAGTATTGATTCATTTCCCCGTATAATTGAAAAAGATTTCGGTAATCCATTTACTATAAAATAATATGAAAGAAAAAGTAGTATTATTACAGATAAGAGACCAATCCCCACCTTTTTTCTCAAATATATCACTCTCCTGCCTTATCTACACAACAGCCATGGCTGCATAAAAAAAAGGCGCCTCCTTTTATTAGAGATGCCCTTGGGATTGGTCGTTTATTCAGTTATATATTGGCAGAGCAAGAAAGAACTATCACAGCTCTCTTTTTTTAACCTCTGCCATTACCAACATTTCTTCAGCATGCCTGACGGTTGTGTCCGTTAACATAACCCCGCCAAGCATACGTGCTATCTCTGCCCTGCGCTCTTCATTATTCAAATCATAGATTCTGGTATAGGTACGGTTCTCTTCCTGCCTCTTTTCAATAAAGAAATGCTTATCTCCCATACTGGCAATCTGGGGCAGATGGGTAATACAGAGTACCTGGCGCTGTTTGCCAATCAGGGCCAGTTTTTCCGCCATCTTCTGGGCCACTTTCCCGCCTACTCCCGTATCAACCTCATCAAAAATCAAGGTATCAACCTGGTCAACATGGGCAATAATAGTTTTTAGAGCCAGCATTATTCTGGAAAGTTCCCCGCCAGATGCAATCTTGCCCAGTGGTTTCAAATCCTCCCCCGGATTGGGGGCAATCAAAAATTCCACTTTATCAATTCCATCAATTGACGGAGACTTCTCTGTAAAAACAACCTTGAAGATGGTATTATTCATGGCCAGATCTGCCAGTTCTGTAGCAATTACCTCTTCCAGTTCCAGGGCCCTGGTCTTACGTAATTCTGATAACTTCCTGGCATAATAGTAATATTCTTCCAGGATTTTTTCTTTTCTCTTCGTTAATTCAGCCAGTAATTTATCCTGGGCCAAAAGGAATTCCAACCTCTTTTCCATCTCCTCCTGATAATTCCTTATCTCTTCGATGGTCTGCCCGTATTTTCTCTGTAAAGATGTTATTAGGGACAATCTTTTTTCTACTCTCTCCAGTTTCTCCGGATCAAATTCAAGTTTACCATGGTAATTATTTAGACTAAAGGAAAGCTCCTCCAGCTGATAATAGATATCATTTAAAATATTATAAAAACCGGCCAGTTCACCATCCAGTTCTTTCAAATCCTCCAGATCTTTAAGGAAGGAAACGATCTGGCTCATTATCCCTTCTATATTACTGTAATCATCACCCTGTATACTTTTATACATACTGGCTACAACAGCATTAATCTCTTCCAGATTAGTCAATATTTTCAGGTCCTGCTCCAGCTCCTCCAGCTCGTTATCCTTAAGAGCTGCATCCTGAATCTCCTGGATTTGATATTTCAGAAGATCCGTCTCCCTGGCTTTTTCTCCTTCATCTATATCCAGAGCAGCCAGTTCTTCCTCTATTTTATTCTGTTCCTGATAGAGGTCTTTAATTCTAAGAAGCAGTTCCTCTTTCTCCTGGCCAATGAATTCATCCAGCAGGTTCAGTTGTGAACTGCTGTCCAGCAAACGCTGGTGTTCATGCTGGCCATGAATATCCACCAGATACTTGCTGACCCCTTTAATCATGCTGGCCGTAACCAGCTGGCCGTTTATCCTGTTGCGGTTATTCCCATTCTGCCTGATCTCTCTGGAAAGAATAAGGAGGTCCGGATCAGTCTCTATACCTGCTTCCTCCAGATATTCATTAATCTGCTCAAGTCGTTCGGGTTCAAAGGCCGCCTCGATATAGGCACTTTCCTTCCCCTTACGGATTAGATCAGTAGAGGCCCGGGCTCCTAATAAAATATCCAGAGCCCCGATAATGATTGACTTACCTGCTCCAGTTTCCCCTGTCAAAACATTCAGGCCTGCTGCAAAATTAATCTCTAATTCATCAATTAAGGCAAAGTTTTTTACCCGGAAATCCACTAACATCCTGTTAAAAACACTCCCTTAACTCCAGAATTCCTCTAGTTTACGATAAATCTTCTCTGTCTCCTCCCTGGGTTTTACTACAATGAATACAGTATCATCACCGGCTACAGTACCGATAATCTCTTCCCATCCCACGTTATCAATAGCCGAACCAACACCATCAGCAGTGCCAGGCAGGGTACTGACGACGATTATATTCTCACTATAATCCATGCCCACTACAAAGTCCCGGAACATCCTCTTCATCCAATTAAAGACATCGGTCTGCTTCCTTTCCACAGGTAAGGAATATTTATAACCACCATAGCCGTCTGGAACCTTGACCAGTCCCAGTTTCTTGATATCCCTGGATATAGTAGCCTGGGTGACTTCAATTCCATTTTCCAGCAACCTGTCTACCAGCTCTTCCTGGGTGCTGATATCATGGTTTTTAATTAACTCCATAATCATTAAATGTCTTTTACTTCTCATTGGAAACTTAACTCCTTTCAATTATCAGAGGAATCCAACCTTCAATTTTTTATGTAAAATTGAATAAAAAGTTCTATCAGGCAATTTAATGATCGATAGGTCTTCCTTTGCTGCTTCAATAAAAATCTGATCATTGGAGTCAATCTTATAGTCTGAGGCTCCATCTGCAGCAAAACTTATACCCTGCTCTCCTCTGACCTTAATCATTATCCGTTCCTGATCAGAAATTACCATTGGTTTAATAAATAAACTATGAGGGCAGATTGGTGTCACTATGATTGCCCTGATTTGAGGATTAATAATAGGCCCTCCTGCAGATAAAGAATAAGCCGTTGAACCGGTTGGTGTAGAAACTATCAGGCCGTCTGCCCGATAGGTACTGACTATTTCATCATTGATATACATCTCGATAGGAACCATCCTTGAACTGGAACCACGGTGGATGACAAAATCATTCAAAGCCTGCTGTTGATAGACCAACTGGTCGTCATTTATTATCCTCGCCTCCAGTACAAGTCTCTTCTCTATGGTATAATTCCCGGCCAACAACTGTTCCAGAGAGGATTCAATCTCTCCGGTCTCAATTTCTGTCAAAAACCCCAGATGTCCTATATTTATGCCAAGCAAGGGGATACCTGTACCAAAAAAATAGCGGGCAGTATGCAAAAAGGTTCCATCACCACCGATAATAATTATATAGTCAGCCTTTTCCTTTAAATCAGCATAATCTGTACTGATTAAAGCACTACCCGGCTCAATACTCTCCTCAATATAATATCGGACTCCCTTTTTATCCAGATAATCTGTCACCTTCTCCAGTACAGGATAAGCATCCTTTTTCTGATTATTCAAAATTATACCGAGTACAGAAATTAAAATCATCCCCCTTCCAAAGCATCATGAGCCTCTGCAACGATTTCTGTTATTCTCTGGTACCAGAACTGTCTATCCCTCTCATCCCCATTATAATTTGATAGATGCACCAGAAACTCTATGTTGCCACTGCTGGCACCGGTGATAGGAGAATAGTCCAGCCCCTTTATATAAAGACCCTTGTCCAGGAAGAAATCCAGCATCTCCCTGAGTACATCTTCGTGGGCCCCTTTATCTCTGACTATTCCGTTTTTACCTACCCTTTCCGGTCCTGCTTCAAACTGTGGCTTAATTAAGGCTATTATATCCCCCTGCTCAGTCAGGAATTCCAGGGCTGGAGGGATAATCAACCGAAGGGAGATAAAGGAAACATCTGTAACTATCAAATCTGCCTTGACAGGCAGCTTTTCCGGAGTCAGATAACGGAAATTAGTCCTCTCCAATACCACTACCCTCTCATCCTGGCGTAATCTCCAGTCCAGTTGTCCATAACCTACATCTATGGCATAGACTTTTTTTGCACCTTTCTGGAGAAGACAATCAGTAAAACCACCGGTTGAAGCCCCGATATCCATGGCTTCTTTGCCTGCCGGATCTACCGAAAAGACCTCCAGGGCTTTTTCCAGCTTCAGGCCCCCTCTGCTCACATAGGGCAGATTTTCACCCTTCAGTTCTATCCTGGTTCCTTCCTTGATCAGGGTACCGGCCTTATCCACCATCTGGCCGTCTACCAGAACCTGTCCGGCCATGATAGCCCCCCTGGCTTTACTCCTGCTTTCAAAAAAACCCTGCTCAACCAGTAATATATCCAGACGTTTCTTAACTGCCATAAAATACCTCCAGGTCATCTCCAGTATTATTGCCCAGCAATTCCTTTGCAGCAGCCTTTATTCCCCTGGTATTCAGGTTATACAGATCCCGGAGCAAGGATTGAGAACCCTGTTCAATAAAATGATCCGGCAAACCTATCCTCTTGATTCTAACATCCTTTAATTCAAGCTCATTTACCAGTTCCAGTATTGAACTACCAAATCCACCGGCCAATACCTGTTCTTCTACTATAAGTACTTTCCTGTATTTACTTATCTCTTCCAGGAGGAATCCTTCATCAAGGGGTTTGATAAACCGGGGATCTATTACTCCTGCCTTGACCCCCTCTTTTTCCAGCAATTCTGCTGCCTCCAGGGCCGGATACACCATGGAACCAACGGCAATAATCAGTATATCTTTCCCTTCCTTTAATAACTCCGCCTTTCCTATCTCCAATTCCTTCAATTCCTCATCCATACCTATATCCAGGATTTCTCCCCTGGGATAGCGGACTACGGCAGGTTTACCTGAATAAACAGCAGTATATAACATATGCTGTAACAGGTTTTCATCCCTGGGAGCCATGATGATTATATTGGGAACAACCCGCAGGAAAGAAATATCAAAAACTCCCTGATGTGTCTCACCATCCCCACCGACAAGACCGGCCCTATCGATGGCAAAAGTAACCGGCAATTCCGGTATACAGACATCATGGATGATCTGGTCATAGGCCCTCTGTAAAAAGGTTGAATAAATGGCCACTACAGGCCTTTTCCCTCCTTTAGCCAGGCCGCTGGCCAGGGTCACTGCATGTTGTTCAGCTATACCTACATCGATAAACCTTTCCGGGAAGGCCTCCCTCAAAAGATCCAGGCCTGTACCCTCCGGCATTGCTGCTGTAATTCCCAGCAGATCCTCATCCTGGCCGGCCATCTTCACCATTGTTTCTCCGAAAACCTGGCTGAAGCTGGGTCTTTTCTCTTCCCTTTTACTCAGGCCATTACCTAATATAAAGGGGCTGACCCCGTGAAATTTAGCCGGCTGTTTTTCCGCCGGAATATAGCCTTTTCCCTTTACTGTTGTTACATGGATCAATACAGGTCCATCTATTAAATCTGCATTCTTAAAATTAGTGACCAGCTCATTGATATCATGGCCGTCTATGGGGCCTATATAGGTGAAACCCATCTCCTCAAAGAGGATACCGGACAGAAAAATATATTTAAAACCATCCTTTACCCTCTCAACACTTCTGGAGACAGTATGTCCAATCTTCGGTATTTTGCCAATTATTAACTCCAGGTCTTCCTTTATCTTATGTACCCGCGGATCAGTCCTGATATTTGATAAATAACGGGAAAGGGCCCCCACATTCTGGGAGATGGACATTCCGTTATCATTAAGGATTACCTTTACATCTGTACCGATATGACCGGCATGGTTCAGGGCTTCGAAGGCCATACCGGCAGTTAAGGCACCATCACCGATTACAGCATAAACCCGGTGCTTTTCTTTATTCAAATCCCGGGCCAGGGCCAGGCCCAGTGCCGCTGAGATGGAGGTACTGCTATGGCCAGTCTCGATAATATCATGGGCACTCTCTCTACTTTTAGGAAAGCCGCTGATTCCTTTATACTGTCTGATAGTATGAAACTCATCCCTCCGGCCGGTCAAAATCTTATGGGCATAACTCTGATGGCCCACATCCCAGATAATCTTATCTTCAGGACTATTCAAATGATAATGCAGGGCAATTGTTAATTCTATCACACCAAGGTTAGAGGCCAGATGCCCCCCGGTATCAGCTACAGTTTTTATGATAAAGGTACGTAGTTCTTTTGCCAGTATATTTAACTCATCCCTGTTTAGTACTTTCAAATCAGCGGGGGAGTTAATCCTTTCCAGTATGCTTTCCATCTATCGCTCACCTCTTAGCCTTGTCCAGACAAATGTTACGATTAAAGACATGTAGTCCCCGTCTCAGAAAATATGCCAATAAAGATAATTACCAGCAGTATAACTACAGCCGGTACTAAGCAAGCATATTCATCTCTACTTTGTGAATTTAGTGTAACCATTATGGCATTAAAAAATGTAGAATTTACTATGCTGCAAAAAGCATATTTATTAATTATTATACCATACATCAGTAAGTTCATGCAATAATGAATAAAGGACCGTCATTGCTATTAATAAGCCTGTAAGATACAGATTAAAATTGCCTGACCACTATGAAATCCATCAATTCAATGAGAAAGGAAGCCTTTTCTCCGAATACCTTCAGCTCTTCCTTTGCTTCCCTGGCATTCCTCTCTGCTTCCTCTTTCGCCGCCTCCAGCCCCAAAAGGGAAGGATAGGTAGCCTTATTGGATTTGGCATCACTACCGGTTTCCTTGCCCAACTTCTCTTCATCACCGACTACATCCAGAATATCATCAACTATCTGGAAGGTCAGGCCCAACTTTTCTGCAAATCTATCCAGGGCCAGGAATTCTTCTTCTGACAATTCACTACAGTAGGCACCACTGAGGATGGAAGCACGGAATAGGGCTCCGGTCTTGGCCCGGTGGATTTTTTTCATTTCTTCCAGGCCTATCTCCCTGTTCTCTGCACCCAGATCCAGTGCCTGCCCTCCTACCATTCCCTGTATACCTGCACTGGCACTAATCAATTCAACAATCTTTACAACCTTCTCTGCCGGCAGGGGCAGCCTGCTAAGGACATAAAAGGCATAGGTCAAAAGGCCGTCTCCAGCCAGAATAGCCATCCCGCTGCCAAAGACCCGGTGATTGGTCAATTTACCCCTCCGGTAATCATCATTATCCATGCTGGGCAGATCATCATGAATCAATGAATAGGTATGAATCATCTCAATGGCAGCACCGGCCATCCTGGCACTTGCTGTATCACCATCCAGCATCTCCGCCACTGCCCTGCTCAAAATAGGACGTAATCTTTTCCCACCGGAAAAGAGGCTGTATTTGATTGATTCAAGCAATGTTTCTGAAAGATAGAGTTCTTTATCTTCAAATAAGGCTTTCATATCCTTTTCTACATCATTTATATATTTCTGTAATCTTACCTCAAAAAGATTCAAATCAATCTTCCTCCTCTGCTGTAAATGGTACAATTTCTACATAATTATAATCTTCATCTTTTTTCAATACTATTTCTATTTTCCTCTCTGCCTGATCCAATTCCAATTTGCAGAACTTGACCAATTTTACTCCTTCTTCAAATAACTCCAGGGATTTTTCCAATGACAGACCACCATCTTCTAGTTCCTTTACCACTTCTTCCAGTCTGGCGAGAGCTTCTTCGAAGTCCAATTGCTTCTCCGTCATATCTCTCATCCTCCTTCATTAGAATTCCTGCTCTGCAGGCATTTTATTTAAGACTTTGCCTTTAATCTGCCCATCTTTTACCCGGATCTGAATCTCCTGTCCAATCTCCACCTCATCTATACTATCTATAATCTTTCCCTGCAAGCTACTGATCGAATAACCCCTGGCCAGGGTTTTCAATGGACTAAGGCTTTCCAGTTTACCATTCAGGAACTGGAACTCCTCCTTCCTGCTGTTCAATTCCTTTTCCATGGACCATTCCAATCTGCGGCTCAGATCATCCAGCTGCTGGATCTCCTTGCTGAACAATTCTTCCGGCCTGGCAAAGACCCTTCTCTCCATAAGTCCTTCCAATCTTTTCCGGTATTCCCTGATCTTATTCCCTATTGCATAGGAAAGCCTTTCCCGGCTATTCTCGATTCTCTTCTCCAGTTCCAGTCTGGAAGAGATGGCCAGTTCAGCAGCAGCAGAGGGGGTAGGTGCCCTTAGATCAGCCACAAAATCAGCAATGGTAAAATCCGTCTCATGGCCTATGCCGCTGATAACCGGCACTGAGGAATTATAGATGGCCCTGGCCAGATTCTCCTCATTGAAGGGCCAGAGGTCCTCTATACTTCCCCCTCCCCTGCTGAGTATAATCAGATCAATATCTCCCCGGCTGTTTAAATACTCAATCCCCTTTACCAGTTGTTCACAGGCCATTTCACCCTGTACCAGTGTCGGTACAATTAAGAGAGATATATTAGGGAATCTCCTCTGGATTACAGAAAGGATATCCCTGATAGCAGCTCCTGTCGGTGAGGTTACTATACCAATTTTTTTCGGCAAAAGGGGTATCTTATTCTTGTGGACCGGGTCAAAAAGGCCTTCCTTCTCCAGCTTCTCCTTCAGCTGTTCAAAGGCCAGATACAGGGCCCCTTTACCGGCAGGTTCCATGGAATCTATGTAAAACTGATATGTTCCTCTGGGTTCATATATGCTTATATAACCATGGGCTATAACCTTCAGGCCGTCTTCCAGCTGAAACTTCAGCTGGCTGTTATAACCCTTAAACATAATGGCAGAGATTGCAGAATTTTGGTCTTTTAGAGTAAAATACATATGACCCGAACTATGGTGGTGGAAATTAGAAATTTCACCACTTATCCAGATATCATTTACAAGAGGATCCTGGGCCAGGATATCTTTAAGGTATTTTGTTATTTCTGTTACAGTAAATATTTTCTTTTCCATTTTTAAACTCCATGATATTTCCTGGCTTTAATGGTATTTTTCATCAACATGGCTATAGTCATGGGACCAACTCCACCAGGCACTGGAGTTATATAGGAGGATTTTTTCTCAACTGACGGAAAATCAAGGTCTCCAACCAGCTTCCCATCAACCCTGTTTATACCAACATCAATGGCTACTACCCCCTCTTTCACCATAGAGCCATTGATAAAGCCTGCTCTCCCTACTGCAACAACCAGTATATCTGCTGTGGCAGTCTCTTTGGCCAGATCCCTGGTACGGGAATGACAGATAGTGACAGTGGCGTTTTTCTCCAGCAGAAGACAGGCTACCGGTTTACCTACAATATTACTCCTGCCTACAACAACTGCCTTTTTTCCTTCAAGCTCAATCCCTTGCCGCTCCAGTAATTCCATAATCCCCATTGGTGTACAGGGTTCAAAACGGGGTATATCCTTCTGGCTGTTAAATAAACGGCCAGTATTCACCGGATGAAAACCGTCTACATCCTTACCTGGATCAATAGCCTCGATAATCTCCTTTTCATCAATATGTGATGGTAAAGGGAGTTGGACTAAAATCCCATCTATTCTCCTATCTTCATTAAGTTCCTTTATGAGCTCAATTAATTCTTCCTTACTTGTCCCGGCATCTTTTTTTATTACTTTAGAAAAGATACCCAGCTCCCTGGCAGTCCTTTCCTTGGACCTTACATAGGTCTCTGAGGCTGGGTCATTGCCCACCAGCACTACTGCCAGTCCAGGAGCCCGGCCTTCTTGAGTCAATAAAGCCGCTTCTTCTTTCAGTTCCCTGTGAATATCCTCAGCTATACCCTTGCCATCAATTATTCTTGCCACAATGATACCTCCAATTTCCCTCTTTATTAGTCCTTATTCTTTAAAATTTACAAAAATCCTGCATAATATTTTTTGCATAACGCTCTTTTTAACAGGGCGGACTGGGTTCATCATCAGGTATGATGCTAATCAAGCCTTCATCCTTCAGTACCTGGGTCAGCTCCGCCATACTACTTCTTTTCTCCTCTGGAAGACTGTCAATAAAACTGCTGATTTCTTCCCTGGGCACATTATGAACATACTTAATACCTCCATAACGCATGACCCTTACCTTTTGCTTCGGCCTTTCTGTCAAAGTTATCATCCTTCTATCTGAAGATATTATCTATATTGTGCCCGTTTTTCTTAAAAATAGCCTCAAATTTAAAATTTGAGGCTAAAAAATTTACTTATAATGTATAAAGTTTATCTGCAGAAAGAAGCTTTGCACTATTATCACTTAAAATCTTAATGGCTCTATCCGGATCATCTACCCGGACAATAACCACTGCCCCCCTGGTATCCTTTCCAACTGCATAAAGATATTCAATACCGATGGACTCACTGGCCAGAAAAGCCAGCACCTCTGCCAGGCTGCCTGGTTTATCTTCTACAGAAACAGCCAGGACCCCTGTGCTATTTACTGTACAACCGCCCTCCCGTAAGACCTCTTCAGCCTCTTCCGGTTTGTTGACTATTAAACGCAGAATACCAAAATCCGTTGTATCAGAAATGGAAATTGCTATCAAATCGATATCATTCTTCCCCAGTATATCTAAAACCTCCGCCAATCTGCCGGATTTATTCTCCAGAAATACAGAAATCTGATTAATCAACATTTCCTTTCCCTCCCTTATAATTATACTCCCTCCAAACTCTTTCTATCTCTAGCAGGGACTAATTTAACCCGTAGTTATATCCTTCCTCAAAGGCCTTCAAATTTGCCCCCAGGTATCTCTCCGGTATTAACCTCTTCAGAGAGGTCCTCCACATTTCAATGGGAAAATCCAGTAAGCTGGCCAGTATTCCTATCAGAACAGTATTTACAACCCTGGTTGTCCCACATTTCCTGGCCACCGTTAAAGCATCTATGGTTATAATATTACCTACCCTTTCCCTTATCTTATCTATAATTTCTTCCGGATATACGGCCTGGCCAGTTAAAACAGATGCCGGTAAAATCTGTTGTCTATTAACTATCACCCGGCCGTCCGGGGCCAAATAATCCAACCAGCGTAAGGCCTCCAGTTCCTCAAAGGCCAGGATGATGTCCGCTGCCCCTTTCTCGATAAGTGGCGAATAGACCTTCTCCCCCATCCTGATACTGCTGATAACACTACCGCCCCGCTGGGCCATGCCATGTATCTCCGATAATTTCACATCATAGGAACTATTGACAGCCACATTGCCGATTATCCTGCTGGCCAGTAAGGTCCCCTGTCCCCCGACACCGACAATCATTATATTAATCTCATTCATCATTGCCACCTACCTTCATTATCGCATCAAAAGGACATTTTTCAGCACAGAGCATACAGCCATTGCATAAAGAATCATCAATCTCTATATAATCACCCTTATCCACCATGGCCGGACAGGCAATACTCATGCACAGTTTGCAATTCCTGCAGACATCTTTATCGATAATGGCATAACCAGTATAATTGGCCTTCTTCAGAAGGGCACAGGGCCGTTGGGCTATTATTAAAGAAGGTTCATCCACAGCAAGCTCTTCTTTTATAATCTCTTCCAATTCTCTTAAATTAAAGGGATCCACTATCTT
>JAAYRT010000121.1 GCA_012518635.1 Halanaerobiaceae bacterium | reverse complement strand
TCACCATAAGTTATCTCGGTTCCGCGTATTGCTTTTCCTTTCATACGACCTCTTTGTTGCTTACGATATTTCACTCTCTTTGGTATCAGCATCTAAAGGCCTCCTTTCTATCGACAGTTTTCTATCACTTGTTCTGAACTTCAGGTAATACTTCGCCTTTGTTTATCCAGACCTTAACACCGATTTTCCCGTAGGTAGTATAGGCTTCTGCAAAACCATAATCTATATCTGCCCTTAAGGTGTGAAGGGGTACACTTCCCTCACTATAGCCTTCGCTCCTGGCCATTTCTGCTCCACCGAGTCTTCCACTGGTTAGAACCTTAAATCCTTCAGCACCGGCCCGCATAGCTCTGCCCATGGCCTGCTTCATGGCTCTACGGAAAGAAATCCTTCTCTCCAGCTGTGAAGCGATGTTTTCGGCCACCAGCTGGGCATCCAGATCCGGGTTTTCCACTTCTACTACGTTTATCTGAACCTTACGGCCGGTCTTCTGCTCAATATACTGGCGCAGGCTATCTACTTCAGAACCACCACGACCAATTACCATTCCGGGCCTGGCAGTATAGATGTCCAGCTTTAGCTGGTTTGCAGCTCTTTCTATCACTACACGTGAAATACCGGCATCATATAGTTTCTTTTTTATATAATCGCGAATCTTTAAATCTTCATGTAGTAAATCGGCGAAATTTTTCTTATCGGCATACCATTTTGCGTCCCAATCTCTAATTATTCCCACTCTTAATCCACGGGGATCTACTTTCTGACCCAAAATTTATCCCTCCTTTTACTGATTTTCCTCTCTCTCGCTTACAACTATGGATAGATGGCTTGTGCGTTTCAGGATTGGACTGGCCATTCCATGTGCACGAGGTCTCCATCTTTTCATCATTGGGCCTTCATTTACATAAGCCTCTTTAACATATAAATCATCAGCTATCATGCCATAATTATTCTCTGCATTGGCTACAGCAGACTCCAGCACTTTTTCAATTAAACCAGAAGCTTTCTTGGGCGTGTTTTTCAAAATAGCATAAGCTTCTGCCACACTCTTTCCCCTGATTAAATCCATTACCAGCCTGGCTTTTCTGGGAGAGATCCGGATATATTTTGCATGGGCTTTAGCTTCCATCATAAACCCTCCTTTACAGATAATCATTCAATTATTTCAATGCTGTAGAGCGTTCTGTATGATGTCCGTGTCCTCTAAATCTTCTGGTAGGAGCAAATTCACCTAATTTGTGACCAACCATATCTTCAGTTATATAGACAGGTACATGCTTTTGTCCATCGTGTACTGCAATGGTATGACCAACCATTTCTGGTATAATCATTGAGCTCCTGGACCAGGTTTTGATTACAGACTTTTTACCACTCTCATTCATTTCCCTTACTTTTTTCATCAGACTTTCTTCTACAAAAGGCCCCTTCTTTAAAGACCTACCCAAAATAACCCCTCCTTCCTAGCGTTTCTTGGCATGACGTGAACGTACAATATATTTATTGGATTCTTTTTTCCACTTCCGTGTTCTCTTACCAATGGTAATCTGACCCCAGGGTGTAACCGGGTGACGTCCAGCAGGAGACTTACCTTCACCACCACCATGCGGGTGATCTACTGGATTCATTACAACACCGCGCACCTTGGACCTTCTGCCTAACCAACGCATACGGCCGGCTTTTCCTAAGGTAACATTCTCGTGATCCAGATTTCCAACCTGGCCAATGGTGGCTTTACATTCCAGCCTGACCAGCCTGACTTCACCGGATGGCAGTCTCAGATGAGCATAGTTTCCCTCTTTAGCCAGTAACTGAGCCATGGTTCCGGCTGATCTGGCCAGCTGTCCTCCTTTACCAGGCTGTAATTCTATATTATGAACAATGGTACCTACTGGAATATCTTTTAATTTCAGTGCATTTCCTGGTTTGATATCTGCTTCTGGACCTGATTGAACTATATCTCCTACCTGTAATTTATCAGGAGCAAGAATGTATCTCTTTTCCCCGTCAAAATAATTTAATAAGGCAATTCTTGCGGAACGGTTAGGATCATATTCGATACTGGCAACCTTTGCCGGTACCCCATCCTTATCTCTCTTAAAATCTATAATACGATAGCGACGCTTATGTCCTCCACCCCGGTGACGGACAGTGACCCGACCATTTACATTACGTCCACCAGTTTTCTTAAGAGGAGCTAAAAGGCTCTTCTCTGGTTCGGTTTTGGTTATTTCGTCGAAGGTGGTAACTGTCATGAACCGTCTGGAAGGAGTGGTGGGTTTAAACTTTTTAATGGCCATCTCTTTCCCTCCTATCCAAGTTTAATTAAAGTCCTTCAAATATTTCTATTCTGTTTCCTTCGGCAAGTTTTACCATGGCTTTTTTCCAGTCTGGCCTCTTACCCTGCTGGTAACCCAGACGCCTTGTCTTGCCAAGCATATTGACTGTATTGACCTTTAAAACATTGACATTAAAGATCTCTTCAATAGCTTTCCTAATTTCTACCTTGTTTGCCCTTTTATCTACTTTAAAGGTATAGGTGTTGCTCTGTTCGATCATTGCTATGCTCTTTTCTGAAATAACGGGAGCAATGATTATATCTCTTGGATCTTTCATCTGGTCAACACCTCCTCAATCTTCTCAATAGCCTCATTTACAATGATAATGAAATCGTTATCTAATAAGTCATAGGCATTCAGTGCATCTACAACAAGGGTTTTAACACCTGGTATATTCCGGGCAGATAAGTATAGGTTCTTATCCTTTTCCGGTATTACAATTACTACCTTGGCACCCTCCAACTCCAGGTTGCGGAGAACCTCAACCATCTGACTGGTCTTTGGTTTTTCAAACTTCAGTTCATCCAGAACAATAAGGCTGCCAGTCTCCAGTTTATGGGTCAAGATTGATCTCAGGGCTAATTTCTTGACCTTTCTGGGTACCTTTTTATCAAAAGTCCGTGGTTTTGGTCCAAAGGTTACGCCACCGCCTACCCAGAGAGGGGAACGGATGCTGCCATGTCTTGCCCTTCCGGTTCCTTTCTGACGCCATGGTTTCTTTCCACCACCACTGACTTCTCCCCTTGTTTTTGTAGAAGCAGTACCTTGACGCATTTTTGCCAGTTGTGCGACAACAACCTGGTGTACTGCATGTTTATTGATATTTTCGTTAAAAACTCTTTCTGGTAAATCAATATTACCAAGCTCTTTGCCGCTTATATCATACTTAATTGCCTGTGGCATGATAAAGCCTCCTTTCTATACCGTAATTAAGCTTTTACAGCTTCTTTTATATATACAATGCTGTTTTTTGCTCCTGGTACAGCACCTTTTACTAAAATAAGATTATTATCTTTATCAACTTTAACGACTTCCAGGTTCTGAACTGTAACCCGGTCATTACCCATTCTTCCGGCCATCTTTTGTCCTTTGAAGACCCTGGCTGCATTCACAGCACCAATAGAACCAGGTGCTCTATGGTTACGGGAACCATGGGTCATTGGACCACGGGCAAAGTTGTGACGCTTAATTGTACCTGCAAATCCTTTACCTTTGGAAATGCCGGTTACGTCAACCAACTCACCTTCTGAAAATATATCAACATTAACTTCATCACCTTCATTAAGGTCTTCCGGGAAATTTTTAAATTCAGCTAAATGTTTTTTGGGTGCAACTCCCGCTCTTTTAAAATGGCCCTTTAATGGTTTATTGGTACGATGATCTTTTTTGTCTTCAAAACCCAGTTGCAGGGAGTTATAACCATCTGTTTCCTCGGTTTTTTTCTGGACAACAACATTAGGGCCGGCCAGAATTACAGTTACGGGAACCAGTATACCGTCTTCATTAAAAACCTGGGTCATTCCTAATTTCTTGCCAATTAATCCTTTGCCCATCACTGAAACACCTCCTGTCTAATTATAACTTAATCTCTATATTCACTCCTGCCGGTAAGTCTAATCTCATCAATGCATCGACAGTCTTCGGACTTGGATTAACGATATCAATTAATCTTTTATGAGTTCTCATCTCGAACTGTTCCCGGGAATCTTTATGAACATGAGGGGACCTGAGAACTGTAAATACTTCCTTTTCAGTAGGAAGTGGTATAGGTCCTGAGACATTAGCCCCAGTCCTCTGTGCTGTGTCAACAATTTTCTGTGCTGATTGATCCAGCAATTCATGTTCATAAGCCTTCAAACGGATACGAATTCTTTCATGTTTAGCCATCATCTTCCCTCCTTCATTGATGACAATTATATGGGATACATAGAAAAAGAGAGGAGAAAAGCTCCTCGCTTTTTCTATTAATACTTACTCAATAATCTTGGTTACAACACCAGCACCAACAGTACGGCCACCCTCACGGATAGCAAAACGTAATCCTTCTTCCATAGCAATCGGAGTAATCAGCTTGGCGCTCATCTCGATGTTATCTCCTGGCATTA
>JAAYRT010000120.1 GCA_012518635.1 Halanaerobiaceae bacterium | reverse complement strand
CTACTGTGTTTGACCTTTGTTATCAAATAACACAAGGGAACCGTCCCTGTGTTTTTTTTGCTCTGTGTTAAATGACACAGGAGAACCGTCCCCAGTGTCTTTCTGTCCTTATATGTTCTATCTCACGTAATCAAGGACCAGGACTTCTTTACCTGTAGGGATGCTGTCTGTATCCACTTCAGCAGAATCCACTCTATATATTTGATCTTCTGCAAAGAAACGGGTAAAATTATCCAGACGGGTTATATCAAATTCCAGAATATCTGTCTTATAATGCATGGGCACTATTAAAGCCGGCTTAATTTTCTGGCAAATTTCATAAGCCTCTTCAGAATTAATTGTATAAGTACCGCCTACAGGCAGCATGAGGATATCCAGATCTGCAAGCTGTTCCAGGGCTTCAGCATCCGGTATATGCCCCAGGTCTCCCAGATGGGCTATTCTTTTCCCGGCAAATTCAAACAGGAAGATGATATTATCCCCCCGGTCCCTGCCCTCATTTTTATCATGTTTAGTTGGTATACCGGTAATCCTTATATCCTCCACCGTAAATGTACCTGTACTCCTGATTATCTCCGGATTCCCCCCTACTACTTCCGCCTTATTATGGTCATAATGTTCATGGCTGATGGTAACAATATCAGCCTCATCACTTATTCTCTTATAGGGAAGTTCATCACCATAAGGATCAGTAATGATCCTTACACCTCTATCATCAGTAAGCAGAAAAGATGCATGACCCCACCATTTAATCTTCATATCATCACCCCTCTATTAGAAAATCAACCATTTTATACTATTTCTTATTATATTCGAGGAAATCAGCAAAAAATCCTGCCTGATAATAGACTTTAATTACCTGACAGCCTTTTCCTGATATTCGCTGGAAAATCTATATTTATGGCATAATCCTTTAATTTCAAACTGAAACTACCCTCCCTGTATTCCTTTACTTCCCCACCTAATGCAAATTTTGTCGGAACAACCAGTATCCCCTCTATATATACAGGCAGAGAATAGCCTCCTATCTCCGCAAAAAATATCTGAGCATTGAATTCTTCCTGATAATCAGCCATCTGGAAAAACAGCTCACCGGACCTGATCTGTGAATTTCCGGAATCAATAGCCAGCAGCAGGCGGTATCTTTCCCCCTTATCCAGAGGTATCAACTCCAGTATATCCAGTCCTTCTTCCTTTCCCAGGTAATTGAAGCTATATTTATCTGCCTGGAAAAAAGCCGGCTGCAATGTCTTCAAAGCCTCTTTAGGCAGCAGAACAAAATCATCGGTCTCCAGGTAGATTTTATCCGGTTCCTCGTAATAATAGGTGAAAAAGAATTCAGAATTCTGGCCAGCATAGGTACAGATCTCCAGGACAACCTCCACCCTGAAATTTTTAATCTCCTGCTGTTTTTCCAGGATATCCAGTGGTAAGACCACATCAATAGCCATCAGATTGTAGGCAGAAAAAAGAAAAAGAATCAAAAGGAAAATATTTTTTTTCATCATCAACACCCCTAACTGAGAATATCTTTCCGTGTAAAATAATAAAAACTACCCGCCAGAAAAAAGAGACCATGGCCTAGAAGAATAAAACCAGAATTTAAAATATCCTTCCAGGGTATTTCCGGTGCCAGCAGATCCACCCAGAGGTCCATATAAGTGGTAAAGAGGTAAGGTTTTATCTCACTGAAAAAAGGAAAATTGGAAATAATCTGTAGGAAAATTACCAGGATCAGGGGAAAAATCATGGCCCCAATCGGGTTCTTTAATATACTGGATAGAAAAAAGCTCAAAAAGGTAATGGTCAGGATGACCAGGAAGGCACCCCCATGGACTATTAATAACCTCTGCACCGCTTCTGCCGGATTGAGGATATTAAACCAGCCCTCATCACCAAGCAGCAGGCCGCTGACCAGGAGGGAACCCCTGCCAAATACCAGCAGCCCGCCGCCCAGCCCGACCAGGGCCATTATCAAAATCAAAAGAAAGGTATAGAAGAGGGAAGAAATCAGTTTAGAGATAAGGAAATAAGCCCTGTTCACCGGCCGGGACAATACCAATCTCAGGGTCCCTTCCTGTTCCTCACCGGCCACTATCTCCCCTACCACCAGGACCACCAGTACAGGCAGGAAGAAGTTTATGGTCCCATGGTTGATGGTAACCAGAGAAACCAGATATCCATTCAATATAGAACCGGAAAGGGTAAACATATCTCCGAGGATTTTAGCAATAAAGGGGGTAGGATCCTTATAATGAAAGATGATAATCACAGCCAGAGGAATCAGCGCAGCTCCGATCAAACCAAGGTATGTACGGGGCCGCCGGAACATCTTATTCAACTCAATCCTGATTAAGGTCCAGACCATCTTATCTTCCTTTCTATTTAATAATCCATATATTAACAACATAATGCTTCATTTGAGCTATTCATTAATATATATTAAGGTATATTTATCAGGAGGTTCTTGCAATAAAATAATCCTCCAGGCTCTG
>JAAYRT010000119.1 GCA_012518635.1 Halanaerobiaceae bacterium | reverse complement strand
TTCTTCTTCCGGCTTTTCGATATTAAGTACAAGATCTGATGGAGCTTTAACATATACAAACCCGGGTACATTAATAGTCACATTAAAACTACCATTTTTCTCAACAGCCATTACCAGACCACTTACTGCGAGCAACAGAGTTGCTGCCAGTATCAAAACACTAAATCTCTTCATCATGATTCCTCCTCATTGGATTTGAGTATTATTCTTTCTCTATTGGCCGGTTTCACCACTGGCTCGCCGCCACCCCATAGGTGACCAGATAAGGATGACGGGTCTTAGCCTCCAATGAGAGGAAAAGCATAAAGACACCAAGACTACAACGATTTATAGAACTATACCCTGCCTACTGTCACCTACCACCTCCCTCTAATGATAATCTATTTTAAATATTCGCCTTTCTTTGAGAAAATTCCTTCTTTTTCTATAAAATATATGATAGCTAATTCACTTCCATAACATACTCTTTTTTTACAATACTCTGGCCGGCTTCATAGATATTGACCTCTGCTGTATAAGAGCCAGCCGGTATATCTTCCTCTATCCCCAGCATTAAGCCCGATTTTCCAGGCAATATCTTCTCCATACCTTCCTGCAAACTCAGGCCTATCTCCTTGACAATTCTCCCTTCTCCATCCTTCAGGAACAGTCTTCCTTCTGGATAAAGAGGACCTTTCCCCTTATTTAATATCTCAACACTGAATATCTCCTCTGCCGGGTATAAACTCAAAATCTCCGCTTCAGCTGCCAGTTCATCCCGGCCTGAAATTACCTCCAGGTCAACAGAATAGAGCTCTGCCCTATCTTCTGCCACAGGCTGGACAAAGTCCAGATAACCATAGTAAGCACCTGCCGCCAGATCCCCTGGAGCCCTGAAGGTGGCCACAAGCCTTTTCTTCCCATAGGGCGGGAGAAGCATTTCCTGCTCTCCCCTCATTTGAATCTCAATCTTTCCATATATGGAATGGGGATAATCAGGTTCTATATCCCTGCCGGAAACAAATAAATGAACCTCCTCATTACTGAGGTTTTCTATTTCTATAAGTTGGCTGCTGGCAGCACCAGGCCTCAGCTCCAGACTGATATTTTCCGGCTGGATTCTTAAGGCCTTAAAATGCTGGTCTATACCTATTCCCTCTTCAACCCTGATCTCTCTTTTCTCTATCAGCTGCATCCCATTGGCATAGCGGAAAAAAACCCTCAATTGATAATCCCCGGGATACAGAGGTTCTGTGATACCACCTGTAAAAAACACTTCAGCCCCAGGATATATCGTAGTAGAACTACTACCTGACTGCCAGGCTGCAGGAGGTTTTAACTCAATACGCTGTATCAACCTGCCCTGTTCATTCCTGAGTGTGGCTTCTGCGCTGGTTTCATAGTATAGTTTAGAAATATTTCGGAAGAGGACATTGATTTGTGGATATTCTACATCCTCTTTCAAAAACTCCAGTGAAAGCAATTCCCCCCGGGGACGAAGGCCTGGCCGGTCAATCTTAATATTTACCCGAACAGCATACCTGATTTTAAAGGTAACTCCCCGTTCTGTCTCCTCTACCTCCGGCTCCACCATGATGACAACTGTATGGGTACCTTCAGCTGCAAAAGGGGCTGTGACCCTGCCCCTGATAACTTTATTTTCTCCAGGCCCCATCTCTACCCTGTTTTCCTCCAGCTGTATCCAGTTCAAAACAGGATAGGATTCCCTATCCGCTTCCTGATATAATAAGGCTCCTGTATTCACCTGGATAGGTCTATAGAAACTTAAATTAACTATCTCCACCTCATCAGACGGGGTCAGGGTTATTTCAAATTCCTCCGTAGCACCTGGTGAAACTTCCAGGTCAATTACCAGGGGCCTAACCCCTATAGCCTGTACAGAAAAACTATAAAAAAACAGGGAACAAAGCAAGATTAAGAAAAATTTAATGAATTTCGGTTTCTTCAGTATACCTGTCATTTAATCATCCTTTCAGGCAGCTTATATAATTCTGGTTACAGATACTAATAGCTGACAGTCACAGTTATCGTATCCTGGTAATTCCCTGTGCTTACCTTTTGCCACTCTGCCTCAGCAAAAGAAGCCCCCAGCCAATTAACCCTAAATTTGCCAGGATACTTTGTCCCTGGGGCTATCCGGAAAGTTGCATATTGAAAGGCAGCCTTTTTTCTAACAAAAAAGCCATCCAGTGAGTATTCTACATAGTCATTTAGAATACTGACATCCTGATTATTTTCATCTCTAAAGCCTGTTGATTCAATCATCAAATTCACATAACAATTAGTCCGCAGGAAAAAATCCACCACAACAGAGTTATCCTCCCCTACCTTAACATCCATATAGATAAAGTCAGGTAATCTCAGCTCTACATACTCCTTGACCTTTAAATTCAAATCCACTTTCTGACTACTCTGCCATTTAGGTTTTGCTGAAATCATATTGAAGGCTAAAACAAAGAATAATAGGAGGAAGACAATTTTTCTTAAAACCCGCATCTCTGGACACCTCATCTACTCATTAGAAAATTAAACTTCTACTGACCAGAAACAGTTAAGATAATCTGGCCTTTATAATCACCGGCAAAATGTTCAGTACCCACATCAACTTTGATATAAAAATTTAAATTGGCTACATTGCCATACCTCTCCCCACTGATCCTATATACATCAGCCAGGCTCCTATAATTTTTCAACCTGTCTGTCGAGATGTAAATATTACCAGGCTCTATAACCAGGGCTTCATTGTTGTCCCCCTGATAAAATAGTGGTGTAGCCCTGATATCAAGAAGCCATTTATTATTGGCACTATTTATATAGACACTTGCTGTCTCCTGGCTATAATAAGTGCCAGGGCCGTTATCTGCAACAATATTTATATTATCAGGAGTAACAACCATGAAGGAAACCTTATTCACCCATATCTTTATATTCACAGACTTACCTTTATCAGATACCAGGTGTAAATCATATTTACCATCCGGAACAAGCCGCCAGAAAAGGCTATCCAGCCTTAATTTCAGTTCTATCGTTGCCCTGTCATCCTCTTTGGCCAGGAATAATACTGGGCTATCAAGGGGCTGATAATCGCTATAATAAGGGGTTTTTGCCACAATATATCTGGCCAGATCAATAGGGCTTTTAGAGTTATCAACAACAGTATAATAAACATTGCCCTGTACATCTTTTTTGTTTCTATGTATCACCAGCATATGGTTTGCCGGTACCTCTGAAACAGGTTCCTCAACCCTGAATTGTACTGTTCCAGGGTGAATATTTATCCTACCGCTATTACCCGGTCCAGCATACAATACCCCTCCAGAGGCAGTTGCCAGAACTATTACAAGCAGGGTCATTAATATTACTTTCTCTATATTTATTTTTACTAAATTTGTTCTCTCAAAAATTTTACTTAATCCCATTTTAAATTCCACCTGTCATCGGAATTTTTATCAAATATTGAACCTATAAGCCAACAGAAAACCGGGTTCCTGGCCATAATCCATACCAATTATTACAGCCCTGTCTTTGTCTTCATCCAGTATATAGGCCAGTTTCAATTCCTGTAGAAAATCCTTCCCTGCAAACTCTCCCCTATATCCAATCTCCCATAAGCCCCTCTTATATAAACAGTTCAACTGCCACAGGTCTGTCCTATCTTCTCTTTTACTGATCTCTAAAGGATAATAGGACAAAGCTATACTGAAACTATCAGTCCAGGCAAGCCGGTCAGAAAAACCCAGCCTGAACACAGGAATATCCTGTCCCGCTGGATTTATTCCCATCTCATTGGCCAGATGCAGGGATAGGGCCAGATCTTCATAATCATGCAGATAGTAATTGAATTTAAACAGATAATCCAGCTCCTTTTCACGGACAGAAAGGAGATTTAATTTAGCTTTATAATTAAACTTCTCCTTATCCTGCCTGAACTCTATACCCGGCCCTCCTCCGGCCCACTGCAGTTTAAGCTGTCTGCTAAGGGACCTGGTATAAAAATCTTCCTCTGTCAGCAATTTATTTAATCCGGTTAAATCCCCAATGACCAGCAAATCTCCTTTTAAATCTTCCCTCAGCTCTGCATATTCTACAGCTGGAATAAGGGCTGCAGCCACCTGTAAAATATAATAACGGACTTCCTCTTTCCCATCTGCCTGCAATCTCCTGGAGACTACAGCAATATTCTCCAGTTTATCATTGTTGAGCCAGAGAGCAGTTTCTACCCTTCCCTCCCCCTGTTTCCTACCTTCACCACTGGCAAAACTAAACTCTATCCCGGTGAAAACCTCCCCGGTTTCAAAAGAGATTTCCCGGGGCAGGAGGGAGATATATAAATATTTCTCTCTCTCCAACGCCAATGTTCTCCTGTCAACACGCTTTTCTTCTATCCTGAGCCGGGCCGGTTTATCCCTGACTGTCAATAGCCAGGAAAGATAAGTATCCTCTCTATTGAGCAGGGAATAATACTTCTCCATAGTCAGGCTATTACCCGGCCCCATTAGATCTACCAGTTCCAGCAAATCTTCTTCCCCTGAATAAT
>JAAYRT010000118.1 GCA_012518635.1 Halanaerobiaceae bacterium | reverse complement strand
GGGTTGACGGTAGTCTTCATCTACCTTCAGTAAAGCACGGGCAATACCGTGTTTAATGGCTCCGGCCTGGCCTGTCAAGCCACCGCCGTTTACATTAACCAGTACATCCCATGTACCTAAAGTATTGGTAATCTCCAGTGGAGTTGTTATATCTTTAATCAGAGTAGGTCTGCCAAAATATTCATCTACATCCATTGAGTTTACGAAAATTTTTCCGGTTCCAGGAACTAGCCTGACTCTGGCAACAGAGGTTTTCCGCCTTCCTGTACCCCAGTACTGTACATCGACTGCCATTTATATTCCTCCTCTCTATAATTCCAATTCTTTCGGTTGCTGAGCCTGATGAGGATGTTCCGGCCCTGCATATACTTTTAACTTTTTGATCATTTGCCTGCCTAACCTGTTGTGGGGAATCATTCCTCTAACAGCTTTTTCAATGATAAGCTCGGGCTTTTTCTTCAGTAGTTTATCGTAGGTGATCTCTTTAATTCCACCAGGATAACCGCTGTGACGATAATATTTTTTCTGCTCCCACTTCTTGCCGGTCAATTCGATCTTTTCTGCGTTGATGACGATTACATAATCACCTGTATCTACATGAGGAGTATATATTGGCTTATGTTTTCCTCTTAAAATATCTGCAATCTTAGTAGCCAGTCGTCCCAGGGTTTGTCCGGTGGCATCAACTACGTACCATTGACGCTCTATCTCCTCTGGCTTTGCCATATATGTGCGCATTAGTTTCCCTCCTTCTTTAGCTAAACATATATATATAAATTTTGTAACGGGGCAATGTTAATAAATAATAGTCCTGGACATAAAAATCCATAATAAATTTTATTATATTAGCCTTCCTTTGTCAAGCAGTTTTTCTCATAATAGACCTCCACAAGGGTCAAGCCCCTGGCCGGAGCAGTAAACCCAGCCAGCCTTCTGTCTTTAGCAGCAAGAATCTCCGCCACTTCCTTTACCCTTATCTTGCCCAGGGATACCTCAATTAATGTTCCGATGATTATTCTGACCATATTATATAGAAAGCCGTCACCCTTGACCTCTACCCAGATCTCCGGGCTTTTGTCTATGACTTCAATGGAATGGATGGTCCTTACTGTAGTTTTGGCAGTACAATCAGCAGCCCTGAAGGAAGTGAAATCATGGATCCCTTCCAGGCTCCTGGCTGCCTGCTGCATTATTACAGGATCAAGCTTTTTCTTAAAATAGTATACATAATTGCGAATAAAAACAGATGGTATTCCCTGATTGTAGATCCTGTAGAGATATTTCTTTCCCTGTGCATCATGCCGGGCATGGAAGTCTACAGGAACAGCTTCTGCCTTTACGCAACGGATATCCTCCGGTAAAAGCCTGTTCAATGCTGGCGGAATCCTCTCAACAGGTATGGATACATCTATAAAAAAGTTGGCTGCCTGACCCATGGCATGTACACCGGCATCGGTCCTGCTGGCCCCCTGTACATCTACAGGTTTTTTATTGATTGTCGTCAGGGCTTCTTCCAGTTTCTCCTGGACAGTCTCACTGGTGTTTTTCTGTCTCTGCCAGCCATGGTAGTTGGTACCGTCATATTCTATTGTTATCTTGATGTTTCGCATACTGTAACCTCCATTGCTGTGTAGCCTGAAGCCTGAGCTCAGGAAAGAGAAAAAACCCTGGAAATTAATAAATACTAGAAATAGATAAAGACCATGCAGAGGAGCAGTGCCACACCTAAAGCGGCGAAGTCGGTCCCTTTGACCTTTAATTCATACAGCCGGGTCCGTCCTTCCCCGCCGTGATAACAACGGGATTCCATGGCCAGGGCCAGATCATCTGCCCTCCTGAAGGCACTGATAAAAAGAGGTACCAGTAAGGGTATCAAATTCCTGGCCCGTTTTACGATATTACCGCTTTCAAAATCAGCACCCCGGGCCATCTGGGCTTTCATAATCTTGTCTGCTTCTTCCAGCAGGGTAGGTATGAAACGCAGGGCAATGGTCATCATCATGGCCAGCTCACTGGCCGGTACGCCTACTCTCTTCAAGGGACTGAGCAGATATTCAATCCCATCTGTAAGTTCCAGTGGTGAAGTAGTCAGGGTCAATAGGGAAGTAAAGATTATTAAGAGTACAATCCTTGTAACCATGAAGAAGCCGGTATAAAGGCCTTCTGCTTCAATGGAAATAAAACCCCACTGCCAGATTACCTCTCCACCCCTTGTAAAGAAAACATGCAGAATCAGGGTAAGCATGACCAGAAAAAGGACTGGCCTGAGCCCTTTGATTATCCTCAGCAGCGGTATCCGGGATAAAGAGATGATTACAAGTACAGATAAAAAAAACAAACCATAACCTGAAAAAGAATCGATAAAGAATAGTGCAGTAATCATCATGATGGTTATTACTATCTTTATACGCGGATCCATGTTATGTATTATAGAATCACGGGCCATATACTGGCCAATAGTTATATTTCTTAACATTTTGACGATCCCCTCAATTCCCTGCTGATTTCCTCCACGGCTTCTGCCAGGGAAAAGATATCTGTACGGACCCTGAGCCCTTTACCATTTAGCCGCCAGAGTATCTCAGTTATCTCCGGCAGATCCAGGCCCAGTTCCCGAATCTTCTCCACCTCACTGAAGACCCTTGCCGGGCTGTCATCAAAAACGATCTCACCTTCACTCATAACTATCACCCGGTTGGATAGACGGGCAATCTCTTCCATCCGGTGGGATACCAGGATGATGGTCATCCCTTTATTATTATATAGATATTCCAGAAGGCTGATTAACTGCTGTCTCCCCTGGGGATCCAGACCGGCGGATGGCTCATCCAGGATCAATACTTCCGGTTTCATGGCCAGCACTCCGGCAATGGCCACTTTCCGCTGTTGGCCTCCGCTCAGATTGAAGGGTGAACGGTCTTTGAATTCTTCATAATCAAGGCCGACTAGTTCCAGGGCTTCCTTAACCCGGAGTTCAACCTCCTCTTCGCTGAGCCCCAGATTCCGCGGTCCGAAAGCAACATCACCATAAACAGTCTCTTCAAAAAGCTGGTGTTCAGGATATTGAAAGACCAGACCTATCTTACGCCTGATCCCCAATAGACTTGTCTTCTCTCCTGTTATATTGACACCATCAATGATAACACTGCCGCTGGATGGCTTGATTAATCCGTTCAACATCTGAACAAGAGTGGACTTGCCTGAACCGGTATGTCCAACCAGGCCGATAAATTCCTGATCACTAATTCTTAAATTGATATCCTTCAGGGCCTCTGTGCCCTTTAAATCATCATCATAGATATGGCTGACATTTTTTAATTCTATGAGCATAGGCTATCCACCAACTCATTTATTGATAAAATAGCAGGTATTTCAACACCCTTTTTCCTTAATTCATGGGCCAGTTCCACTACCAGAGGTACATCCAGTCCAAGCTTTTTTAAGTCATCAATTTCCCGGAAAATCTCCAGTGGTAAGCCGCTTTTATGAATAGAGCCCTGATTCATGACGATTACACGATCTGCTCCCACTGTTTCCTCCATGAAATGGGTGATGTGGATGATAGTAATGCCTTTCTCCTTATTCAGGAAGTGTATGGTTTCCATAACCTCTTTCCGTCCCTGAGGATCCAGCATGGCAGTAGGTTCATCCAGAACAATGCACTCCGGTTCCATGGCGATAACCCCGGCAATAGCCACCCTCTGTTTCTGGCCGCCGGAAAGATTATGGGGAGGATTGTCCTTAAACTTTTCCATCCCTACTGCTTCCAGGGCTTTATCCACCCTCTTCCTGATTTCCGGGGATGGTATGCCCAGGTTTTCCGGACCAAAGGCAACATCATCCTCTACTCTGGTTGCCACCAATTGGTTATCCGGATTTTGAAAGACCATACCTACTTTTTGCCTGATCTTCAACCAGTTTTCTTCATCAGCAGTATTCATTCCGTCTACAATTACCTCGCCAGCTGATGGCACCAATAATACATTGAGTAGTTTAGCAAGGGTAGATTTTCCAGAACCGTTTCCACCAATAATGGAGACAAATTCTCCAGCCTCAACTGTCAGATTAATATTCTTCAGGACCGGGGTTTCCATTTCACTATATGAAAAATCTACCCCTCTTAATTCAATCAGGGCCATTAATAACACCCTCTTATCTCTTTATTCAACCAGTTCTATTACAGCTAATTCTGCACCATCTCCCCGGCGGGGGTAGAGTTTCAGGATTCTTGTATAACCACCTGGTCTATCGGCAAACCTGGGTGCAATCTCATCAAAAAGTCTCTGTACTACTTCTTTATCCTTAACTACCCGTAAGACCTTACGGCGTGCATGCAAATCATTGGTCCTGGCTGTAGTGATTAATTTTTCAACTACTGGCCGTAATTCTTTGGCTTTAGGAAGGGTAGTCTCAATCCTTTCATATCTGAAAAAATCAGTGGCCATATTGCTAAGCATGGCTTTCCGGTGAGCACTGGTTTTACCTAGTTTTCTCCTTGCCATCTTTTCATCCCTCCTTGATTAGATCTCAGGATCTTTTAAACTTAAGTTTAATTCTGCTAACTTACCTTTTATTTCTTCTAAAGACTTTTTACCCAGATTCCTGACCTTCATCAGATCATCTTCTGACTTGTTGATCAATTCACCAACTGTGTTTATACCGGCCCGTTTCAGGCAGTTGGTAGAACGGACAGATAACTCCAGTTCTTCTATAGTGGTTTCCAGAATCCGGTCTTTTTCTTCTTCTTCCTTTTCTACCATTATTTCCACATCGCTGATTTCATCTGTCAGGTTAATGAATAGTTCCAGGTGTTCTACCATGACTTTTGCTGCCAGGCTGATTGCATCTTCTGGACTGATGCTGCCATTGGTATATACCTCCATGATTAAACGGTCATAGTCTGTAACCTGGCCGACCCTGGTATTTTCCACTCTAAAATTAGCCCTGGTAATGGGGCTAAAGGAAGAATCTATAGGAATAAGACCAATAATCTTCTCAAAGTGTTCCTGGTTCTCCTCGGCAGTAACATAACCGCGGCCCCGTTCTACAGTAGCCTCTAAGACCAGCTTGCCGTCACTCTCCAGTGTGGCAATATGATGATCAGGATTGATAATCTCTATGTCTGCAGAACCTGTGAAGTCGGCAGCTGTTACTACCCCTTCCCCCTCACAGGTGAGGGTCAGTTTTTCAACTTGATCACCAGTATATTTAAGGACCACGCCCTTTAAATTGAGAATGATCTCCGTAACATCTTCAACAACACCGGGTATTGTTGAAAACTCGTGCCTTACTCCTTCAATTTTTACCGAGGTAATGGCAGCACCGGGCAGGGAGGATAGGAGAATACGGCGTAAAGAATTACCCAGAGTTATCCCATATCCTCTTTCCAATGGGGCCACCTCAAATATACCCATCCGGTCAGTACTTTCTATTATCTCAACGCGTGGCTTTTCAATCTCTATCATTAATACAATACCCCTCCTTTTTATTAGAAGGAAATTAGATTATCTAGAATAGAACTCTACAATCAGGTTCTCTTCAACTGGATAATCGATATCATCTCTGGTCGGTAAGGCCAATACTCTACCTTCAGCCTTTTCCATATCTACACTTAACCATTCAGGTACCTTCAGGTCGGCATTGATTTCAAAAACTTCTTTGAATCTGGGCAGTTTACTGCTGCCTTCCTTTACAGTAATGGTATCTTCAACATCTACCAGGTAGGAAGGAATATTGACCTTGCGGCCGTTTACCTGGATATGGCCATGTAATACGAACTGTCTTGCTTCATTACGTGATGTAGCAAAACCTAATCTGTAGACCACATTATCCAGTCTTCTTTCCAGCAGCTGCAGATAGTTTTCACCGGCGATTCCTGGCATCTTTGTCGCCATCTTGAAGTAACGGCGGTTTTGCCTTTCCAGGATACCATAGATGCTTTTTACCTTTTGTTTTTCCCTCAACTGTATTCCATATTCAGATGGTTTACCTCTTCTATCTTTACCATGTTGACCTGGTCCGTAAGGACGTCTTTCAACAGGGCATTTATCTGTATAGCAACGTTCTCCTTTTAGATACAATTTTTCCCCTTCGCGGCGGCATATTTTACATACAGAACCACGATATCTTGCCATTCTTACACCTCCATTTTAATTATAGACATATATTAGCAAATTTAAACTATACTCTCCTTCTTTTTGGCGGTCTACACCCATTATGGGGGATAGGTGTAACGTCTTTGATCAAGCTGACATTTAAACCGGCAGCCTGAAGTGTACGGATAGCAGATTCCCTGCCGGAACCTGGACCCTTAACATAGATTTCTATTTCCTTTACACCATGTTCCATGGCCTGCTTGGCAGCATCTTCAGCAGCAAGCTGGGCAGCAAATGGTGTGCTTTTCCGGGAGCCTTTATAACCGACTTTACCGGAACTGGACCAGGCAATAATATTACCCTGCTCGTCTGTTATTGAAACAATTGTATTGTTAAAGGTTGATCTGATATGGGCTTGCCCTTTATCTATATTACGTTTGATTTTTTTTCTTCTAACCCTGCTGCTCCTTTTTCCCTTAGCCATCCATATACCTCCTTACAGTTTGTTATTTTTTCCTTCTTACACCAACAGTTCTCTTCGGACCTTTACGTGTACGGGCATTGGTCTTGGTCCTCTGCCCTCTGACAGGAAGGCCCCTTCTATGTCTTAAGCCGCGGTAACAACCTATATCCATCAGACGTTTGATATTTCCTCTTACTTCACGTCTGAGTTCTCCTTCGACCTGATATTTGGCGACTTCTTCTCTCAGTTTTGCGATTTCAGCTTCTGTCAGGTCTTTAACTCTTGTATCCGGATTAACTCCAGATGCCTCCAGTATCTCTTTTGATCTGGAACGTCCAATTCCATATATATATGTCAGACCAATCTCAATCCGTTTATTACGTGGTAAATCAACACCTTCTATACGTGCCAAAAAAGTTCACCTCCACTTGTAGTTCCTCTTTATTTTTATCCCTGACGCTGCTTATGCTTGGGGTTCTCACAGATAACCATTACTCTACCTTTGCGCCTGATAACCTTGCATTTATCGCAAATAGGTTTAACAGATGGTCTTACCTTCATCTTACTCACCCCTCTTTATTAAATTAAACATTTAGTTTTTATGTCGATAAGTGATCCTACCCCTGGTTAAATCATAAGGTGATAATTCAATTGTTACCCTGTCTCCTGGTAGTATCCTGATAAAGTTCATCCTCATCTTGCCTGAAACATGAGCCAACACTTTATGCCCATTTTCCAATTCTACCCTGAACATTGCATTAGGAAGGGGTTCAACAACTGTTCCCTGAACTTCAATAGGTTCTTCCTTAGCCATAGAGTTACTTAGCCTCCTCGTTTTTTTCATAATTTTTTATAAACCTTTTCAGATCCTCATTGCGGATCTTTTTTTTATTTTCCAGCCAGATAGCAAGCTCCTCATAAACAACACCTGTAGAACGAAGGTGTTTAACATTCTTGCGTTTGGGACCTTCGATCTTCCTGGTATCTCCGTTCGCTATTTTCACAAAGTTTTCCTTTTCCCGGCCAACAATGAAATAGTATTTTCCTCTATCCCTGCCGGCCCTGGAAATCACCAGTTCACCAATACGATATGGATAAACCATATACTTTCACTCCTGGATATTATATCATAATTTCAAAGTCCATTACAACAAGCAAAGATTTAGATTTTGCTCAGTATTTCTGGACCATTTTCGGTAATGGCAATGGTATTCTCGTAATGGGCAGAGAGACTGCCGTCTCTGGTTACCACAGTCCACCCGTCATCCAGGGTTTTCACCTGATAGGTTCCAGCATTTAACATGGGTTCTATAGCAAGGGTCATACCAGCTTTCAATAGAGGGCCTCTATTTGGCTTGCCGAAATTCGGAACCTGGGGATCTTCATGCATCTTCCGGCCGATTCCATGGCCAACATAGTCTCTCACTACTGAGAAACCATTTCCCTCAGCATACTTCTGAATGGCATGGGAGATATCCGTCAATCTATTCCCTATAAAGGCTTCTTCCAGGCCTTTAAAGAAGGATTCCCTGGTTACCTTCAATAACCGCTCTGCCTCTTCAGAAATCCTGCCTATCCCGTAGGAGCGGGCTGCATCCCCATGAAAACCATCATAATAAACGCCAATATCTATACTGACCAGATCCCCCTCTTCAATAATCCTGCTTTTACTGGGAATTCCGTGAACAACTTCCTCATTGATGGAAATACATAGTGCAGCTGGATAGCCATGATATCCTTTAAAGGAAGGAACTCCGCCTGCTTTTCTGATAAATTCTTCACCAAGGCGGTCCAGCTCAGCTGTACTTATCCCAGGAACCAGATGTTCTGTCAGAAAAGCATGGGTCTCTGCTACAATCTTATTGGCGGTTCTCATTATCTCTAATTCCCGAGGAGATTTCAAAATAATCATCAAGATTCACCCTCAATGGCTTTTTTTATTTCTACATAGACTTCCTCTATACTTCCTCCGTTTATTACCTTTAAAATCTTTTCCTCCTGAAAATAATCAGTGATTTTGTTTAATTCATTTAACTGATTATGAATCCTTTTCCGTACAGTCTCTTCCCTATCATCACTGCGAAGTATCAGTTCTTCACCACAGTAATCACAGATTCCCGGTTGTTCAGGGGGATTATACTTGATGTGATAACTATGACCACAATTTAAACAGACTCGTCTTCCTGCAATCCTTTCTACCAATCTTTCCGGGTCTACTTCAATATAAAAAACCATGTCTATTTGTGTATCCATTTCTGCCAACATTTCTTTTAAGACTTTAGCCTGATATACCGTCCTGGGATAACCATCCAGAACAAAGCCCTTACTGATATCAACTTTTTTTATTTTTTCCCGTAAAATCATGATTGCATATTCATCAGGAACCAGTTGACCCTTATCAAGAAACTCCTTGATCTTTTCACCTATCGGTGTCTCTTCCTCAGCTAAAAGCCTGAATATATCTCCTGTTGCAATATGGGGTAGATTATATTCCTGGCTGATTTTTTTTGCCTGTGTTCCTTTTCCAGCACCAGGTAAACCTAATAGAATTAGGTTCACATCTATCCCCCCCTCCCCCGTTTTTTACTTCATAAATCCTTCGTAATGTCTCAATAATAAATGTGATTCGATCTGCTTCATTGTCTCAAGGGCCACACCGGTCATGATCAGGATGGAAGTACCGCCAAAGCTTATACTGACCTTGGTAATTGCTGTGAACAGATATGGTAAAAGAGCAATTGCCATCAGGAATAAGGATCCGGCCAAAGTTATCCTGACCAATATTTTATCTAAATATTTTTCAGTAGCCTTACCGGGGCGGATACCCGGGATAAAGCCGCCGTATTTCTGCATATTCTCTGCCAGTTCTTCTGGATTAAAGGTAAAAGCAGTCCAGAAATAGGTAAAGAAAAAGATTAAGGCAGCATAGATTATGATATATACTGGTTTTCCAGGTGATAACCAACCTGCAAGAGCCTGAAAGAATCTGACAGGTATTAACTGGGCTATAACTGCCGGGAACATCAGTAAGGAAGAAGCGAAGATAACCGGTATAACACCAGCCTGGTTAATCTTCATTGGTATATGGGTGTTCCGTCCACCATAGACCTTTCTGCCCACAATCCGCTTGGAATACTGGACAGGAATCCGCCTTTCACCCAACTCAATAAAGATAACTCCAGCAATTATCACTACAGCCAGAACTAAAAAGAACAATACATTTACAAAACCAATATCTCCGGTTCTAACAAGGGCGGTCATTCTGGTGATGTCACTGGGGAAACGGGCCAGTATTGAAGTAAAGATGATAATAGAGATACCATTACCGATTCCCTTTTCTGTAATCAATTCACCTAACCACATTAAAAAAGCAGTACCTGCTGTCAGGCTGACTACTATCAATAGTAAATTGAAAAAGTTTGGGTTTATAACTGCAGATTTGATTGTCAGGGTGATACCGAGAGCCTGGACTAAAGCCAGTATTATGGTTCCGTATCTGGTATACTGAACCAGCTTTTTTCTTCCTTCAGGCCCCTGTTTCTGCAATTCCTGAAAATAAGGTACTACACCGCCAAGTAACTGAATGATGATTGATGCTGTAATATACGGTGAAATACTCATGGCGAAAACAGTAAAATTGCTCAGGGCCCCACCTGCAAAGAGGTCAAGAAAAGAGAAGATATCCCCCCCGGCACCTCCAAACAGAATCTCTTTGTATATGGAAAGATCGACACCGGGTACTGGAATATAGGTACCAACCCGGTAGACGACCATCATGGCCAGTACAAAGAGAATCCTATTCCTCAATTCCTTTACTTTGAAGGCATTCCGCAGTGCAGATAACACCTAAATCACCTCAGCCTTTCCGCCAGCAGCCTCTATTTTTTCTTTAGCTGACTTTGTGAATGCATTAGCCTGAACGTGTAAAGCCTTCTTTAGATCTCCATCTCCCAGGATTTTCAGGCCATCTTTAGCCGGCCTGTCAATATATCCAGCTTCCTGTAATTTTTCCAGGGTAACTACTTCATTTTCTTCAAACCTGTTTAACTGATAAAGGTTTATCTCATTATATACTTTCTTGAAGGGATTATTAAAGCCCCTCTTCGGTATACGTTGGAATAAAGGAGTCTGCCCTCCTTCAAAAGTAGCCCTTACACCTCCACCGGACCGGGCATTTTGACCCTTTTGGCCTCGTCCTGAAGTATTACCTCTGCCTGAACCGTCACCACGGCCTCTACGCAGTTTTCTTTTTCTGGAGCCTTCTTCAGGTCTTAAGTCATGTAATTTCATCCAGTCCACCTCCTTAATTAATCTCAACCTAATCCAGGATTTCTTCTACAGTTTTACCTCTAAGTTTAGCAACTTCTTCTGCTCTCTTTAGACTCTTTAAACCTTCGATGGTGGCATTAACCACATTGATTGGGTTATTTGAACCCAGTGATTTGGTCAGTATATTACCAATTCCAGCCAGCTCAACTACAGCCCTCACTGGACCTCCGGCAATAACTCCAGTACCAGGTGCAGCTGGTTTTAATAATACAGTACCAGCACCGTATTCGCCGAGTATTTCATGTGGAATTGTAGTATTAATGATTGGTACTTCAATCATATTTTTCTTGGCATCTTCAATTCCTTTCCGGATCGCCTCAGGCACTTCATTGGCCTTACCCAGTCCGGCTCCAACCCGGCCTTCTTTATCTCCAACTACTACCAGTGCACTGAAGTTAAAGTTACGTCCACCTTTAACTACTTTGGCAACTCTATTTATACTGACTACCCGTTCTTCCAATTCTAACTTGTCTGGATCGATATTCTTCATGGATTCGCCTCCTTCTCTTTAGAAATTCAAACCCTTTTCACGTAATGCTTCAGCAATTTCTTTAACTCTTCCGTGATATTTATATCCACCGCGGTCAAAGATTACATCCTTGATACCCTTTTCCAGAGCCCTATCTCCCAGCACTTCCCCGACTTTTCTGGCAGCTTCTTTATTTCCACCGTTTTTTATACTATCCTTAACAGCCGGTTCAAGGGTAGAAGCAGAAACAAGGGTATGGCCGGACAGGTCATCAATGATTTGTACATAGATATTTTTTAAACTACGGTAAACATTCACTCTTGGTCTTTCTGGAGTTCCAACTATCTTATTTCTTACACGATAATGGCGTCTTTTTCTCCTACTTCTTTTATCCATACCATTCACTCCCTTCAATTAACCGGTTTTACCGACTTTTCTTCTGATATGCTCGTCGATATATTTAATACCCTTGCCCTTGTATGGCTCAGGTGCACGTACAGCTCTTATCTGGGCAGCTATTTCTCCAACCCTTTGCTTATCAATACCCCTTACAGAAATACGGGTATTCCTTTCTACCTCAAACTCTATATTATCTTCTGCTTCAATTGTAACAGGATGAGAATAGCCGACTTCCAGTACCAGGTTTTTACCTTCTACCCTGGCACTATATCCAACCCCGACCATTTCCAGCTTCTTTTCATATCCCTCTGAAACACCGATAACCATATTCTCCAGGAGACTCCTGCTTAACCCATGCATTGAATTGGCTTCCCGTGACTCTTCCTTCCTGGTAAGTAAAAGCTGGTTATCCACTAGCTCAATATTGATCAGCGGACTAAATTCCCTGCTTAACTCACCCTTTGGTCCTTTAACGGTTACACTGTTACCATCTATCTTAACATCAACTTTTTCTGGAATATCAATTGGCTTCTTTCCAATTCGTGACATTCTCTTCACCTCCATAAAGCGGATTTTTTTCTATATACAGGATGCCCTTACCTGCTATCTGTTTCCTTTTTACCAGACATAACAGATTACTTCGCCACCAACACCATTTTTTCTGGCAGTCTTATCTGAGATAATACCCATTGAGGTGGAGATTATAGCAATACCCAGGCCACCCAACACTCTGGGAATCTCATCTTTTTTAGCATAAACCCGCAAACCAGGCTTGCTAATCCTTTTCAGTCCAGTAATAACCCTTTCATTATTTTCCCCATACTTCAGGTAAATGCGCAGTGTGTTCTGGGGATAGCTTTCAATGATTTTATAATCAGAGATATAACCTTCTTCTTTTAAAATATCAGCAATATTGATCTTCATTTTAGAAGCAGGCATGTTGACGACATCTTTATAAGCATTATTTGCATTACGAATCCGGGTTAACATATCAGCAATAGGATCAGTTACATTCACTTTTCCAACCTCCTTCCATTTTACCAACTGGCCTTTTTAACACCAGGTATTTGGCCCTTGTGAGCCAGTTCACGGAAACAAATTCGACAAAGGGCAAATTTACGAATATATGCTCTAGGCCTTCCACAACGCTGGCATCTGTTAACAGCACGTGTGGAATACTTAGGTTTTCTATTGGCTTTCTCTATTAATGCTTTACGAGCCACTATCTATATACCTCCTTTAATTATTGCTCACGGAACGGCATTCCCATTAGCTTTAGAAGTTCATAGGCTTCCTCATCGGTTTCTGCTGTGGTAACAATAGTGATTTCCAGACCGTGGATTTTCTCGACTCTATCAATATTGATTTCTGGAAATACAATCTGCTCCCTGATACCCAGGTTATAATTGCCTCTACCGTCGAATGATTTGGGAGAAAGCCCGCGGAAATCCCTAATTCTGGGTAGGGTAATATTTATCAATTTATAGAGGAACTCCCACATCAGTTCTCCTCTCAGGGTTACCTTAACACCTACTGGCATGCCTTCACGCAGTCTGAAGTTAGAAACTGATTTTTTCGCCCTGGTTACTACGGGCTTCTGGCCTGTAATCAATGATATTTCTTCAACTACACTATCCAGTAATTTTTGATTATCTTTAGCTTCCCCCAGACCAACATTTAATACTATCTTATCTACCTTTGGTACAGCCATAACACTTTCATAATTAAACTTTTCAACCAGTTTAGGAACAATTTCGTCTTTATATGCAGTAGCCAATACCGCCATTGACTATAACCCCCTTTCCTTACTTATCTACAGTTTCACCACATTTTTTACAAACTCTGACCTTGTTACCGTCTTCTAAGATGTTGATTCCTGTCCTGGCTCTCTTATCACAACGGGGACAGACTAGCTGGACATTGGAGATATGGATAGGCCCTTCCATTTTCACAATGCCTCCCTGTGGCATCTCCTGGCTTGCTTTCATATGACGGCTTAACATGTTTACTCCTTCAACAATAACACGATTGTTTTTTGGTTGAACCTTCAAGATCTTGCCGCGTTTTCCCTTATCTTTACCAGCAATAACTTCTACAGTATCACCTTTTTTTATTTTTCTCATCTTTCTCCCCCCTTTACAGAACCTCAGGTGCCAAGGAGATTATTTTCATATAATTCTTTTCTCTCAATTCACGTGCCACAGGGCCAAAAATACGGGTTCCCCGGGGATTGTTCCCCTTGTCGATTATCACAGCAGCATTTTCATCAAATTTTATATAAGAGCCATCAGGTCTTTTGATTTCTTTCTTGGTTCTTACTATTACTGCATTAACTATTTCACCTTTTTTAACCACACCACCCGGTATAGCCTCTTTAACTGTAGCTACGATTATATCTCCTACACTGGCATATTTTCTACGTGTGCCACCCAGCACTTTTATGCAGAGTAATTCCCGCGCACCGGAATTATCAGCTACCTTTAAACGGCTTTCTTGCTGAATCATCGTAATCCCCCTTTCCCAGCAGAAAACTATTTTGCTTTTTCTATAATTTCAACAACTCTCCATCTTTTTGTCTTACTTAAGGGACGTGTTTCCATAATCCGTACAATATCCCCTTCTTTGCATTCATTGGCTTCATCATGAGCTTTAAATTTAGTGGTTTTAATTATGGTCTTTTTATATAGAGGATGTCTCGTTCTTCTTTCGACAGCAACAGTGACAGTCTTATCCATCTTATCACTTACTACAACTCCAACGCGTTCTTTTCGCTTATTTCTTTCAGCCATCTTGGACCTCCTTCCTATGCTCTCTTAATATTCAATTCCTTTTCCCGCAGGATAGTTTTTATTCTGGCAATATTTCTCTTTACCTCTTTGATCCGCATAGGATTATCTAATTGAGTAGTTGCATGTTGAAATCTAAGATTAAATAATTCTTCCTTAAACTCTTTCAGCTTCTCCGCCAGTTCAACTTCTGTCATCTTCCTTAACTCATCAGCTCTCACTAGAATCACCATCCATCTCTTCT
>JAAYRT010000117.1 GCA_012518635.1 Halanaerobiaceae bacterium | reverse complement strand
TTCAGGGACCTGGAGACGGGGGAGACCATTGTTGTCGACAATCTAAGGGAGGAGAGGGTGCTGAATCCCCTGCAGGGTTTCCCCACCCGGAATCTGATCAATATCTATACAGATGAGGATTATGTCAGGACCTTGAAATATTTTTTCAGGAGAAGGGTTAGAAGATGAAAAAGATAAGAAATATCAGATTTTCGTCTATATATTTTATATATCTACTGGTTTTTTACATATTGTTATTTGCCATCTTCTCTTCCCGGGCAGTTGCCGGCGGAACAGGGGAACGGAGTATTTTTATCGGTGACCTGATTACCCTGAAAATATCTGCCGACGGCTATAGCCTGGAAGGGCTTCTGGGGGAGATTACTGAATTTGAGATAGTGGAGAGCCGGCAGCAGGGAGATGACTATCTCCTGACCTTAAGAACCTTTGAGCCGGGGGAGTACCGGATCGTCCTGGGGGATAAGGAACTGCTTATTAAGGTCAGTTCCACCCTGGATGAACTGGAGAGGGATGGTATCTTTACCCTTGACCCTCAGCCCCTGGATTCCCTCTATAACCCCTACTGGAAATACATTTTCCTGGCCTTAAGTATCCTTTTTTTAACATTCCTTTATTTCTTCATCAGGTTATTTATCAAGGAAAAGAGAGAGAAAGCCCTGGGGTCCCATGCCCTTTTCCAAAAGAGGGTGGCTGAACTGGATATTGATTCAGCTGACTATTTTGTGGAGCTCAGCCTTTCCTTTAAGGAATATCTGGAGAAAACCTTTGCCTGCCGGCTGAGGGGAAAGACCTCCCGGGAAATCATGGAGGAGCTCCGGGGAATAGCCCTGCTGGAAGAAAAGAGAGCAGAGATAGAGGACTGGTTGTTGCAGGCAGATAGATATAATTATACGGGAAAGCTCCCTGACCGGGAGACCAGGGAAAAGGGAAGGGAGAATCTTGACCAGATCGTACTGGATATCGAAAAGAGTCTACAGGCAGGTGAGGGATATTAATGATGCGTTTTGCCAACTGGCCTTATCTCCTTTTAATACCTGTGCTTTTATATCTATTTTTAAGGAAAAGAAAAAAGGCAGCCCTGGACTTTTCTAACATCAGTGTGATCAGGGCAGCGGGCTTGAAGGAGACAATAAAAGGAAAGATAGGAAGATACATTATCCTGGCCGGCCTGATCCTGTTCTGCTTAGCCCTGGCCAGGCCCCAGTTGCTGGACCAGAGCCTGTCCCTGAAGCGGGAAGGTATTGATATTGCCCTGGTGCTGGATGTTTCCGGTTCCATGAGATCGGTGGATTTCGAGCCAAGCCGCCTGGAGGCAGCCCGGGAGACTATGGACAAGTTTATCCGGGAGAGGAGCCAGGACCGGATTTCCCTGGTCATCTTTGCCGGTACTGCCTATACAAGGATTCCCCTGACCCTTGACCACAATATCCTCAGGGCCTCCCTCCAGGAGGTGGATGTCACTTCTGTAAACCAGGATGGTACAGCCATCGGTATGGGTATTTCCGTTGCCCTGAACAGGTTGAAGAAGAGTGAAGCGGAATCAAAGGTAGTGGTCCTGGTCACCGATGGGGTCAATAATGCTGGAAGCATTGATCCCCTGACGGCAGCCAGGCTGGCCAGCGAGATGGGGGTCAGGATCTATACCATCGGGGTGGGAACTGATGAGACCATCATGCCGGTATATATCATGGGACAGAAAAGGTACCAGCGCTATGCCGGGGGCCTTGATGAAGAACTGTTACAGGAGATAGCTGAGACAACTGGCGGCAAGTATTACCGGGCCAGGGACCCGGAGGCCCTGGATAAAATCTTTAAGGAGATTAACCGGCTGGAGAAGACCAGGTTTGAGAGGGATAACTTCCAGCAGTATAGGGAACTGGCCTATCCCCTTATCCTGGCAGGTTTATTCTTGATTCTTATTGGACTATTTCTGGACAGGTATTACTTTATCAGGATTCCCTGAGATTTTAAAAAACCATGTATTTACTGGGTTTTCGTCATTGCTATTGATTTTTTAAAAACAAATGATAATGTCATGGATCATGCAGTTACAATGTGGAGGCAGAGTCAATGTTCTGGAAGCAATTGGAGTACAGGTATCCGGAAAATATAATCTTTATGCTCATTCCGTTTTTATTGCTGCTTATCTTAATACTGGGTTACCGGAAGAAAGAGAAAATCCTGGCTTCTTTACATCTGAAGACAGGCAGGGGTTCCGGCTTTCTGGTTATTTTTCTGCTTACCCTGGCTTCGGTTTTGCTGGCCTTCTCTGCCCTGGGCCCCCAGATTTTCACTGGTTACCAGGAGGTACAGAAAGAGGGACTTGATATCTATATCCTCCTGGACACTTCTAAGAGTATGTTGGTGGAAGATATGCCGCCCTCCAGGCTGCAGTGGATGAAGAATATAGTGGAGAGGCTCATTTCCCGCCTGGAGGGAGACAGGGTTGGTTTTATCCCCTTTTCATCTGATGCCTATATCCAGATGCCCCTGACGGATGATTATGACCTGGCCAGGATGTTTTTAAGTGTTGTTGATACAGAGATGATCCCGGGCGGCGGCACCAATATCGGGGCAGCCATGAACCTGGCTG
>JAAYRT010000116.1 GCA_012518635.1 Halanaerobiaceae bacterium | reverse complement strand
TCTTTGACCTTTATAAGGTGCACCAGGATGCAGAATTAATTGATCTCCATCTGGAAAGCGAGGACTACCAGATGGGAGAAGAAAGCATACCAGCAGTAAATGCCTCAGCTTCCATGGACAGCAATGGGGATATCAATATTACTTTCTGTAACCTGAAGGCCAACGAAGGGGTTAAGGTAGACTGTGTATTAAACAGTACAGATTTCAGGATTGGCAGTATGACCGGCCAGGTGCTGGCTGCTGATGAAATTACTGCCCACAATACCTTTGAGGTACCTGAAAGGGTAAAACCTGCCGCCTTTACTGCTGCAGAGAAGACTGAAAACGGCTTTACTGTCAACCTGCCTGCTGCCTCTGTAGTACTGCTGACCTTAAAAAAGGAGTAAGAGATGTCCAGACAGGGCTGTAAAGGCTGTTCAGCATCGGTTTATCTCAGTCCGGGGGATATCTATGAGATAATCAGGGATGCAGAAGCGAAGACCAGGGATGAACTGGTAGCAGAAGAAATCTATAAGAGCCGCCTGGAAGTCTGTCAAGAATGCCCTGACCTTCTTTATAACACTACCTGCAGATATAGCGGCTATCTAGTCTATGTGCTGGCCAGGGAGAAAAAGGCCAGCTGCCAGAAACCTGGAGAGAAAAAGTGGCAGGCTGTTTATTAGAGCCTGAAGATAATAAGGGATACTAAAGGCTGTAGATATGAATCTACAGCCTTTTTGCTTGCCTGGCCTGTAGTATATAGTTTAATCTTATAACATGTATTATAGCTTTCCCTGGGATTAAGGTTCTTGTGTATTTCCTTGCGAAGACAGCAGTGTGTTATTGTTGACTTTATTACCTTGAAAAGAAAAGAAATATTGTAATGTATATTCATAAATGGTACAATAATAGGCAAACAAATTGTAACTAATAGGAAGGAAGGGCAGAATATGAGAGGGATAATTACTGTAATCGGAATGGATAAAATCGGAATTATTGCCAGGGTAAGCAATTTGCTGGCTGAATGTAAGATTAATATATTGGATATCAGCCAGACCATCATGGGAGAATATTTTACCATGATAATGATGGTGGATATGGAGAAGATGGAGTTTTCCCTGGAAGAGGTCAAGGCCAGACTGGATAAACTGGGAGAGGAACTGGGAGTCTCTATCAAGCTGCAACATGAGGACATTTTCCGTTCCATGCACAGGATTTAGATGTATGGGATTTTAATGCCTGCATGGGATTTCAAGTGATATAAGAGAGGAGAAGTAGAGAATGTTTAATCCATATGAAATTATGGAAACAATACATATGCTGGAAGAAGAAAAACTGGATATCCGGACAATTACCATGGGTATTTCCCTCCTGGATTGTGCCCATGGAGATACCAGGATCCTGAGGAAAAATATCTATGATAAAATCTGTAACTATGCCAGGGATCTTGTTAAAGTAGCTGATGAGATACAGCTAAAGTATGACATACCGATTATAAATAAAAGGATTGCTGTCACACCCATTGCCATGATAGGCGGGGCCGGTACAGAAGAAGATTATGTCAGTATAGCCAGGACACTGGATGAGGCGGCAAAAGAGATCGGTGTTGATTTTATCGGGGGTTTCTCTGCCCTGGTCCATAAAGGCCATACAGATAATGACCGGAAATTAATAGCCTCCATCCCTGAGGCCCTGGCCAGTACAGAAAGGGTCTGTTCCTCAGTGAATGTGGCGACAACAAAAGCAGGAATTAATATGGATGCAGTGGCAGAGATAGGCAGGGTCATTAAGAAAACAGCAGAACTGACAGCTGACAGGGATGGAATTGGCTGCAGTAAATTAGTGGTATTTGCCAATGTACCGGAGGACAATCCTTTCATGGCCGGTGCCTTTCATGGTCCCGGTGAGGGAGAATGTGTCATAAATGTGGGTATCAGCGGACCGGGAACAGTAAAAGCAGCCCTGGAGAAGGTAAAGGGGAAACCCTTTGATGAGGTGGCTGAAACAGTCAAGAAAACTGCTTTCAAGATTACCAGGATGGGGCAGCTGGTGGCCAGGGAGGCGGCCAGGATGCTGGGGGTTCCCTTTGGTATTGTAGACCTGTCCCTGGCACCGACCCCTGCTGTCGGTGATAGTGTTGCCCATATCCTGGAGGAGATGGGCCTGGAGTGTTGCGGAACCCATGGTACCACTGCTGCCCTGGCCCTGCTGAATGACGCGGTCAAAAAGGGCGGGGTTATGGCTTCTTCCCATGTAGGCGGTTTGAGCGGTGCCTTTATCCCTGTCAGTGAAGATGCCGGGATGATCAATGCTGTAGAAAAGGGAGCCCTGAGCCTGGAGAAACTGGAGGCCATGACCTGTGTCTGCTCAGTCGGTCTGGATATGATTGCAGTTCCCGGAGATACTCCGGCAGAGACAATTTCGGCTATCATCGCCGATGAAGTGGCCATAGGTGTGATCAATAATAAGACTACTGCTGTCCGGCTTATCCCTGCTCCGGGGAAGGATGTAGGGGATGAAGTGGTCTATGGCGGCCTGTTTGGACGGGCACCGGTGATGAAGATTAATCCTTATTCCAGTAAGGATTTTATCGACCGGGGCGGGAGAATCCCTGCACCAATGCAGAGCCTGAAGAATTAGTTTTCTTGCCGGGGAGTCATACCCCTTTCTTTAATAAAGATAAAGGCCAGAATAAGAACAATTAAAGCTATACCTGCTGTGGCAAAATACATGCATAGTTTACTGACTTCCTGCAGGGCAGTAAAGGCAGGAGGACCTATAGCAACTCCAATAAAGCGGGCAGCCCCGTATAAAGAGGTTATAACTCCCCGCTGGCTGGTACTGCAGGAACTGGTTACCATTGTATTTACAGAGGGCAGGACCAGACCAGTACCGATGCCCAGGAGGGAGAAAAATATTAAGTAAGCCAGCAGGGAATCCATATAATACAGTAATACTAGCATACCGGTCACCAGGAACAGTCCGGTGGTGATGGAGAACTTGAAGTATTTTTTAATCTTTTTTAGAATACGGCCGGTGGTATAGGAGGTAATGGACATAAACAGGATGGGGATAGCGATGACCAGCCCCTTGCTGAATCCCTTGATATGATATTTTGTCTCCAGGGTATCAGAGAAGGAGGAGAGCAGGCCGAAAAGAACAAATAGGACCAGCATTCCAGCCAGGATTGTGGTCAGAAGGGATGAACCTTTTTTCTCAAAGATACCTTTTATGTTAGCTAAATATTCTTTCAGCCCCTGTTTGCGGGGCTCTTCTTTTTCTTCGCCCAGGAACCAGACGGCAGCAGCAATGGGAACGGCCAGGATGGCATAGAAAAAAAAGAGGGCAATCCAGCTGATAAGACCGATGGCCGAGCCTAAAATAGGGCTGAGTACCTTCCCCAGGCCATTGGATGCCTCCAGGATACCCAGGACTTCACTGCGCTGCTGTGATTGAAAAATATCCCCCACCAGTGCCATCACTATCGGTGCAGTGCCGGCAGCCCCTATACCCTGAACCACCCGTCCGCAGAGGATGACAGCATAGGGATTGTCCAGGAATAAGGCAGCCAGCCCCGAGATTATCCCCCCTGCTCCATAGAGTAATAGGGCGGGTACTATTATCTTTATCCTGCCTACCTGGTCGCAGAGATAGCCCAGGAAGGGGATTGTTATTCCGGCAGAGATGGAAAAGGCGGTAATGAAGAGGCCAACCTGGAACTGGCTGATGTTTAAGGCAGATTTTATCTGGGGGAATTCAGGTATTAGCATGGAATTCCCCAGGACCATTATGAAGGGGACACCGCTGAAGGCCAGCATCATCAGTTTATATTTTTTCTCCATCTGTATTTACTCCTTAGTCTTCGTTTAAAACTTATGTTATTTTCATATGCTTCTTTTATATTTTATTATCTTCCTATTGTTTTTAATGTTTTCTATATATCTGTAGTTTATTATAGCCTTAAAGTTTTGGGTTCATAACGGTAGAAAAAGGAAAACAGGAGCGTCCGGCTCCTGTCTGGCCTTTATATTTTTAATTGTCTCCAGTCAAGTTTTTTTATCTCCCTGCTATTTTTTTTTTACTATCGCCTGTTCCTTCTTCCTCCCTGTCCTCTATCAATTTAATCTCTTCATCTGAATCCTTTTCCCTGTTGCTCTTTAGGGTAGTCAGCAGGTCACTGATCTGGTTTAAATCCAGATTGTTCCTGTTGCTGCCACCCAGGGCAGTCAGTAAAAGGGGAAGGAGCTGTTTTAGATTATTTCCTTCAGCACCTCCCTGTAACTGGCTTAACAGGGTAATGAGATTGGCAGGATTATTTATTCCTGCTGGAGCAGGCAGCTCCTGGTGTCTTTCAGGCAGCCTGGAATAATCAAGCTGGAAGATTTCAGTGATTTCCAGCAGGACCAGCATGCTTAAAAGGCCGAAAATCTCATTACTGGAATATTTATTTCTATTTTCCTCGATATAATTGGAGATAGTTGTATATAATTTATTATCCATCTTTACCTCCTCGCTGCTTATCCGTCCACCCTGCAACTGGTTTTATTGAAGTTATTAAGCTTATCCCCTTTCCCCGATTTTTCTCAGTATCTGCAGAAGATCCTCAGACAGGATAAGTAATATTAAAATAAGAAAAAGATTATAGGCATTATACCTCTTTTTCTCCCCTTCCTCCCTACGCACGGATAATCTCCTCCTTTAACCCGTATTTTCCCGATTAAAATCTATGATTAATATATGTAGGGAGGGATTTACTTGTTAAAAGAAATGTTTTATGTATTAAATAAGGATTCTTTCAGTATATTAAAAGTATATTAAGCTGCAGCCGGTAATATACTTTTGCCAATAATAAAATTCTATGTTAAAATAAATAATATATAATTTTTGGAAAGGTGAAATCATTTGGAGAAAAGAATAGCAACACCGACTGTAACAAGGGAAATATTGGCAGATTACCAAATAAGATTAAGTAAAGCATTAGGCCAGAACTTTTTAATAGATGGCAATATAATTGAGAAAATCGTAAATATTGCTGAAATCAAGAGCGGGGACCAGATTATTGAAATAGGACCTGGTATTGGCTCCCTGACCCAGGCTCTCCTGGAAAGAATAGAGGACGGTAGATTATTTGCTATCGAGAAAGATGAAAGGATGGTCCGGATATTAAAGGAGCTCTTCCAGGCAGAACAGTTAACCTTAATCCACAGGGATGTCCTGGATATAGATTGGCCGGAGTTTTTTACTGAGAATGCTTTATTGGATAAACCAGTCAAACTGGCAGCCAATCTTCCTTATTATATAACTACCCCTATTATCATGGGCCTATTGGAGGCCAGGGTTCCGGTAGAGAGGTATGTTTTCATGGTCCAGAAAGAAGTAGCGGAGAGAATGGTGGCAAAACCAGGCGGAAAGGATTATGGGGCCTTAAGTATAGCTGTCCAGTATTATACCAGGCCGGAGATTTGTCATATAGTTCCACCCAGTGTTTTTATACCACAGCCGGACGTTAAATCAGCCATAATAAAATTAGAGACCAATGAAACACCCCCTGTACAGCTGGAAGATGAGAGGTTCTTCTTTCAGATTGTTCAGGCAATATTCCAACAGAGGAGAAAGAATCTCAAAAATTCTTTGAGTAAAGCAGCAAATATAAGGCTGGATAGAGAGTTGATCGAAGAAAGCCTGCAGGAAATGGGAATTCCGGAAGGAACCCGGGGAGAGATGCTTGATCTTAGTGAGATAGGCCAATTGAGCAATATACTTTTTAAAGGCATGGAAGATAAGGTGAATTGATATGAATTTTATTAGTCCAAGTGATGGAAGGCTGGGTATCCATAAGGTATTTGAAACTATTTTGAGTTACATAAATGCAGAACCGGAAGAAAAGTACAGGCTGATAATTGGTACTGATTCCCAGTGCAGACAGGATGGAATAGTTTTTGTTACTGCTATCATTATCTACCGGATAGGCAGGGGGGGCCGCTTTTTCTACCGGAAGGAAAATGAATACACAAAACTTAGCATGAAGCAGAGGATTTTTTATGAAGCCTCCAAAAGCCTGGAAGTGGCCAGTTATTTGACAGGACTCTTTGCCGGTGAAAGCAACCTGATGGATGATTTAGAGGTAGAGATTCACCTGGATGTAGGGGAAAAAGGCCCGACCAGGGAAATCATCAAAGAGGTAGTCGGCATGGTAGTGGGCAGCGGCTATGAAGCCCATATTAAACCTGAAGCCTATGCTGCTTCGTCTGTTGCCGATAGATTTACAAAGTAACAGAAAGACCGCTCCTCTCATATATTATATTAAAGTTCCTAAAATATACCCTGCGGGGGGCGGGCTCCTTGAAATTTCAGGTTGATGATTTTGTAAGCAGAAAATCATATAACTGCGACCTGGTCTTCAGGATAGATAAAATATATAAAGATATGGCCATCTTAAGGAGTATCAAACTGCGCTTAATGGCTGATGCCCCAATTGATGATCTGGTCAAGGTAGAAAAGGATAAAAAGATCATCAAGAAAGAATTAATGATGGAATCCTATGAGTTTATGCACAGACAATGGCGGCATCAGGTTTTAAATAATAGGTTAATCAGAAATGGAGAACAGAAAGAATGTCTTTATCAGGAATATAGGGTTAAAGTATTGCACATTGATGGAGACCAGGATTATTTAAAGTTGTCCATGTTGAATTATAAAAATTTGAACATAAATGCTAAGGGTTTTTTTATTCCGGAAAAAGGACAACCAGAAAAAATTTCAGAATTGTTAGAGAAAATGAGGCCGGATATACTGGTGATAACAGGTCATGATGGGGAATTTTTCAATAAGGCTCACCATACCTCGGACTATTTTATAAAAACAGTGGAAATTGCCCGCAGCTTTCAGCCTGACCTGGATCAGCTGGTTATCTTTGCCGGTGCCTGTCAGTCGGATTATAATCAGTTAATCGAGGGCGGGGCTAATTTTGCCAGTTCTCCTCAGAACAAACTCATCCATTTCCTTGATCCCATCCTGGTGGTCGAGAAAATTGCTTCCACTTCGGTCCGGGAGTTTGTACCGGTAAAGGATGTAATCAACAATACCATTACTGGGTTGGGCGGGGTTGGCGGGGTGGAGACCAGGGGAAAGCTGCGCCTGAAATATCCATAATAAAATAGGCCTGTGGTATTGACACCTAATTGATTCTTTGCTATAATATAAAGTTTGTTTGATTATTATCCCTCATTTGTGGTATAATATATATGATTCTGTAAATTTCTCCTCAAGTTTATAAGTAAAATAATTAGGAAGGTGTGGCTACCATGAATAAGAGTGAGAATGTGTTGACGGAGATCAGGAACAACATCAGTTCCTTTGTCGGTCGTGAAGTGATGGTAAAAGCCAATCGTGGTAGGAGAAAAACCCTGGAGAAAGAAGGAATACTGGAAAAAACCCATCAGAACATTTTTGTAATCAAGATTAAGGATAATCAACAGATAAGGCGGGTCTCCTATAGTTACGCGGATCTTTTGACTGACAGTGTAGAAATAAAATTGAAACAGGATAATAGAAAGATCGGTGTTATATAAAGGAGAATAACATAGTTATAAAGCTGTAACCGGCAAGAGGTTACAGCTTTTTTTCTGCACTAAAAACAGCCCCTCTGAATATTATATCTATAAATAAATCTGGAGGGGTGTTTATGGCTGCTTACCGGGAGATTATAGATAGATACAAGGCCAGGATACTAAATAGAGAAAATGTTGTCGGTATAGGCTATGGCCGGAAAGAGAAAAAAGGTAAAAAAACAGGGGAAGAGGCCTTGCTTATCCTGGTGGAAAAAAAGCTGCCTCCTGAAAAGCTGAATAAAAAAGACCTGGTGCCCCAGAGGCTGGGCAGTTACTGTACAGATGTGATTGAGGTGGGGAAGCTGCATTTTTTGCAGGAAAGGACAGCCAGGATACGGCCGGCCCGGCCGGGGATAAGTATCGGCCATTATCAGGTATCCGCCGGTACCTTTGGCGCCCTGGTCAGAGATAAGAAAAGCGGGGAGCCTCTGATCCTTTCCAATAATCATGTCCTGGCCAATATCAGTAATGGCAGTGACGGAAGGGCCAGAAAGGATGACCCCATCCTACAGCCGGGAACCTATGATAATGGAGATAATCCGGCTGATCTGATCGGCTATCTGGAGAGATTTGTTCCTCTTTATCCGGGAGAAGGAGCAGCTGATTGTAAAATTGCTCTGGCTGTAGAAAGCCTGGCTAATTTTTTCATCCATCTGGTAAGGCCGGAATATAGATTCAGGCTATTTAGAGAAGGGAGGAGCAATCTGGTTGATTGTGCAGTGGCCAGGCCGGTCTCAGAACAGCTAATCAGTGATGAAATAGTGGGGATAGGGCGGGTAAAGGGTATAGCTGAACCGGAACTGGATATGGAAGTACAGAAAAGCGGCAGGACTACCGGGGTAACCCGGGGTAAAATTGTAGCCGTTGCAGCTACTGTTACTGTCAGCATGAATGAATATGAGACTGCCACCTTTGAGGATCAGTTTATTACTACACCCATGTCAGAGGCGGGAGACAGCGGCTCCCTGGTTTTGGATATGGGCAATGCTGCAGTGGGTTTATTATTTGCCGGTTCCGGTAAGGCCACAATCTGTAACAGGATAAAAAATGTACTGGAAGCACTTTCAATAAAATTTTAGGGAGCGATAAGATCCAGGGAGGTAAGTTATCATTGGAATTATTGGTTTTTCATCTTCCTTATAACAGGGCTGGCCTGGAGGTTATAAAAAAATATTATAGTATTTTTGATAAGCTTATTCCTGCCTGGCTGGGGGCAGCTGCAGATGGGAGTATTAGAATTCATGATGATGCCGGTACCATCCACCAATATATGAATAAAAAAAAGATTATACCTATGGTACAGAACCTGGAACTATCCAGCCGGGTCAGTAACAGCCTGGTAAAAGACAAGGAGGCTGTCAATAGGTTTACAGCAGATTCCCTGGCCTATTTGAAGAAAAGGGGCTATGAGGAACTGTGCCTTGATATAGAAGGAGTGAAATATGAAAACAGGGAAAGTTACACAGATTTTATTGGCAGGGTAGCGGAGAATCTTCATGGTGCAGGTTTCCATTTAAGCATATGTATTCCTGCCAAAACCGGCAATAGTAAAGATTCCACCTGGTCCGGTGCCTATGACTATAATAAACTGGGGAAGATAGCAGACCGGATAATCATTATGGCCTATGATTTTCACTGGCCGGGAGGGCCGCCAGGGCCGATAGCACCAATCAACTGGCTCCAGGATGTCATCGATTATGCTATCATGGAGATTCCCCTGGAGAAGATATATTTTGCTTTAGGCCTTTATGGCTATGACTGGCCTCTGAAACAGGAGGAGAGAGGGAGGGGCCTGGTTTACAGGCAGATTGCAGAATTAGCCGGGAGATATAAAAAAGAAATCGAGTGGGATCAGGAGTCCCGGTGTCCCTATATGAAATATGAAGTGAATGGAGTGGAACATGAGGTCTGGTTTGAAAATAGATGCAGCATTGAGTCAAAGCTTAGATTATTACAGGATTTTCAATTAAAGGGAGTGGTATTCTGGCGTCCCGGCCAGGAAGATCCGGAGGTATGGGAACTATTTAAAGATAAATAAATCAATAAGGTGATAATAATATGCTTTTAAGTGTCTGTATTGTAACCCGGGATAAAGCTGCTTCTATCTCCCGGACCATCAGAAGTGTAAAGAAGATTGCCGATGAGGTAATACTGGTGGATATGGATTCTCTGGACGAAACCAGAACCATTGCCAGGGAGGCCGGGGCCAGGGTATTTCATTTAAAGGGCAGGATAAACCTTGATAAGGGCCGCAATATGGCCAGGGAAAAAGTCAAGGGCCGCTGGGTCCTGTTTCTGGATGGAGATGAAGAGTTGGGGGAAGATTACCGCCAGTTAAGGGCTATCCTGCGGAATTCTGATGTGGATGGTTTTTATCTGCCTGTAATTGATCTGAAGAGGAATCCTTATACAGGGAAGAGCCTGCAATTACCCCGTCTCTCATTCAGGTTATATCAAAATAAGGAGGCTTATTTTTATTCCAATAACAGGCATGAAAGCATCACCAATTCCATCCTGGCCTTAAATGGAGAAGCCTCTTTAAAAATTCTCCATCTGCCTATTGTCAGGAGGGCTGCTTCCCTCTTATTTTCCGAAAACTTATTACTGGATTTAAGATTGGATAGAGAGAGAAGTTTGCCAGACAGGTTATTAACTGATAGAGAGTTCTTAATTGACCGGGAAATTCCAACAGCTGTCAGGAGGGCCCGGGAAGAAGCGGTGGAAGCCAATTATGAGCTGGCTATTGTAAGACTGGAGGAGGCCTATGAACTGGCTGAAGATAAAGATAAAACTGTCATACTGGAAAGCCTGATACCCCTCCTGCTGGAAGATAGACAATACCTGCGGGCAGAGAGAATGATCAGGAATATCCTGGCAGAGCATCCGGATAATCTGGTCTTTAAATTCTGGGAAGGTTATCTGGAATTTCTTAAAGGGAACCAGGAGCAGGCCCTGGACTGTTTTCAAAAGATTATTTTAGCTGATTTAAGGAATAATAAAACAGAAAGGAGACTCCTGGCCCAGGCCTGTCTCTTTTCAGGCTTGATTTTATTTTCCAGGCGAGAGAAAGAAGCCAGATTATACCTGGAAAGGGCTTTTGACTGTGACAGGGAAAACAGGATCATTATCAGAGCTTTACTGGAGCTGATTGAATTAACCTCTGATAATCTATTTATCTTTTTCCAACTTGATAAACCGGAAAACAGAACCTTATTACTGCTTGTCCTGGAAGCCCTGTTTTTGAAAAAGGAATATCACTTAATAGAAGAAATATTAGAGAGACAGAAAATAATCCAGGAAAATGAGAATATCCTGCTCTACTGGCAGGGCTTGCTATCCTTAAAACAAAACCAGTATGATTTTTCCATAAAAAAACTGCGGAAGATAAGGCCGGATTTTATATATTATAGACAGGCATTACATCTGCAATGGCTGGCAAATTTACTGATACCGGGTAAAGCTGAATCCAGAAGTGTAGCAAATCAGTTGAAATTATTGGGAGATTATATGGACTGGCATCTGCTGAATTATATTAAGAGAATTTACTTTTACGGCGAAAGGATCTTAATTAATTTCGATAATGCTGTAACGGGTTTAAGGTTTTTTATCCGCCTATTATACTTTCTGGATTTGTTTATCGAATTTGCCTTTCAGGAAGGTATTTCCATCCTGCTGGAGATAATTAAGGGTCTCAGGTTGCCGGGTAAAGATAGTAATCTGGGAATTTTATTTTATTTTCATGATTGCCGGGAGGAGGCTTTAAATCATTTGCAAAATGTTATAAAGGAAGGTCCGGCCTGGCTGGAGGCTAATTTACTGGTAGAACTATGTAGAAAAATGGGGAAATATGCAGAAGAAAGGGAATGGAGAGAAAAGTCTGAATATCTCATTTTGCCGGAGGAAATCACCCTTTTAGGCAGGAATTCCTTTCTCTTTGTCGAATAGTAAAAAGGTCATGGATAACAAAATAAAATATTATCTTTATTTTTTTTTGGTTTGTAAATATAATAAAAAAGGAAGGTTAGATACTTAATTTTAGCTTATTTATGTTTAGCATTAAGCTGAATAATGGGGGAGATATTTGTGACAATCGATATGGCATTTAGTTTGTTTGGCGGCCTGGGTCTCTTCATCTATGGTATGATACAGATGAGTGAAGGGCTGCAGAAAGCTGCCGGGAAAAGGTTAAAGGACCTCCTGGGAATGCTGACTACTAACCGTTTCATCGGTTTACTGGTAGGTACAGTAGTTACCGCAATAATTCAGAGCAGTAGTGCAACTACAGTTATGGTAGTTGGTTTTGTTAATGCTGGTTTAATGACCCTGAAGCAATCTATCGGTGTAATCATGGGGGCCAATATAGGTACAACTATTACGGCCCAGTTAATAGCCTTTAATTTGAGCAAATATGCCTTACATG
>JAAYRT010000115.1 GCA_012518635.1 Halanaerobiaceae bacterium | reverse complement strand
TACCGGGAATGGTATCCGCCAGGATGGTATTTATACTGGCATATTTCTTCCAGAGGGTACGGTAAATACGCCGCAATTTATTACGGAAATACAGGGTCAGGAAGACCAGTAAAGGAGCAGGCAGTATGACTAAAACAGCCAGCTTCCAGCTCAGATTGAAAAGGATAGCCACTATAAAAATCACTGTAAAAATATCCTGGGCCAGCCGCTGGATATCCTCACTCAAAAAATGCTGCAGCCTGTCTACATCTGAAGTTACCCTGGACATTATCTGCCCTGTCGACTCTTTATTATAAAAGCTCAGGGAAAGGCCCTGTAGATGGCTGTAAACCTCTTCCCGCAAATCAACGATAATCTTCTGTCCTAACCAGCTGACCAGATAGGTCCTGGCTGTAGACAGAACACTGGTCAAAAGATTAACAACCAGCATGGTAAGGACTATAATCAGCAGTAATTTGATAGAACCCGGGGGAGCCAGGGAAACCAGTATACGGGAAATAGTACCAGCACCTGCTATATAGGCCTGGCTCTCCGCCCCGATGGCCGGTGCTATGACATCATCCACCAGGTTCCTGTTTAGCAATGGCGGCAATAAACTCAAAAAGGTAACAACCCCTAAAAGGATAAAGGCCAGGATAAAGACAAAAAGATAGGGCCTGACATAGGACAATAGACGCAAAAGCAATCTTCTCTTATCCAGACATTCAGGACAATAATTCCGCCAGTGGGAAATAGTCTTTCCACACTTGGGACAATACTTTATATTCTGCTGCCCCCTGCCGGCATGCTTCAGAGTCCCCAGGACACTTTCCCTATTAAACCTTTCCTGCAGCAATTCATCCAGCTTACTCAGAAAATCATTTAAATCCAGCTGCAGGGCAGGGGTACAACGCAGGAACTCCAGACTTCCTTCCCCCCTGCTGATTTTCAATATATTATTACCGGTCAATTGCCGCAGGACCATATCCTCTATACTCTCCAGCTCCACAGCCAATTCCGTCATATAAGGTCTTTCTACTGAAGACAGATTAAGTATCCGCCTCTCTGTTACTACAATCAATTCCCCGCTATACCTGCCCTCCAGGCTTAAATCAGTAATAAAGACCAGCTCGATCTCTTCCCTGCCTTTGTCAGTCCCTCTCTTCCCTTCCTCCTCCAGGATTAACTCTATCCTGTCCAATAGAGCTTCAGGCACTTCACCTTTTTTATAAAAAGCCCGACTATATTCAGTTTTTCCTGCACTTCTTCCTGCCAGTATCTTCATATCTATCCTCCCTGCTTCTTTAAGTCAGCCCTTAGCCCCCCTCAACCTTTCCAGCAAATCATGAAGTACAACCAGTTCCTCCTGATTCAGTACTGAAAAACGTTTCTCAATACCCTCCCCGTAACCTTTTTCATTTTTAACTTCTTTCTGAAAACTTTTAATAATTTGAATATGTAAATTTTAAATATAAATAGTTTATATTTAAACTATCTGGCATCAAATATCCCTGTATAATTATTCTGCAAGGAATAATATACTCCTCTTTTTTCTAATCGGACATCAGATATCTCTCTATTACTGGATTCCCAGGCATAAAAAAAAGGGCTTCCTGACCCAGGAATACCCTCTCCTTAATTATTATGATATGAAGAAGTATGATATGAAGTGTATGAAAACTGGTGGGCCCACCAGGACTCGAACCTGGGACCAACCGGTTATGAGCCGGTTGCTCTGACCAACTGAGCTATGGGCCCGTGAAAATGGTGCCGGGAGCCGGGCTCGAACCGGCACGGGTATAAATACC
>JAAYRT010000165.1 GCA_012518635.1 Halanaerobiaceae bacterium | reverse complement strand
TATCTTTCTTATCATCTTTACCTCCATTATTATCATACCTACCATCAGTAGGTGTTACATTTATATCATTTTCATCAATTAAATCTAAATCATCTAAGTCTAAATCACTGAACTCATCCTCCCCATCTTCCTCATCTTCTTTTTCAAAATTCATCCAAGGTAAATCACTTAAATCCTCATAACCTCTTTTTAACCAAGGATGATCCATAAGTTGCCTTAAAGACATTGATAATACATTGTAACTAATATTAAGGTCATCTAACTTGTTGGCCATTACTACTAAATCATTTAAACTTCCACCAAGCTGAATCTCATATCTAGTTCTCCACACATCATTAGCCTCTAAATTATCTATTTCTTTAAATCGTATTACATCTACATCAAAAGTTTCAGCCCACTCACTTATATACTGTAACAACCCTTGTTTATTTATTGCCCCACTACCCCCCTCAAGTTTTATCGTATCTATTTTAGTATCAATTTCCTCTATTTGAGAGTCGTAGCCTTCTTCCTCAATCTTTAAACTTTCAATATCAGGTACACTTTTTTCTAAGCTAGCTAACTCATGTTTTAATTCTTCACCATAAGCCTTTAGGTTTTTATATCCAAACGAATAAACTAGATAAAAAGCTACTATTATAGCTAACACAATTAATAAAACCTTATCTCTTTCAGTAACCTCAATCTTCATTAACATCCCCCCTTACTCTATATCTAGTACTATCTCAAACACATTCTCTACCCCATTAGGAGTTTCCATCTCCTCAATTGCTGTAAGACTAACATCTCTTACATAATCTAATAAACTTATTTTATAAATATAATTGGAAATAGAAGATATGTTTTTTGAACTTCCTCTTACAACAACCATCATGTCACTTACTTTACTGGCTTTAGACATCACAATATCTTCTTCAGCTCCATCTTCAACTTCATCTTCAGATTCATCGTTTATATCACTGTTTTCACCATCATTCTCATCACTATTTTCATCATCATTTGTGTCATCATTTTCATCATCATTTGTATCAACATCATTATATTCCTCAGGACTACCCCACATCCTATCCAATGTATCTACAGATATTAAATCTAAATCTAAAGGTTTATTAACAATAAGAAATTTTGTAAAATCATAGAAAGGAAACAACGCCTCATCTAAATTTTCTAAAAATAATTCTTTATCTACTAACTCCTGTTTTTTAAGCTCTATTCTAGCCCTCATTCGTTTACCCTCATTAATATTCTCATTTACATCAGCTATTTTTGTTTTTAGCCTATATATCCCAAAACCTAAGAATGCAAAATATACTACCAATATTACACAAATGTATACTATTCCTTTTTTTAATTGAGATTTAAATTCAGCTTTTCTATATTCTTTAGGTAATAAATTAATACTTTTCATCATATATCCCCGTTACATAAAGTAACTCTCTCCCCCCTTATTTAAACAATCCTTTTAAAGCTAGTCCAAAAGCTATCGCATATTCTCCTCCAAGAGATTTATCCGAATCATTGTTTATATAGATGTTTCCATAATTTATATTAGTTACAAACTCCCAATTTTCTACATTTAAATCTCTATCCTCGCTTTTAAACATTTCTTCTAAATATTTATCTATACCTTTTACATCAGTAACCCCACCTGTCAATACAACATCATTTACATCAACTCTTAAATTATGCCAAACATGTTCCATTGATCTGTATATGTCTTGTGTGAAAGGACCTAAAGCCCAAGATACTATTTCAAAATATTCCTCATCACTTAGCCCTAATTCATCTAACATTAATTCCCCAGACATATCAATATCCCTTACTACACCTATCCTATTTAATACATCATGTATTATGTTGTAAGGTATATCTACTTTCTTTTTAAAATCTGCAGTTAGATCTTTTAACCCTTTATTTATGTTTCT
>JAAYRT010000114.1 GCA_012518635.1 Halanaerobiaceae bacterium | reverse complement strand
AAATGGGGTTGCGGGAGAAGATAGTTCGCTATCTAAAATAAATTTTTCATGACTGTAGGTGATTATAAATTGGACAGGCAAAAACATTTGAAGGACTTTAAATATTTTACTAACAGTCTTGCTTTTATATACAAAAATAACAGAATTACTTTTTTAGTTTCAGTGTTATTCTTCATTATATTCGGTGTAATACCATATTTAAATGTGACTGCCATATCTTATATCATTCAGGAAGCAGAGAAAATAGCGATAAATAATATGCCAGTTTTTGAAACCAACGTTATTACAGGTATCGTGCTACTGGCTGTATTTATATTTATAGATAGGTTTATCATGCTAGGTTATATGCCCTTGTTTTCAGTAATGCGCTATAGAGTAGTCAGTAATGTAAATGTATTAATCGTGGAAAAAACAAGCCGTCTGCCTTATTCCTATATTGAAAGTGCAGATTTTCAAAATAAATTACAGGCCGTACGCAATTTTGCCAATAATTTACCGGATCTATTTGATATTTCATTAAGTTCATTAAGATCCATCATAACCATCATAGCCTTATTATTAAAATTTAAGCAAAGGTTTTATCTATTCTTTATTATAGCCCTGGCCAGCCTGCCCTCTCTGATCTTTTCTTCAAGATTGAAAAAAGAAGAACATGAGATGGAAATTAAACTTGCTGGAGATCAGCGGGTTGAAAATTATTATCTGGATTTGTTACATAAATTTCCCTATGTTAAGGAAAAACATACTTTTCAACTAAAAAACCTTTTTGCAGATCGGTGGAATAAAACAACGGACAAAATAAACCAGGCTCGTTTAGATTTTGAATTAAAGAGTGCACGATTGGATATTGTAGGAGGCGTTTTTCATATACTGGCCTATCTTGTCCCGCTGATTTTAATATTATTATCCCCTTCGGTTACAGCCGGTGAGTTTATCGCTCTCTCAACTGCCATTCTTTCAATTCAAAATGCTTTTCAATCATTAATACCTGATATCATTAACTTAAAGGGTCAAATCATGAATGATACAGTGGTCTATGATTTTCTGAATTCTCAGGAAGAGAACCTGCTATTTCCCTATGTACTGGAAGGCCCAATAAAGGAGATTTCCTTTGATAATGTTTCCTTTACATATCCGGGAAGTGAGAAAAAGGCACTGGATGATATAACGGTAAGTCTTTCGAAAGGTGAAACGATAGTAATCATAGGTGAGAACGGAGCAGGAAAGAGTACTTTCCTGAAATTGATTCTGGGTCTATATAATCCACAGGAAGGAAGTGTTACCTGTAATGATTTCCCTACTTATGCCTTAGAGAGGGAATCCTATTTCAGGAGAATATCTGTAATCCTGCAGGATTACAATAAATATCCGCTGACCATTGCCCAGAATATAGATTTGTTCGCAGAAGAAAATGAGCCTCCAACGGAGGGAGTGATATCTGCTGCCAGAGCTTCTGATATCCATAACTGGATTCTATCTCTCCGCGACGGCTATAACACATTATTGACCTACCTACGGCCAAATGGCAGGGAGCTCTCAGGTGGCCAGTGGCAGAAGATAGCCATTGCCCGGGGCCTGTTGAAAAATGCAGATCTTTTTATAATGGATGAACCCACCTCTTCACTGGATCCTTTGATGGAGGCAGAGATTTTAAACCAGTTTATTGAACTTTCACCAGGAGCATTAAAGATAATAGTTACCCACAGGGTTGGTATTGCTTCAAAAGCAGACCGGATACTGGTTTTCGATGCTGGCAAATTGGTTGAGATGGGTAAACATGAAGAATTGTTGAGAAGAAATGGTGTTTACACCAATTTATATAATATACAGAAAAAATGGTATTCTAAAAAGCAAAGCGGGGATGAGGTAGTCCTATGAAAGAAAAGCTCCGTATCATGAAAAAACTTATTAAATATTGCTTTGATACAGGTTTTTTCCTGACATCATTGTTAATAATGGCCAGTATTACAGCAGGTTTATTTTCAACAATCAGGGTCTGGGTATTAGGCCAGATAGTAAATCAGTTAAGTTTTGATTTTAGTTTTTTGAGTAATATTTTACCCTATATATTTATGCTGTTAATAACTCTATTATTGTGGGAAGCCTCTGTTTCATTCATGTATTACTTTAGGAGGCTTCTTATGACAAAGATTAAGGTCAAGATGAAAAAAGATTTAATTACTTCTATAAATAATATTTCTCCACTCATTCAGGAAATCAATGATACCCAGATGAAGATCGGGCGGGGATTACAATTTATCGACTATCATGCGGAAACCAGCCTGACGTCAATTGTACTTTTGACTTCTGATATCGTTTCTGTTATTTCAGTAACAATTTTATTGATAAAATATAGCTGGGTTTTCCCGGTCCTGGCTTTGTTCTCAGCTATTCCCATCATCTTTATAAGGATTAAGCAGGATGCAGCCATGCATGAGATGTATAAGAATCAATACCCTGATGTACAATTAGCCAATTATTATTTAAACTCTTTAACAGATAGGAAATCAATACTTGAGTTAATGTTGTTTAATGCCCAATCACTATTTACTGATAAATTTATAAAAATCAATAGGAAAAATATGAGGGAAAGGACCAATTATTTTATAGAGCATACCTATAAGGGAAATCTGCTTGAATCCATAGTGCTAATGGCAGGAAACTTTCTTTCTCTCATCTGGGCCATATATCTTTTATACACATCACCAGTCTTTACAATCGGTGCTTTATCAATGGTAATAAACGGGATAATGAATGCCCAAAATAATCTCATTGCCTTTGCCTTTAATGGGAAATATATTTATCAGGCCATATTATATGGTGAGGATTTCTGGGAATTATGTGAGAAATACCTGGATAATAATCCTGATTATAAATATTTTGATAAGGTTTATTCAATAGAATTAAGAGATGTATTTTTTAAATACCCGAATAATAATGATTACACACTGAAAAATATTAATCTGAAGTTAAATATAAATGAGAGCCTGGGGGTCACTGGAGTTAATGGGAGTGGGAAATCAACATTATGTAAAGTGATCTTAGGGGTTTATAAACCCACAGAGGGAGAAGTATTTATCAACGGGGAAAATGTAACAGGTAAAAATTATATTTTTGCAGACAGCGGGGTAGTGTTTCAGGATTTTATAAGATATGAATTGACCCCTGGTGAGAATATATACTTTGGCTCTATAAAGAAAGGATATAATGAGCTGGAAATCATTAAAGCAGCAAAAAAATCAGGCGCCCATGAGTTTATTGATAAACTACCGGATAAATATTATACCCCCGTAGGAACTCTTTTCAAAAACTCTACATACTTATCAGGAGGACAGTGGCAGAGACTGGCCATAGCCAGGGGGCTTTATGCAAAGGGAAATTTTGTAGTCCTGGATGAACCCAATGCCAGTATGGATCCCAGGATGGAAGCTATACTTTTCAGGGAATTTCAGGAGGTTATTAATAAAAAAGAATGTATTGGATTTTTGATAAGTCACCGTCTCGGGTCCACAAAGGACTGTGACCGGATTATAGTGATGGAAGATGAGGAAATCATTGAAGAGGGCAACTATGAAGAACTTATGACATTAAGGGGAAGATATAGTCAGATGTATAGTGCACAGTCAAGATTGTATACAGAGGAAAGTGTTTAGTTTATAAATGGGATTATTATGCAGGAAAAGATATATTTTTGAAGAATTATAAGGTAAAAAGGTTGTCGGGGGGTATTTAGGTTGGGTAAGAAAGGGTTTAAACTGGTTGTACTATTATTAATTGTGATTTTATTAATATCTGGATGCGACAATAAGACGAATTAAGTAATCAAAAATCCAGAAGAGACAAAAATTAGAAATCAGATAAATAAATGGTTTAGAGCTTGGCAGGATAAGGATACAAAAGTATTTTATGAAGCAATGGTCGATGATGGAATCTCATTTAAAATAGAAGAAGAAAAAATAGAAGATTTGACCATTAAACAGTTTGTAGAACTTATGCCTAAATTAGATATATGGTATATTCCCGGACTTACTATGCATATAAAATCTGTAAATATAGAAGGT
>JAAYRT010000113.1 GCA_012518635.1 Halanaerobiaceae bacterium | reverse complement strand
GATCAGTGTATCTATATCTCCAAGTATTATATTATCCCCTGTTTTTAACATACAGCCTCCTCCTAAAGCTTCAGTTTTTATATTATATTCGCCCTTAGAGATATTTGTTCTAAGCAGGGCTGTAGTGTCCTTTCTTGAAATATTATGTAATTCAGTATATAATTTATAATAATCTAATAAATTAGATATAGGGAATAAATGGCTATCAAATTTGGGTGTTTTTACAAAATCTATGTAAAAAAGGGGTGTGTAAACTATGGACAAAAAGGAAGTAAAACTGGATGTAAATAATATGTTTGTGGACAGGGTAGGTAAAGAACATGGCTTGACCATAGAAGAAGTAAATGCTTTTCAGGATAAGGTAAGCCAGGCTCATAACAATATTAAGAAAGATGAGCCTGGTTTCATGAAACTACCCTTTGCACAGGCAGAGATAGTCAAAGAGATTCTTCAGCTGGTAGAAGAGACAAAGGACAGGTATGACAATTTTGTAGTCCTGGGGATAGGGGGTTCTGCCCTGGGCAATATAGCCATGCAGACTGCCCTTAATGACCCATACTATAATTATAGGGAGGATCTCCGCAAGGGTTATCCCCGTCTGTTTGTCCCCGATAATGTGGATCCGGTCCGTTTCAGGAGCCTGCTGGAGATGCTGGACCTGAAGAGGACAGTTTTCAATGTTATCTCAAAATCTGGCGGAACAGCAGAGACCATGAGCCAGTATTTGATTGCCAGGGAGGCAGTAGTAAAGGAAGTAGGGGAAGATAGGCTGAAGGAACATTTTATTGCCACTACAAGTGAACATTCCGGCTACCTGTTAGAGATCGCCCGGCGGGAAGGTTTCAGGACCTTCTATATTCCTGATGATGTTGGAGGCAGATTTTCTGTCCTGACTCCAGTAGGACTGCTTTCAGCTGCCTTCTGTGGTATAGATATAGAAGAATTGTTGGCCGGTGCTGCCTTCATGGCAGATAAGTGTTCCACTGATGAGCTCTGGAAAAATCCGGCTTATCTGAATGCTGTGTTACATTATATAGGCTATCAGAAAGGCAAGCCTCTTTCTGTCATGATGCCCTATGCCCATAGTTTAAAGGATGTAGCAGATTGGTACAGGCAGCTCTGGGCCGAGTCCCTGGGTAAAGAGGTAGACAGGGAAGGAAATCTGGTCAATGTCGGGCCCACCCCCATCAAAGCTCTTGGTGCAACAGACCAGCATTCCCAGCTTCAACTGTATATGGAAGGTCCCTTTGATAAGATTATAACCTTCCTGGAAGTGGAGGATTATGGAGTAGAGGTTGAGATACCTGAGCTTTATGAAGATATTCAGGGTGTTGCCTATCTGGGCGGCCATACTTTAAATGAATTACTTATGACTGAGAAAAAGGCTACAGAACTGGCCTTGACCCAGCGGGGCAGATTAAACCAGACAATCGTGCTACCTGTAGTAAATGAATTTACTCTGGGCCAATTGTTCTACCTGCTGGAATTACAGACTGCCATGATTGGTGAGCTGTTTAATATAAATGCCTTTGACCAGCCGGGAGTTGAATTGAGCAAACATTATACCTATGGAGTCCTGGGCCGGAAGGGATATGAAGATAAGAAAGAGGATTACTTTAACAGGCCGGCAAAAGATGATAAACTAATTATATAGGTAAAAAATTTATAAAGGAGAGAGTCATGGATTATAGGAACTTATATAGGAAGAAATTAATTTCTGTAGAAGATGCAGTTGCAAAAGTGAATTCAGAGGATCAGATAGTCACTGGCCTGGGCTGTGGCGGGGCTACGGCCTTTCTGGAAAAACTGGCTGAGCGTAAAGATGAACTGAAAGATGTGGTTATTCACCAGATGCTGCCTTTATATAACTACAGGTATTTCCAGCCAGGTATGGAGACATCTTTCTGTCATAATTCCTGGTTCAATAGTGCTTATACGAGAAATCTGGTAAATGAAAAAAGGGCAGATTTTACCCCGAACTTTTTCCATGAATCTCCAGGTTTCTTCCGTAATTATCATGAGATAAATATCCTGGTTGCCGTTGTAAGTCCCATGGACAGGCATGGTTATTTCAGTTTTGGCCTTTCTGTTGATTATACAAAGCCTGTGGCAGAACATGCTGACCTGGTTATTCTGGAGGTCAATGGGGGGATGCCCCGCACTCTGGGAGACTCCTTTATCCATATCAGTGAGGTGGATTATCTGATTGAGAGTAATTATCCTATACCGGAACTGCCGGTCAGTGAACCGGATGAGGCGGAATTAAAGATTGGTGAATATGTGGCAGAGCTGGTAGAAGACGGCTCCACCCTCCAGCTGGGAATTGGCGGTATCCTCAATGCCGTTACGGCCTCTCTTACCGGGAAGAAGGATCTGGGTATCCATAGTGAGATGTTGACAGACGGCATGGTTGATCTGGTAGAAAAGGGAGTCATAAACAACAGGATGAAAACCCTGCACAAGGGAAAGATTATAGGTTCTTTTGCTGCCGGAACCAGGAGATTGTATGATTTTCTGGATGATAACCCGATGGTGGAGATGCATCCCGTTTCCTATACCAATGACCCTTTTGTAATCAGCCAGAACTATAAGATGGTTTCCATAAACTCCTGTATAGAGGTGGACCTGCTGGGCCAGTGTGCTGCTGAGACGGTAGGTATCAAACAGATTAGCGGTACGGGAGGCCAGACTGATTTTGTAAGGGG
>JAAYRT010000112.1 GCA_012518635.1 Halanaerobiaceae bacterium | reverse complement strand
TCCTTACCGGCCATAGCATTGGGTGTGGATCCCGGTGATAAAGATGTGATGAAGAAGAGACCGAGAGATCCGGAAGAAAGCTTTTTCGCCGGCGGGGCGGGCTTAAGGGCCATTATTGGCGGATTTTTGATAGGTATACTGACCCTGGCTGTTTTCTACTATGGCATAAAGGATTATGGCTTCAGGAATATACCGGCGGATGTGTTAAGCCATGCCCGGACCATGTCCTTTGTGGTCCTGGCTCTTTCCCAGTTATTTTATTCCTTATCGATGCGGAATTTTAATAAGTCTATCATCAAAATAGGGCTTTTTACAAATAAATATCTGCTTGCTGCCATTGTACTTGGTATAGTCCTGCAGGCCGGGCTAATCTCTATTCCATTCCTGGCCAGGGCCTTTAGCTTATATAGTTTAAGCCTGCAGGATTGGGGCCTGCTCATCGTACTTGCTTTAATCCCTATGTTAGTAAATGAATTGATTAAGAAGATTATAAAAGAAAAAACAAATGTATCAACACATTAAAAAGGGAGGCTTATAGGATGGAACTGATTTTTGCAAATTTATTTAATCTGGAGCTGCAACACGTGGTGATGTGGCTTATTGGGGGTATCCTTATTTATCTGGCCATAAAAAAGGACATGGAGCCCACCCTGCTCCTGCCTATTGGTTTTGGTGCCATACTGGTCAATTTACCCTTTTCCGGTGCTGTAACACAGGTTATCGACGGGGTAACTGAGGTAGGGGTTCTGGATGTCCTTTTTAATGCAGGTATTGCCAACGAATTATTCCCCCTATTGCTATTTATCGGTATAGGTGCCATGATCGATTTTACCCCCTTATTGACCAACCCGAAAATGCTATTTTTCGGTGCTGCAGCCCAGTTTGGTATTTTCTTTACCTTTAGCCTGGCGGCTTTACTGGGTTTTGATATCAAGGATGCAGCTTCAATAGGTATTATCGGTGCTGCTGACGGACCGACCTCTATATTTGTGGCCAACTACTTTAATTCCAAATACCTTGGTGCAATCATAGTTGCTGCTTACTCATATATGGCACTTGTTCCCATCATTCAGCCCTTTGTAATCAGACGGATTACTACCAGGGAAGAGCGCCTGATCCGGATGGAAAATGTAAAGAATACAGTACCCCGTATTGTTAAGATCTTATTCCCTATTTTCATAACTATAATAGCTGGCATAATGGCACCCCGTTCTGTAGCCCTTATCGGCTTCCTGATGTTTGGTAACCTGATCCGGGAATGTGGTGTCCTGAATATTTTATCTGAAACAGCCCAGAAAGAGCTGCCCAACCTGATCACCATCCTGCTTGGCATTACCGTTGCCACGAAGATGCAGGCAGAGTATTTCCTGACCAGGGAAACCTTTATGATTTTAGGCCTGGGTCTTGTAGCCTTTGTCTTTGATACTGTCGGTGGTGTCCTGCTGGGCAAATTTATCAATCTATTTGCCAAAAATAAGGTTAACCCGATGGTCGGTGCCTGTGGAATCTCTGCTTTTCCCATGTCAGCCAGGGTAATCCATAAGATGGGTCTTGAAGAGGATCCCCATAATTTCCTCTTGATGCATGCTGTAGGAGCAAATGTGGCTGGACAGATTGCTTCAGTTATTGCTGGCGGCTTAATTATGAATCTTGTAGCTTAAGGAGGGGTATTATGAATATAGATGGTTTTTTGCAAACACTATCCATTGCTTTAAGGGGTTTAGGCGGTATATTTATAGTTATGGGTATCATATACCTGAGTATAAAACTGGTTAATATATTCTTTGCTGATAATGGGAATAATAATAAATAAATATTCCAGGGGTTTTGCCCCTGGATTTCTTAAATATTAGTATTCAATAGGCAGGTACAGCCGGTGGAGACTCTGGCAGGTATATAGCTTGACATTTGTAAAGAAGGTAATATAAAATATATACCGGTGATTTCAATCCGGCAGCTTTATTACTAAAGTATTAAATACTAAATACTAAAAATCTATATAAAAATACACACTGTTCAATACAAAATATCAAAAACAAAGTATAGAGGAAAGGGATGATTGCAGGATGCCTACATATCTCTATGAATGTGAAAAATGCGGACGTTTTGAAGAGTTTCAGAGGATGAGTGATGAACCCTTAAGTGAATGTCCGGAATGTAAGAGTCCTGTGAAGAGGATAATCGGTGCTCCGGGTATTATTTTTAAGGGTTCAGGTTTTTATATTACAGATAGCAGATCTGACAAAGGGTCAGAGGGCAAATCCGGCAGCGAAAAGGCCTCATAAAGATGATCCTGGTCAGTGCCTGTCTTCTGGGGGAAAATGTCCGTTATGATGGCGGTAATTCCCATAATGAAGAACTACTGGAAGTCCTTAAAGGCAGGGAAATAGTGCCTATCTGTCCTGAGGTAGCCGGTGATCTGCCCGTACCCCGCCCGCCCTCTGAGATAGTGGGAGGGGATGGAAAGGATGTCCTGGCTGGCCGAGCCGGTGTTATGTCAGTGGAAGGAGAAGACCTTACTGCTGCTTTTATCAAAGGGGCCCGTAAGGTCCTGGAGGGACTGGACCGGCAGGAGGTTGAATTTGCCATCCTCAAGGCCAAAAGCCCATCCTGTGGAGTAGACCGGATTTACGATGGCCAGTTTAAGGGACAGTTGCGGCAGGGGCCAGGGGTTACCGCTGCCTATTTTATGAATATGGGGATTGAGGTCTATACAGAGGAAGAACTGGATAAAATAAAAATAAATTAGCAGGCTTACAAATATAGGGATAATAATCCTAAAGATAATAAATACCTGGATAATAAAAAAGGAATAAAGAGGGAACTTCTATTAATAGAGGTTCCTTTTTTATACTCACATCTGGTTTTTTTATCCAGATAATTTTTCTGAAAGATAGAATAAAAACTACTGTTCCTGAGGCAAGATATTAGTAAAATCAGGCCTTTAAGGATCGAGGTAAGAGAAAATAAGGAAGATAAAAAAAGAAAACAGAAAAGCAAAAGGAAAGGAGAAAAGATAAGTGAAGAGACGTTCCCCATACTACATATTAAGCGGAATTGTACTATTATTGCTTATCCTGGCCCTGGCAGTAAGGGAACCGGTGGAAACAACAGCTGCCCAGCCCACCCTTTACTGGGGGAGCAGGGGGAGAAGTGTAAGCCTGTTACAGAGGAAACTGGCCAGCTGGGGTTATTATGATGGCAGGGTAGATGGTATATACGGTTCAGATACATACAGGGCAGTGGTAGAGTTTCAGAGGAAAAATCGTTTGAGGGTGGATGGCATAGTAGGCAGGGAGACCTGGGCAGCCCTTGGTTATCAATGGGCTGGCAGCAGGCAAAATGTGGTCAGGGCAGCTACTACCGCCGGCAGTACCAGAAGTAATGATGTGGAAATGCTGGCCAGGCTGGTCCATGCTGAAGCCCGGGCAGAGCCCTATGAAGGGCAGGTCGCTGTAGCGGCAGTTGTATTAAACAGGGTCAATAGCCCATCCTTTCCCAATAGTATCAGCGGAGTAATCTACCAGCCCCTGGCTTTTGAGTCAGTAGCCAATGGGCAATTTAACCTGCCTCCGACGGAAGAAAATTACAGGGCAGCCAGATCAGCTATAAATGGTTGGGATCCGACCCATGGTGCCTTATATTTCTGGAATCCTTCCAAACCGGTAAGCCGCTGGATCTGGTCGAGGAGGATAGTAAGAAGGATTGGCAACCATGTCTTCGGAATATGATTTGGATTTCCCGTAATATGAATAGATGGCTCTGCATTATTAAGTGATGTCTCTGGAAATATAAAGGAGGTTTTGAAAATAAACAGGTCCTGGATTATCCCTTTAGTATTGGCACTGGTCCTTGTCGGTATAACTGCATATTGGGGTTATGATCAATACCGTGAGAAAGAACAATTACAGATTTACATGGGCAATACCTTTCAGCGCTCCTTCTATGAATTGGTAGAAAGGATAGAGGAGATGCAGGTCCTGATCGGGAAAAGCCTGGTCTCTACTTCTCCCAGGCAAAATATTTTACTTTTGACTGATGTCTGGAGTCATGCCAATACAGCACAGGCGGAGTTAAATAGATTGCCTCTGGCAGCCCAGACGGTTTATGATGTGTCTAAATTTTTGAGCCAGACCGGTGACTTTGCCCACACAATGGCTAAACAGAATGCTGATGGCAAGGTGTTAACAGCTGAAGAACGCCAGACCCTGAGTGAATTGAGGCAGCATGCTATCCGTATTACAGAACTACTCCATGAAGTGGAGAATGAGGTTCTGGCCGGCAGGGTTAACTGGGTAGAAATGGTCAAGAGTACCCGCCGGGCCCTGAGGGAAGAACAGGAAAGGGATAAGCCGGATATAAATCTGGATGACCTCAGTGATGATCTGAGCAAGGTCCCTACCCTCATCTATGACGGCCCCTTCTCAGATCATATCAATGAACGGAAGCCCGAGGGTTTAAGGGGAGAAGAGGTTTCCAGGGAGACTGCCCGGGAGAAGGTACGGGATTTTCTCGATGGAGTGGATGGAGCTAATATATCTGTTTCAGAGGGAACAACAGTTAATGGCCGGATACCGGGCTACAACTTTCAGGTAGAGACAGGTAATGGCGTCTATTCAGTTGATATCTCGAAAAAAGGCGGTTTCCTGGTCACTCTTATAAACAACAGGAAGGTCCAAAGTGGAAAAATCTCCAGGGATCAGGCGGTAAAAAAGGCCCAGGAGTACCTGGAAAGAATTGATTATACTGATATGGAGCCTACCTTTTCTGAAATCAAGGACAATATAGCCTATATCTCCTTTGCCTACCAAAAGGATGATATTATCTTTTACCCGGATATAATCAATGTCCAGATTGCCATGGATAATGGCCAGGTCCTGGCTGTAGAGGCCCAGAATTATCTGATGTCCCACAAGGAGAGGGAGATAAAAGAGGCTGAAATTACCGAAGAAGAGGCCCGGGAACTGGCTTCAGCTACCCTGGATGAGATAGAGAATGTGAGGCTGGCAGTTATCCCGACCTCCAGCCTGCGGGAAGTCTTTACCTATGAGGTGCGGGGCAAGGCAGGGGACGAACTCTATATAATCTATATAAATGCTGAGACCGGTAATGAAGAACAGATCTTAAAGGTAATATTAAGTGAGACGGGAACCTTGGCTCTCTAAAATCCTATTTCTAATATTAATATAGTCCCAGAAATAAAGCAGTGGCAGCCTTTCTAAAAAAGCTAAATTATGATATAATTTTAGCAAACAGTTTAAGTAGGGGATTATATGAACCGGGTTTCTGTTATCACCTGTAAAGACTATGATGAAGTTTTATTAAGGAAAAAAATTAATAAATTATTTGATTTACTGGGAGGCCTCGATTCCTATATAAAGCCCGGGCAGAGGGTATTGCTGAAGGTAAATCTCCTGATGGAAAAGCCCCCGGAAGCCATGGTGACCACTCATCCTGCTGTTGTCAAGGTGATTGCGGAGATGGTCAGGGAAGCCGGGGCTCATCCCATTATTGGCGACAGCCCTGGCGGTCCCTTTACCAGGGTACTACTGGAAAGGGCCTATAGAAAATCCGGGTTGGCCCGGGTGGCAGAAGAAACCGGGGCAGAGTTAAATTTTAACCTGGAACAGGTCACTGTTCCCTTTGATGGAGTCATCAATAAATCCTTTGTGCTGGGTAAGTACATAAAAGAAGCAGATCTGATTATCAATATTGCCAAGCTAAAGACCCATGGTTTAACCATGATGACAGGGGCGGTAAAGAATCTCTTCGGGTCCATCCCCGGCCTCCTGAAGGCTGAGTATCACCTGAGGATGCCTGATCTGACTGACTTCTCCAATATGCTGGTTGACCTTTCCCTTTGCGTAAATCCGGTCCTCAACGTCATAGACGGGGTCTGGGGAATGGAGGGAGAAGGCCCTTCTGCCGGTATAAGGAGGAATTTTGGCTATCTGCTGGCTAGTCCTTCGCCCCATGCTCTGGATGTGGCTGCAGCCCATATCCTTGGTATTATGCCTGAACACAGGGCACCAATTATCAATGCTGCCCGTGAACGTGGTCTTCCATCCAGCCTGGAGGAAATCACCCTCCTTGGAGAACCTTTAATACCGGCGGAGAAGACAAAGATACCTCCTCCTGTAAGATTCTCAAACCTGCTGGACAGAAGATTACCCGGGCCTATAGCCAGAACACTGAGCTATCTCTTGAGACCACGGCCGGTTTTTATTTCCGAACTCTGTGTCGGTTGCGGGGATTGTTACCGCAGCTGTCCGCCACAGGTTGTTAACATGAGGAATAAAAAGGCAGAGGTCTCTCTGGATGGCTGTATTCGTTGTTTTTGCTGTCAGGAATTATGTCAGTATCAGGCGGTAAAAATAAAAAGACCCCTTTTAGGCAGAGTATTGACCAGATAATGAATGCCAGGTACTGGTATAGGGCCGGCAAGAGTTCAAAAATGAGGTGAGATTAATGAAGATTGGGGTTATTTCTGATACCCACATTCCTTACCGGGGAAGGAAGATTCCTGATATTGTCCTGGACTCCTTCAAGGATGTAGATCTAATCATCCATGCTGGAGACCTGGTCCAGGAGGAGGTACTGGCTACACTGGAGGAGATTGCACCGGTAAAGGCTGTTTCAGGAAATGTGGATTCCCCTGAACTTAAGTTAAAACTACCGGAGAGGCTGGAATTGGAGCTGGCCGGTTATAAAGTATGTGTTATCCACGGACATAATGTCAGGGGCCATTTGCTGAATACACTGCCTTATGTTTTTCCTGATGCTGATATAATTATCTTTGGCCATACCCATAAACAATGTAATGAGCTAATCAATGGCCAGTTGTTATTTAATCCAGGCTCTCCTACTGATAGAAGGATGGAGAAGAATTATTCCTTTGGTATTATAGAATTGGCAGATGAAATCCATGCCGAGATAATTCAATTCTAAAACAGTCAATAATTGAGTTTCAGAATACGGAGGGATAATGAATGAAGGTATATGATCTGGCTCACAACCTGGCCAGGGAAATAAAGAAAGCAGATGAATACAGGTCATATCTGGAAGTCAGGGATAAGATTAAGGATAATCCGGCAACAATGGAGATTTTAAGGGATTTCCAGAAAGAGCAGTTTATAATACAGAGCAAGGCCCTGACCGGAGAAAAGATTACTGAAGAAGAGAAGGAGAAGTTTGTAAGATTAATGGAGATTGTCAATTTAAATAAGGATATAAAAAAATATCTGGAAGCAGAGTACCGTATATCTGCTATGTTGAATGATATACAGGAAATCCTGTTTGGGGATTTACAGCTCGGCTTTGGAAAAGAAGAAAAGCACCCGGAATAGGGTGCTTATTTAGCAATTATAGGTTTACTGCATTATACAGGTATTACTTCTTTAACTCCTGGAACATATTGTTTCAGGGTTCT
>JAAYRT010000170.1 GCA_012518635.1 Halanaerobiaceae bacterium | reverse complement strand
AGGAGCCCGGATATTCTAATTTATTTAGCATATTCAACGGATCTGGTTTCTCTGATGACTACTACCTTTATCTGGCCTGGATAGTCGAGATTGTTTTCAATATCTTTGGAAAGATCTCTGGCCATTTTAGTGGCAGTAATATCATCAACCTGCTCAGATTCCACTATAACCCTTAATTCTCTACCAGCCTGGATAGCATAGGCGTTTTCTACACCCTTATAGCTATTCGCTATTTTTTCCAATTCTTCCAGTCTCTTAATATAAGACTCCAGCGTTTCCCTTCTTGCTCCAGGTCTGGCGGCGGAAATTGCATCAGCAGCTGAGACCAATACTGCTTCTATAGAGTTAAATTCAATATCTCCATGGTGTGCTTCAATACAATGAATAACTTTTTCCGATTCACCGTATTTACGGGCAAGGTCAACACCTATTTTTATATGTGGTCCTTCAACCTCATGATCTACAGCTTTTCCTATATCATGAAGTAAGCCACCCCTTTTTGCAAGGGTTACATCAGCTCCCAGTTCGGCAGCCATAATTCCTGCCAGATAGGATACTTCCAGAGAGTGTTGCAGTACATTTTGCCCATAACTTGTTCTGAAATGTAGCCTGCCCAGAAGTTTTATTATTTCGGGATGCAATCCATGTACTCCAGCATCAAATGTTGCCTGTTCACCGATCTCCTTGATATGTGCCTCCAGCTCTTTCCTCGCTTTTTCAACCATCTCTTCTATACGGGCTGGATGAATCCTTCCATCGGCGATTAATTTTTCCAGAGCAATCCTGGCTACTTCCCTTCTAATAGGATCAAAGCCAGAAATCACTACTGCTTCAGGAGTATCGTCAATTATCAGGTCTATACCGGTTAAGTTCTCCAGTGTTCTGATATTCCGTCCTTCCCGTCCGATGATTCTGCCTTTCATCTCATCGTTTGGCAGGCTCACAACAGAAATAGTTGTTTCAGCAACATGATCTGCTGCACATCTCTGAATTGCCAGTGAAATAATCTCCCTTGCCTTTTTCTCGGCTTCATCTTTCACCTTAAGTTCTTTTTCTTTGATCAGTTTTGCAAATTCATATTCCAGTTCCTCTTCAACCCTCCTGAAGAGAAACTCTTTTGCTTCATTTTCTGTAAATTTAGAAATTTGTTCTAAAGTTTTAATTTCCTTTTCCTTTAAAGCAACTATTTCTTTTTCAAGGTTGTTTAAATGATTTTCTTTATCCCTAATACTCTGTTCTTTTCTCTCTATAACCTCTGATCTTCTATCCAGAGATTCTTCTTTATGCATTAAACGATTTTCCAGCCTCTGTAATTCGCTGCGTCTTCTTTGGTTTTCTCTGTCTATTTCTTCCTTTATTTTATGAGCTGTCTCTTTAGCTTCGAGGATTAATTCTCTCTGTTTAGATTCAGCTTCACGAGTAGCATCTTCAAGGATTTTTTTGGCTTCTTCTTCAGCAGTCTGTATCTTGGCTTCAGCGATATATTTTCTAATAAGATAACCTATAAGGATACCTATAGGGATAGAGATCAAAACATAAAATACACCTCCACTAATCCTATTCACCCCCTATCTTTAATTGTAACTATATATAGAACTTATCTTGAAATCGGGAAAACGCCTGATATTATTTTATCTCTTTTCATATCAACTGTCAAGAAATCAGGCCCATATAAAGAAAAAGATGTGTTATTT
>JAAYRT010000181.1 GCA_012518635.1 Halanaerobiaceae bacterium | reverse complement strand
CCCTCTTTAGCGGCAAAATAGGCAGCCAGATTAACTATCTCACTACTGCCATCCTGCCGGATTATTCTTATATTTTCCAGGTCGCCTCTTTCTTTCTGGTTCCCGGCCTGGGCCAGCAGTTTGTCCAGACGCATCCCTTCATGCCAGTTATAGCTGCCCGGTCTATTAACTTCACCCAGGATAATTACCTCAAAAATCTTCTCCTCAACGTATATAGATGAACCTGCTGGCAAAACCGGATCAACATTAAGGGAAGCATCTGCCAGATAAGCAAGAAAATCCACATATTCTATGGAACCGTCCGGATAAATGATCCGTATATTGGAGAGATCCCCCCTTACAGTCTGATTACCGGCCTCAGCCAGTAATTCGCTTAAACGCTTCCCCTCCCACCAGGTGTAGGAACCAGGCCTGGCTACTTCACCGAAAATACTCAACTTCTGTACTTCTTCCGGCAAATACAGGACATCTCCATCCTGCAGAAGATAGTTTCCCGTCAGGACAGTACCAGACAGAAGTCCTTTCAGGTTTATTTCTAAAATTTCTTCCCCCCTGCTCAATCTCAACTGATCCAGGGCTGCTTTCTCAGTAGGGCCGCCAGCCCGGCTAATCAACTGCAGTACCCGGGTCTCCCCGACCAATTCGTAGGTACCGGGATTCCTTACCTGCCCCAGGATCATAACCTGGCTCCGTTTATAGTTCAGGAGGGACAGGCTGATCCTGGGTTCCTGGATATATTCACCATAACCTTCCTCCAGTAATTCCCTGAGTTCTTCAATGGTCAGCCCCTCTGCTTTAATTTTACCCAGCAGGGGAAGACTGATCTCTCCATCCGGATCAATACTGAGAGTTAATGATAAATCCGGATGCCCCCAGACCAAAATATTCAGGCGGTCATCCTGTTGTAATTTATACCCAGCAGCCTGTATATTTAAGACCACCAGTGGAAAGATAAGTATAAATATAAGCAATTTAATATTTTTTTCTATATATTCTGATGAAGGCAATAGTAAAACCTCCTTTTTTATCCTTATTTTTTTATTTTTCTATATTATGAATATATACGACTTTATTTATAAATTTCCTGTCTATTATTCATAAATATACTAATATTTTTCATTTATTAATTTTTTTAACTATTGAAACTTATATCTTTTTTATTTGCATTACTCTTTCACCTGCAGTATAATAGATAAAAGTAGATTAAAATACTCAACTTTATAAGGAGGGAGAAGAATGCCTATATACAATGATGTCACTGAACTGATTGGCAGAACACCATTGCTGCGGATAAACAAACTTACCGGAGAAAACGACGCAACAGTACTTATTAAATTGGAAAGGAATAATCCAGGTGGCAGTGTCAAGGACCGGATTGCCTACAATATGATTAAGAGGGCCGAGGAAGAAGGCAGGCTGAAACCGGGCGGTACCATTATCGAGCCTACCAGTGGCAATACAGGAATTGGATTGGCCATGGTAGCAGCTGCCCTGGGTTATAAGGTTATACTAACCATGCCGGAGACCATGAGTATTGAAAGGAGAAAGCTCCTTAAGGCCTATG
>JAAYRT010000111.1 GCA_012518635.1 Halanaerobiaceae bacterium | reverse complement strand
CCCTGAAAACTATCCTGCTTATCATTGCTCCTGTTGTAGGGGCAGGGTTGCTGACAGGCTTGATGGTGGCAGTTTTCCAGGCCACCACCCAGATACAGGAACAGACACTGGCTTTTATACCAAAGATACTGGCAGTCATGATAGCACTGGCAGTATTTGGCCCCTGGATGTTAAATACAATTGTTGATTTTGTTGTGAATCTCTTTCGTTTTATTCCCCAGGTAGTCGGTTAGGTTGAATGACTATGGATTTACAGAATATTTTTAGTAATTATATCTATATTTTTATATTAATCATGATTCGCTATATAGGTTTGTTTATGATAGCCCCTGTTTTTGGCAGCAGGGTAATACCGGCAAGGGTACGCCTGGCCTTAATTCTTTTTTTATCTTTTATTACCTTTCCTATTTTGAGTAATACCCAGGGGGCAGAGGTACCTGAAAATTTGCTGGCTGTCATGTTATCTGTCTTTGGCGAATTTGCTGTTGGCCTGAGTGCTGGCTTTATCTCTTTTCTGCTCTTTGCAGCGATTCAATTTGCCGGGCACTATATGGACATGAGCATGGGGTTTGCCATTGTTAATGTAATTGATCCTATCAGCCAGACCCAGGCTCCTGTCCTGGGACAATTTAAAAACATCCTGGCTATTCTTGTATTCCTTGCCATCAATGGTCATCATCTTTTATTGAAAGCAATTTATTATTCCTATCAGCTTATTCCCTTAGGGAGGGTTAATTTCTCAACTGCCTTTTTCCGTTATATTTTCAGTATTGGCAGTGAGTTTTTCCGGATTGCAATCTTGATAGCTTTACCCATTACAGGCACCCTGTTTGTAGCTAATGTAATCCTGGGCTTTCTGGCCAGAACCATGCCGCAGATGAATATTTTTATTATCGGCTTACCTTTAAAGGTTTTATTAGGTTTTTTAATATTATCCTTATCCCTTGTTTTTACTATGTATTATTTCCAGGATCTCATTGCAGGGATGTACAGGAATTTATCTGAGCTTATAAAAATAATTGGTCAGGGGTGAGTTTTATGCCAGGTTCCACTGGTGAAAGAACGGAAAAACCTACGCCCAGGCGATTGCAGAAAGCCAGGGAAGAAGGACAGGTTGCCAGAAGCCAGGAACTGGCTAATGGGTTTAGCCTGCTGGCCAGTTTTCTTACTCTCAGTTTTATTTTTGAGAAAATTATAGATGCTATGGCCAGACAGATGCGGGCTAGTTTTACCATGAGAAGCATTCCAGAATTTACTATAGAGTCTGCTTTTACCCTCTTGATAGGGAGATTGCTATATATCGCAAGTACGATGGCTCCTCTATTGCTGGTCACAGCAGTAGTCGGTATTACTATTGGTTTTTTACAGGTGGGCCCTCTTTTTGTACCGAATTTGATTTTACCAAAATTGAACAGGATTAATCCTATTTCAGGGTTTAAAAGATTATTCTCACTACGTTCCCTGCTGGAGTTGGGAAAATCACTGGTCAAAATAATAATTATTGCCTTTATCAGTTATAATCAGTTGAAGTCAGCCTGGCCCCTTCTTTTGAGTACCATCCAACAGGGTATAGAACCAGCCCTGCTTTTAATGTTAAAAATAATATTCCGGGTTGCAGTAAACATAATCATCTTCCTGGTTGTATTGGGGGTTGCCGATTTTGCCTACCAAAAATATGACCACATGAAAAACCTGCGGATGACTAAATATGAAGTGAAACAGGAATACAAGGAGCAGGAAGGGGACCCGCAGATTAAATCAAAGAGAAGACAGAAACAGCTGCAGATGAGTTTGAACAGGATGATTCAGGCACTGCAGGAGGCAGATGTGGTAATCACCAACCCTACCCATGTTGCTGTGGCTTTAAAGTATGATATAGATACGATGGAGGCCCCGGTAGTGGTGGCCAAGGGGGAGGGTTATATGGCCCTGAGGATTAAAGAGAAAGCCAGGGAATTTGGTATTGAGATTGTGGAGAACCCGCCTCTGGCCAGGGCCTTAAACAGCAGCACAGAGATTGGACAGGAGATTCCTGTTGAGTTGTATCAGGCTGTTGCTGAAGTGCTGGCCTTTGTATTTAGAAGCAGCCGGAGATATTGATTATATTGATTTTAATATTGGAATCATATATGTTTTTTCTTAAAATGATGAGTATTGAAAGGAGACTAAGCTGTGGCTTCTGTTTCAACAGCAAGGACTAATGACTTTATAATAAGACAGTTAAATGAAAATAGCGATATCTTATTTGCGCTGGCAGTAGTTGGCGTTATAATCATGTTAATTATTCCCATGCCAACCTGGTTCCTGGATTTTATGCTGGCAGCAAATATCACTTTCTCCATGGTAGTTCTCCTGGTTACTATTTATAATACGGAGCCGCTGAACCTATCTGTTTTCCCGTCTCTTTTGCTTTTTTCTACCCTTTTCCGGCTGGCTCTGAGTGTTTCTTCAACCAGATTGATCCTGGGTCAGGCCTATGCAGGTAAGGTTATTGAGAGTTTTGGTAATTTTGTCGTAGGCGGTAATTATGTGGTTGGTTTGATCATTTTCCTGATCCTGGTTGTTATCCAGTTTATAGTCATTACCAAGGGTGCAGAGAGGGTTGCCGAGGTTGCTGCCCGTTTTACCCTTGATGCCATGCCTGGAAAACAGATGAGTATCGATGCCGACTTAAATGCCGGGATTCTTACTGAGGAAGAGGCCCAGGCGGAGAGACTTAAAATCCGCCAGGAAGCCGATTTCTATGGGGCCATGGATGGTGCCACCAAGTTTGTAAAAGGGGATGCCATCGCTTCCATAATAATCGTTTTAATAGATATTATCGGTGGTTTGATTATTGGTGTTTTGCAGCATGGAATGGCTCTTGCTGAAGCAGGAAGGATCTATGTACTGCTGACAGTGGGGGACGGCCTGGTCAGCCAGATACCTGCCTTGATGCTCTCAACTGCTACAGGACTTGTAGTTACCAGGGCAGCCTCTGCTGACATGAATATGGGAGAAGAGATGACCAGGCAGCTGACCGCTCAACCCAAGGCTTTATTTGTAGCTTCTGCTGTTTTACTTCTTCTGGGTATTGTACCAGGCCTGCCGGCAGTACCATTTTTCGCCCTGGCTGTCTTTATAGGGTTTATAGGATATCTGATTAGTAAACAATCCCAGGTTGTAGAAGAGGAAGAACTGGTGGAAGAGGATATACAACAAATCAGGGCCCCGCTGGCAGAGGAATTAAATGAACTGGTTAAGGTAGACCCACTGGAAGTAGAGGTTGGCTATAATCTCATCTCTCTGGTTCTACCGGAACAGGGCGGGGACTTCCTGGACCGGGTAGCCATGGTCAGGAGACAGATGGCCCTTGAAATGGGAATGGTTATACCACCGGTCAGGATCCTGGATAACCTGCAGCTGGATGCCAATTCCTACAGGATAAAACTGCATGGTGTAGAAATCAGCCGTTACCGGATTTTGCCGGACCACTATCTGGCTCTGTCTTCCGGCCTGGAAAGCAGCAAGCTTGAGGGGATTGAGACAAAAGAACCAGCCTTTGGGACCCCGGCTATCTGGATTACGGAAATGCAGAAAGAAGAGGCGGAAATGTCCAATTATACTGTTGTTGACCCGCCCTCTGTCATGGCAACACATTTAACGGAGATAATCAGGGAACATGCCTACGAGTTACTGGGCCGGCAGGAAGTCAAAAATACGATTGATAAAATCAAGGAGGAGTATCCTGCCGTGGTGGAAGAACTCTTACCTGATCTGCTTACCGTAGGAGAAATCCAGAAGGTATTGCAGAATCTGTTGTGGGAGGGTATTCCCATCAAAAATATGGTGACTATCCTGGAGACCCTGGCCGATTATGCCAGCAAAACCAGGGACATACAGCTCCTGACAGAATATGTGCGCCAGGCCCTTGCCCGCCAGATTTGCAGCCTTTATCAGGAAAGTGACGGGGTTCTCTATGTAGTAACAGTAGACCCTCAACTGGAGGACAGTTTACTTCAGGCCCTGAAACAATCAGAACAGGGGAATTATCTGGCCCTGGGACCGGACCAGGCCCAGGAATTGATTCAAAAGGTGGCTGCAGCCATGAGGGGTTTACTGGAACAGGGACATGACCCCATTGTGCTGACAGCACCCCTCCTGCGCAGGCCGTTGAAAGAGTTTACCTATCGTTCCATCAGGGAATTGATCGTTCTATCATACAATGAACTGGATCCACAGGTCAAGGTAGAAGTAATAGGGATGGTGAATTAAGGTGAAGGTAAAGAAATATGTAGCTGAAACTATGCAGGATGCCATCTTCAAAGTAAAGGCTGATCTGGGTCCTGATGCTATAATTCTCAATACCAGTAAATTTAAGAAAGGAGGTTTCCTGGGCCTCTTTTCCAGGACCATGGTAGAGGTAGTGGCAGGGGTTGAGGAGAAGAGTACTGAGAAAGAGTTCCAGAATAATCTTGCCCTGCAGGAGATTGCTGAACTGAAAAATATGGTCCATGAAATACATAAAAACTGGGAGAATGACCGTTTCCTCCAGGATTTGCCGGAAGAACTGGTTGAAATATATAAATATCTCAATGACCAGGGTGTAATCAGTAGTCTGAACAAGGAGATTATTAGCCTGCTGGAAAAAGGAAATCCTGAAAAAAAGGAGGAATTACTTTCACATCTTAAGTTAATCCTGAAGGAGTATATCGGTGAAGGACAGGGTATAGTCCTGAACGGCCAAAAAAAAGTGGTGGCTTTTGTCGGTGCCACCGGTGTAGGTAAGACTACCACCATTGCCAAGCTGGCGGCCCATTTTGTCCTGGATGAAGGTAAAAAGGTCTGTCTTATAACAACTGATACCTACCGGATTGCAGCTGTACAACAGTTACAGACCTATAGTGATATAATTAATATTCCTATTCATGTAGCCTATAATGAAAAGGAACTGGAGAAACTGCTTAGTTATGATTTAAAGGGGAAATATGACCTGATTTTAATTGATACTGCCGGCAGCAGCTGGAATGACCGTTTTCAGCTGGGCCGCCTGAAGAGATTATTCAGGGAAGGTTTGGTGGATGAGGTTCATCTCATCCTCAGTTTAAATACCAAGAGTCATATTCAAAAAGAGGTTGTTGAAAAATTCTCAATAGTTAATCCTGATAAGCTGCTTTTGACAAAACTGGATGAGGCAAATAGATTTGGTGACCTTCTTAATATCAGGAACTTCTGTAAGCTTCCCTATTCATACATTACTATGGGCCAGAATGTTCCGGATGATATCCAGGCAGCAGACACAGATATATTAATGGATTATCTGATAGGTGATCTAGATGTTTGATCAGGCAGCAGGTTTAAGAAAAAGGGTAAATGGTATAAAAAACAGCCGGGTGATTGCAGTAGCCAGCGGCAAGGGTGGTGTTGGCAAGACCAATGTTGCAGTAAACCTGGGCCTGGCTCTGCGGAAAAGGAATTTAAGGGTGCTCCTGATTGATGCTGATCTGGGTACAGCCAATATAGATGTTTTACTTGGCCTTACCCCGAATTTTCATCTGGGCCATTTCTTGAGTGGTGAGAGAGAGCTTAATGAAATTATCATTGATGGTCCGGGGGGATTAAATATTCTGCCAGGTACATCAGGCCTGGAGGAGTTTCTGGATATCAGCCGGAGACAGGTGGAAAGGCTCCGCTTCCTCTCTTTTCAGTTAGAGTCAAGCTATGATATAATATTAGTAGACATCAGTGCTGGAGTACATAGCAATAATATTAACTTTATTTCTATCTGTGACGAGGTTATTGTTGTCCTGGTTCCTGAACCAACAGCTATTATGGATGCCTATAGCCTGGTGAAGATATTACACAACCATCAGTATAGCGGCAAGATTAATCTCCTGATAAACCAGCTGAATTCCCGCCAGGAAGGCAAGGGAATCCTGGAAAGGATGAGTAAAGTAATCAGGGATTATCTGGGTATCCAGGCGGAGATTGTTGGTTATATACCTTTTGATAATCACCTCCGGCAGGCAGTCAAAAAACAGAAAGCCCTGCTGGATCTTTATCCTGGTTCAAAGGCTGGACAGGCCTTTGATGAGGTAGCAGAAGTACTGGTAAATAAACAGGCAGAAAATACTGTTGACAGAGATAATGATAAAGAAGGATTTATAAATAGGTTGTTGAATTTATTTAAATAAAGGGATTTATTGTCTAAAAGCAACAGTAACAGGATGGGTGATAAAATGAGTGGAGAACACAAGATAGAGGTGAATCAGAAATTTGAATTGATTGTAGAAGAGGGTCCCTATAAAGGCAATTATTTGAGCCAGGTAGCTGATATTACTGCTGATGCAATTAAGGTTACTGTACCCTTTGTTCACGGAGAAATAATACCCCTGCGTTTGAATCTGGATGTGCTCATGTATTTTACTGGAGTACAGGCCGCTTATTCTTATAGAGTAAAGATAATCGGCAGGGAAGAAGAGGGAGAGGTGCCCCTTTTGGTCTTGAGCAGGCCTGAAGAGAAATACCGGATTCAAAGGAGAGAGTTTTTTCGTCTGGAAGTAAGGGAAAAAGTCCTTTACCGGCTCCTGGATGATAGCCTGGAACCTATTTCTGATTTTAAAGAAACCCATACCATTGATATAAGCGGCGGCGGTGTCAAAATGTTTATAAATGAACCGGTCCCGAAGGGTACTTATCTGGAGCTTTTCCTGCAGATTCCTGGACTGGAGAGTACAGCTATAATTTCCCAGATAGTAAATATTTTTGATGTTGAAGCAGGGCTGGCTGTCGGCATCAAATTTATAGAGATAGATGAATTTATCCAGGAAGAAATAATCAGTTGGTTGTTTGACTATCAGCGCAAGTTACGGCAGAAAGGTTTGTTATAGCAAATGAGGGGACGAATTTTTATCTCTATGCTTTCCGGAATACTGGCTTATGCTCTTGCTGTTGTTCTGGGGGTCAGTACCGGACTTGAGCTGGAAGAGATTTTTATAAAAAGTATCTTTGCTTTCATAATTATCTTTGCAGGTTCTTTTTTACTCCTCTATTTTCTGGAAAAGGTTCCTCTGAATGAGACAAAAGAGACAGAAACGGAAACAGATGATGTTAAGTTTACGGAGGAGGATGAAATAGAAACAGTTGAAGCTGTAGAAAAGGAAGAGGAGGATATAGAGGAAGATTCATTCTTCCCTCTTGAGATACCTGTTGTAGAGGTTGAAGAGGCTCAATAGATAGATTGGAGGGAGAAGAATGTCTATCCCCATAGAAAAACAGGAGGAAATGGAACTCTGGCGCCAATTTAAAGAGGATGATTCTTTTGCAGCACGGCAGCAGTTAATTATCAGGTATCTCCCTCAGGTTAAGTACCAGGTAGGCAGGATAAAGATGTACCTTCCTGAATTCATTGAAGAGAGTGATCTGGAGAGCTATGGTGTCATTGGATTGATTGATGCAATTTATAAATTTGATTATAAAAAAGGCATTAAATTTAACACTTATGCCAGTAGGAGGATCAGGGGAGAGATAATTGATTATCTGCGGAGACTTGATTGGCTGCCTCATACTGTAAGGAGGGAAGGAAGGATAGTAAAAAATGCAGTAGAGCAATTTACCAGCAAATATGGCCGCAGACCTTCCATTAATGAACTGGCCCGGGCCCTGAATATGAGTGAAGAGAGGATAGAAAACCTGTATTCCCTGCTCTATTCCTCACAATGGTTTTCACTCCATGAGGTTTTAGGTGATACCCAGTTGTTTGAGTTTATCCAGGATAAAGAGGAAAATCAGCCTGAGGAAATGTACCAAAAGAAAAGAAGTGAAGAACTGCTGGCAGAGGCCATCGATAATTTAAATGATACCGAGAGGCTGGTCATATCATTATATTATTACGAAGGGCTTACTCAGAAGGAGATTGCAGAGATTATGGACCTATCTCCAGCAAGGGTATCCCAGCTGCATAAAAAAGCAATATACCGCTTAAGAGGTTCCCTGGCCAGAAAAAAAGAGCAGCTAATTTAATAGGAAGAGGGGGCTAATATGGCTGATAAAATAAAGGTGGTGGCAAGAACTAAAGAAGAAGCAATAGAATTAGCCAGAAAGAAACTGGCAGTAGAAGGAAATGTTGCTTTAAATATTGTGGAAGTAGGAAAAGAGGGTGGCTTTCTGGGAATAGGCAGAAAGACGGTATATGAGGTGTCTTTACAGGAGGGGCTCACCAAGAGGGAGCAGGACATACTGGCCATGGTCAATGGCGGCCTTGATGTAGATGGTACCTTTAAGATAAAAGTTGCTGATGACGGTATTTTCCTGAAAATAACACCACCAGAAGGAAGAGGAGATTCGGTCAGCTATCAATTGGTAAGGCTGGCCCTGGAGAAAAAAGAAATAGTACAGATTGACTGGAAAACTGTCCAGAATGCAATCCATGATGCTACAGGTGAGTGGGTATTGATTGCACCACGCCTACCTGAATTAGATCGAGATGGCCATGTAAGGGTTGAGATCAGCAATGACCAACTGCGTGCCTATATCAGTTATACACCGGCTCTGGGTGGTAAGGAACTCAGTGCAGAAGAAATCATAAAGATTCTAAAAGAAAATAATGTAGTCTTTGGTATCAAGGAAGAGAAGATACAAAGTTTTGCACAAAAGCCAGGTCCGGTTGAGAACTTTTTGGTAGCTGAGGGTTTTCCTGCTGTTCCCGGCAAAGATGCAGAAATCATCTATCATTTTGAAAAGAAAACAGATTCGGTTGGAACCCAGAGAGATGATGGCAGTATCGATTTCTACAACCTGGGCCTGATTACAAATGTGAATATCGGTCAGGTGCTGGTTACCAAGAAAGATCCGGTTCCAGGTACACCAGGCAGGACTGTAACAGGAGAAACTCTTAATCCCCCTGAACCCAGAGACAGGGAACTGCCGGGTGGAAAGAATGTAGAGAGAAAAGATGATAATACCCTGGTTTCTACTATAGCCGGACAGGTTGTAATGGAAGGAAACCGCATCAGTGTTTTACCTGTTTATGAGGTAAGCGGTGATGTAGATTTAAGTACTGGAAATATCGAATTTGTCGGGAATGTTCTGATAAAAGGAAATGTGATGGAAGGATTTAAAATAAAGGCCAGCGGTAATGTAGAGATATGGGGCCATGTTTTCGGGGCAAATATTGAGGCAGATGGAGATGTAGTAATCAGGAAAGGTTTTGTAGGCAGGAATAAAGCCCATAT
>JAAYRT010000110.1 GCA_012518635.1 Halanaerobiaceae bacterium | reverse complement strand
CACTACAGCCCTGCTTAGAACAAATATCTCTAAGGGCGAATATAATATAAAAACTGAAGCTTTAGGAGGAGGCTGTATGTTAAAAACAGGGGATAATATAATACTTGGAGATATAGATACACTGATCGATAGATTTACTTTGCTGACTGATTCCTACAGGTTATTGGTAGGAGCAGCTGAAGAGCTGACCAGGACACCCTCAGTAGGCAAAAATATCATCGACCATGCTGTTAGCAGAACAGCCTTTTTAGGGGGAATTCTGGATCAATTATTGTTTGCCATCCAGATTGCCCTCATACTGGATTTTATCAGGGTCAGTGAAGGTAAAGAAAATCCCTATGTTTAATGGAGAATCCAGTATATAAGAAAAAGGACAGTAGGAATCATCCTACTGTCCTTCCTTTTCCCGGGCCATTAATTCTTCAGCCTTGGCTATCGCTGCCCTGACCAATGACCCGGCTTCCCGGGTGGTTATATTGCCCCAATCTCCATCCTTGACTTTGTGAGCGAACCCCAACTCCGCAGCCAATTCATACTTGGTTCTTTCGGACATAATTTTTGCCATTAAGGGCAAACCACCTCCACCCATAGTTTAACCCTTTTCTACAATATTATTCTTCTACAATAATTTCACGGGAAGATTCCCACATACCATGGAGGTTACAGAATTCATAGGCCCTCAGGGTGCATGATTCATCCAGTTTGATTGTCATGGTAGCTTCTGCCTTTGTATCAGGTGTAAAGTTAACCCGGCCCAGATAATAGTAGTTTGCATACAGATCTACATACTGGATAAAGTGGCCTGGCTCCATGGGGTGGTCAATCCCCTTGCCCATCCTGACTGTTACCTGGAAATACTCACCTTTTTTTACCTTATCAGGTGCTTCAATATAGGGAATATGTTTTTCTTCGTGGGGTGTCATGTTTGCAGGATCTTTAGCAGTTTGCAATACATACTTACTCATTTTACTCCTCCCCGTCTATAATAATTTATTTTCTAAACTCTTTAAATTTCTCTTTCGGTACTCCGCAGATAGGACATTTATCAGGGGTACCATCTTTTACTGTATGGCCGCAGACCTCACAGACACTTACATACTCAAGCTCATAATCTTTACCTGCATCCACAGCTTTTTTAGCTTCACTGAATAACTCGGCATGAATCTTCTCAGCCTCTACAGCATAGTGGAAAGAACGGACTGCGTCTTTCTCGCCCTGGTCCTTTGCTACCAGGAGGTATGTAGGATACATCTGCTCCACTTCAAAAAGTTCACCATCAATACCGCCCTGCAGGTTTTCTGAAGTGGTACCAACACCAAATATACCGCCGGAAGCAACCAGGAAATCACCGGAAATATTGTCATGAGCTTCATAATGATTGCCGGCATGTACCTCCTCCGCATAGGCTATGGCCCTGAAAAGCAAGCCTACATTAGGAAAACCCTCTTTTTCCGCAACCCGGCCCCAGACCAGATAGCGCTGATAAGCCTGACTTTCACCTCCATAGGCAGAACGTAGATTTTGAGCAGTCATGTCATTCTTTACCATTTTGATTCCCCCTTAAATATTTATGTATATACTAATGTTTTAGTAACTATAATTGTTACTATTATTAATATAGCATCCCAGTATCCCGCTGTCAAGGATATTTCTAAATTTTATAATTTCTCATATAAATAAAAAAAATACCCTTTCCGGGTATTTTTATGCTCAGGGACAAAAACTGATATTATTGATTTTGAATTTCTTTAACATAATATTGGTATTCACCCTTAAGATATCAGATTTAGAATATAATTTTTCTTTAATAAATCTCTCTAACTCCTCATGGCTTTCCAGCAAGGCATTGGCATAAAGTGTCTGAGAACCGGTCATCAGGTAGATGTTAGTTACCGGCTCTTCTGCTGCCAGTTCCTCAGCCATTTTGTATAAAGCATGAGGCTTGACTTCTATATCAAAAAAGACTGCCAGTTTTTTTCCTAACTTTTCTGGATTAACCACGATTGTAAATCTTTCAATTACACCCTGTTCCACCAGGTTATTAATCCTTTCACGGATACAGACCCTGCTCAAATTATATTTTCTACCCAGTTCAGCATATGAAAGCCGGCTATCCCTGGAGAGATCTTCCAACAGCTTCATATCCAGTTCATCCAGCATGGCGGCACCCCCTTGCCTTGAAATAATGGCTTGTGATAAAAATAACTAATCAGATTATAATTTACAATTTCTTTCTTTATATAAATATTTAAATAAAATCAGTTTTCTCGATTAAAATCTTTACGAATTCCTCCAGGTACTTCTGGTCTATCTCATCAAATCTGCTCTTGATGGGGCTGTCCAGATCCATTACCCCGACAGGTTCTCCTTCTACCATGATAGGAATCACCATCTCTGATTGGGAGGCCTCATCACATGCTATATGGCCGGGAAACTCATGAACATCAGGTACTACATAGGTCTTTCTATCCCGGAAAGCCGTGCCGCAGACACCTTTGCCCACCGGTATACGTACACAGGCAGGTTTACCCTGGAAGGGACCCATAATAAGTTGATCACCAGAAATAAGATAAAAACCTGACCAATTGAGATCCGGCAGGCTGTTAAATAATAAGGCAGAGGCATTGGCCAGATTGGCAATCATATTCCTCTCTTCACCTAACAGTGCCTCCAATTCCCGGTTGAGCTGTCTCAGTAATTTTTCTTTTTCCTTCACGCTGCTTACCCTCCATCATCAATTTCATAAATATTTTACCACATAATTATATTTAATTCAAAAAAGGAATTTTTTCATGAAGGGCGAAATTAATTAGTGGAATATACCTTTTTCCAGCTTAAAGAGGAGGAGAGAAAAATAGATTTATCGGTTATCAGTGAGAAGTTAAAAAACTATACTGAGGAGATTGTTATTGAAATCATGGAGGAATTACTGAAAAAGGATGAATTCAGTCATGTCTGCACCTGTGAAACCTGCCTGCTGGATATAGCATCCTATTCTCTAAATAGACTTCCTGCCGGATATGTAGCCAGCCACCAGGGAGAAATCCGTACCCGGATCAGGGAATTTGAAACCCAATTAAAGGTAGATGCTATTTCCACAATAACCGAGGCTATTAAAACTGTCTCCCAAAACCCAAGGCACTAAACAAAAAGACGGTCACTGCACCGTCTTTTTTTCTGCCAGAAATCTTTCTACTGCTTCTGCCGATGTATTTAAAACATCTTCCTTCCTTAAACCTGCCTTATCGATTATCTCCGCCAGCGGTTCAATATTACCTACATCCAGGTGAAAATGGGCATCACTATTCAGGCATAAGGGAACACCATATTCCCTGGCCAGCCTGCACATCTCAAGGACTTTTCCCACATCACCCCTTTTACCATAACGGAATCTGTCAAAAGAACTGGCATTCAGCTCCAGAATCACCTTATATTTTGCTGCAGCCTCCACGACTGCCTCCATATCCACCGGGAAATAAGCATTTTCAGGATGGGTTATCATCATCACGCGGGGATTCTTCATGGCGGCAATAGTTGCTGCTGTATGTTCCTCCATATCTGTATTATCATAATTGGCATGTGCGTGGATACCAGCAGTGACAAAATCCAGCTGTTTTAATATTTCTTCTGGTAAATCTATCTCCCCGTCACTACTTATATTGGCTTCTACCCCTTGTAGAATCCTAACATCATGGAGATAGTCAGGCAAAATCTTTAGATTGGAAAAATGATATAGGTGGGGGCCGCCAGGCATGGCTGGACCATGATCCGTAATAGCAATCATCTTTAGCCCCTTTTCAGCTGCAGCCAGTGCCAGTTCTGAAACTGTACTATAGGCATGGCCGCTGGCAACAGTATGGGTGTGTAAATCTGCTTCAATTTTCATTTTTTTAACCATTCCTTTTCTAATTATAATCTTTTATGGTTTCTATAAAGAAAGGAAAGTCATCCTGGTATAGATGACTTCCCCGAAAAGACAATATTATAAATGAAATTAATTAGTACTTGACCCTCTTTCCGGTTACTACGAAAATAGTTTCTTCTCCTATATTTGTAGCATGGTCCCCAATCCGCTCCAGGGATTTGGCCACATCAAGGAAACTGATTATCTGACTTATATTGGCTGTACCTTCGCTTTTATCCATCAACCTAAGGCTGCTATTAAAGATCTGCTCATAAATATTGTCTGCTTCTTCATCTTTACGGCAAACTGCTTCTGCCAGATCTGCATTTCTGGTTACAAAGGCTTCCAGAACTGTATCCAGCATCTCTAACACCAGGTCAGCCAGTTCAGGGATCATTATCAGGGGTTCTACCTTTTCATCCTTGTTTAAATTAAGTACGATTTCTGCGATATTATTAGCCATATCACCAACACGTTCCAGGTCACTGGCAATCTTTATTGCGGCAATATTATTCCAGACATCGCTCTTTAAAGGTTGATCCATTGCCAATAAGCGGGTAGCCTGTTCCTCGATTGTAATTAAATAATTATCTACCAGGTCATCCTTATTGATAACTTCTTTAGCCAGTTCAACGTCTCTGGCGTTCAGTGCTTTGATGGCATCCTGTAACATACCCTCGGCTATCTCGCTCATATCACTTAATTCGGATAACAATTTTTCCCACCTTACATCATAATTATCCATCGGCCCCTCGTCACTCCCTTTCAGTTTTATTATTATTACTTCTAGATGGAACTGTTAAATCCTGCTTTTCATATCTAAAAAATATAGCCAAAAAAATAGATGGACTGTTTCCAGGAGAAACAGTCCATCGGGAATTACTGTTTTATTCAGTTTCCAGGATATACTGGTTAACGATAGCTTCCAGGTACTCCTGTCTACCGGATTGATTGACAATCTGGTCATTTTCCATGGCATATTCAGCCAGTTCCTTGAAGCTTACTTTGCCTTCT
>JAAYRT010000180.1 GCA_012518635.1 Halanaerobiaceae bacterium | reverse complement strand
TACCTTTTCTTCAAATTCTTTTATAAATCTCCCGCCTGTTGATACCCAACCTGTCTCTATTGTTTCTTTGACGTTTTCAAGAATGTCAAGCGAAAGATTGGGTACTGAAAGAGGTATAAATTTGTTCATTTTCTATATCTATCTCTCCTTTGATGAATTATTCTAAAATCTCTTTATATAATTGAATTAATTTATTAATCATAATATCTGCTGAAAATTTATTTGTCGCATATAATCTAGCTTTTTGCCCCATGTTTTTCCTCAATTCGTTATTCTGTAACAATAATCTTATATATTTAGATAGTTCTTGTAAGTCTTCATTTTTAAATATGAAACCATTAATATTATGCTTTATTTGATCATTAGCCCCTTCAACGTTGCTTCTAATAGTAGGAATCCCCATCATCATTGCCTCAATAGAAACGAGACCAAAACCCTCTTTTCTAGATGGTAATACAAATACATCAAATATAGAATAAAATTTTACGGGATCTTGAAATGGATAAACACTTATTTTATTGTCCAATCTAAATTTATTTATTAAATTCAGTAACCAATTTTTATCACCATCTCCTACCAAAACTATATGAAAATCAACATTAGTTATTTTACTACAGGCTTCTAATAAAATATCTATTCCTTTTTTTTTATTTAAACTTCCAACAAATCCTAATAAAGGTTTTTCAAGAGGTAAATTTAATTGCATTTTTATATTATTTTTTAACCCTTCACTTGGTTTTCTATTAAACTTATCTTTAGAAATCCCATTATATATTAACTTAATTTGTTCTTTATTGTAGCCAAATCTATTCACCAATTCTCTCTTTAACTCACTACTTATAGCAATAGCATAATCGGCTTTTCTGTGTAAAAAGTGCTTAGGTATTCCCGATGTATGATAAGTTGTTACAAATTTTTTTCCGGTTATTTTTGTATATAATTTTGCTAAATAAGAGGTTACTGGCCAATGAACATGAATAATATCCGGATTAAATTCTCTGATACGTTTCAAACCAATTGGTAATGATATTAAATAACTTAAACCTTCTTTAATTTTATTAGTTTTCTCAACTAAAAACGGAACCTGAATAATTTCGAAACCATTTTTGTCAAATTCTGCAAATAATTTTTCGGCTCTTGCATTTTTGATAGGTCCTCCAGACATTAATGCAACCTTATGACCTTTGCTAATTAATCCTTTTCCTACCGTTAACATATGAGTCGAAACACCGCTAGTATTAATATATCTTGCAATAAATAAAATCTTCATTATACCTCAACCTTTTGATTTAACTTCTAATATTTTTTTTAATTCAAACAGTGTTTTTATATTATAATTAGGTTTATAAATATCCTCTAGTTTTACATCATTTATATTATAATAAACACCTTTTTCTCTGGAAATGAGTACCGATGTTATTCCTAATTTATTGGGAGCAACAAAATCTTTTGTAATATTGTCACCTACATAAATCATTTCCTGGTATTTTACTTTCAGGCTATTTTTAACAATTTCATAAGATTTCCTGTGTGGTTTCCAATATTCTTTTCCCAATTCATCTGTTATAATAATACAATCAAAATATTTATTTATATTAAGTGCTTTTAATTTATTCTTTTGTGCAATTTTATACCCATCAGTTATAATTCCTAACTTATAATTTTCACTATATAAATATTTAATAATATAATCAGCATCTTCATAAATTTTTATTTTAGGAAGATGCTTTCGGTAATTTTCCACTAAGTCCATTATATAGTCTTTATTATAGTTAACATTTATACTATTTAATAATCTATCAAATACATTATTCGTATCTATTTTGAATAAACTTTTCATTTTTTTAAAAATAGTTTCTTGGTTCATATTATAATCTCTAGATATTATTGAAGACACCACTTTAAAACCACTAATTACATAATCAATTTCAGGATATAAAGTATCATCCAGATCAAATAT
>JAAYRT010000016.1 GCA_012518635.1 Halanaerobiaceae bacterium | reverse complement strand
CAAATATAATCCGGGCAATGATTCCCATCTCCGGGCTGCCAATTGTATGATAACGTATGGCTTCAAGGACTTCCTGGTCCTCTATGCCTAAATCCCTCCTGGCCAGATAGGCGGAAACCGGTGCATGCAGCACCACTGGCATCTCCATCTCTTCATTATCTATTTGCCAACTATCCCTTGCTTCCTCAGCCAGCTCCCTTAACTCAGCAGGAGCCATATTTTTGGCATAATCATGCAGCAAGGCAGCCTGCCGAACTCTATAAATAAATGAATCCTCATCAGGAGAGTTTGTTAATTTGTTCTCAGCATAGAGCCTCCTGGCAATCAGTTCCCCGGTATCTGCTACAGCTAAAGTATGCCTGTACCGTTCTGCATCCAATCTTGTTCTAAGCAGATTTAAGAACTCTTTCTCCACAGGAAATCATCTCCGGTATAACTTATTTTTCTCTATATATTCAATGACCTGATCAGGGGTCTGATATTTTATGGATTTGCCCTCTTTCAACAATTCCCTGATCCGGCTGGAAGAATATCCTACCTCTATGGTATCAAGAAAAAGTATCTGCTTTAAATAAGGCCTGAATTTTTCAGCCAGTTCAGTTTTTTTAAGCTGATAACCAGGCCTGCTGGCTACAATAAAACAGGCATTCTGTAGCAGAAATTCTGGCTCACGCCAGTCAAAGATGTCCAACAGGGAATCTGCTCCGATTATAAAATATAAATTTTCCGCTACTTTTTTTTCTTTAAAATACCTGATGGTATCTGCAGTATAGGATTTCCCTCCCTTTATTAATTCATAATCTGAGATAAGGAAATTCTCATTTCCCTCAATAGCCAGTTCTACCATCCTGTAGCGGTGTCTGGCATCTGTTATCTCTCTATCTATCTTATGGGGCGGGTCCCCTGCAGGCATAAATAAAATCTTTTCTACAGAATATTTGTCATAAACCTGTTCAGCAACAAAAAGATGACCATAATGAATGGGATCAAAGGTGCCGCCATATATTGCCAGATTTTTGTATTGACACATAACTCAATCCTCCAGAATATACATGCATATATTTTATTATAATTCATTAAGCGCCTGGATTCAAGCTTCTTCTTTCTCCAGGGCCCGTATTTTACTGGTTATATGGCCTCCCATCTTACCTGTCTCTTCTGCAGTTAATCCACCCCAGCCCAGTTTTTTAATCTTTTCTTCCAGGCCCAATTCTTCAATTACCTCCAGCTTTAACTTTAAAAGGGTAAAGTCATCTGTCTTTTTTCTCTTTTTCGTCAATTTTCAAGACCTCCTTTAATTGTTTTCCATTCCCTGCTCCTTCTTATCCCCTTGACATCCAGCTTCACCTGCTTCAGGTACTGGGCCCTTGCTGCCTTCACCCTCCTTATCCCTGATACTCCTGTCCCGCTTGTTAAGTATAATCATGATTATATCTTTAAGTTCATTGGTGGATTCTTTCAGTTCTGCAATCACTTCACTACGCATTCTCTCTATCTCATTATTGCTGTCATTCAATACCAGCAAGAGTTTATCCAGTTCTTTGCTGTTTAGATCCACTTTATTAATCAATTTTTTGTGGATTTCTTCATCCATCTTTTCCATCCTGGTCCTGATGGACTCCAGATTTTCCTGGTGTTTTTCCCATATATCCAGAAAGTCCTTGAAATTATTATTTAACCTCCACAAAAGCCAGCCTATATACCCAAATACACTCATTACCAGAGCGGCAAAAACTGTGTCCGAATTACTCATCAAAATCCTTATAATATACTGGAATAAGGTCACCATACTCCCCCTTTCAGTCCCTTCAATATATATCATCTTATGCTAAAATAATATAGATGTTGACTGAAAGAAGGATACCTTTATTACTGGTATAATACCATCATGCTGATAGGTGCCAGCTCCACATAATCTTTATTAATCAGATAGAGGGTCTCAGTACCTGCCCTGTTATCATCCACAACTACCCGCCAAAAACCGGAAAAGGGAAGCCTGAATAACTGTTTCTTTCCTTCCGGGTTAAAAAAGACTACAATCCGCTTCCATGGGTCATCATTGGCATGTTCCCCCAGATAAAAGCCCACCGTATTTTCAGGTACAGCCAGAAATTTTAAACACTTCCTGATTTCCTCTGTATTTTTAAGCCTGAAAGCCGGATGTTCCTTTCTGAGTTTAATCAAACCCTTATAATAGGCAAAGGTACTATAATAGATAGTTTTCCTTTCCCAGTTGAACTGATTGATTTCATCACCGGCATTATAGCTATTATGGTGGCCGTATTTACTCCTCAGCAATTCCTCCCCGCCATGGATAAAGGGGATACCCTGGGCAGTAAGTATGATGCCCTGGGCCAACCTGTCCATCTTAATCCTGGTCTTTTCACTATCTTCAGGGTTAGACCTGATCAATTTATCCCAGAGGGTCAAATTGTCATGAGAGGAGACATAATTAATGGTCTCCCAGGGTTCAGAGGTAAAATCCTTAATCTCCCCACTATATTCTATTCCCCCCACTATACCCCTGATTATATTGGGCACCTGACCTGCAGCACCGGAAACAAACCCCCTGCCGCTGCCGTCATTATCTCCCTTGATGGCATTCCTGAAATGATCATTAAAAACTGCTATCCGCATCCCCTTCTGCCTGCCTTTGACCATCTGTTCCCTGGGCTCCAGCCGGGATAAGCCGCCAGTCCAGGGTTCACCGTAAATCAATATAGAGGGATCAAGTTCATGGAGGGCCCTTTCCACCTCAGCCATGGTTTTCCGGTCATGTAAGGCCATCAGATCAAATCTGAAGCCATCGATATGATACTCTTTAGCCCAATAAAGCACTGAATCAAGGATGAATTTCCTGACCATCGGCCTTTCTGAAGCAGTTTCATTCCCAGTTCCAGAACCATTGGAAAAGTTCCCATAGCGGTCCTTACGGTAATAATAGCCGGGAACTATTTTATTAAAGGGAGAGTCCTCTGTGTAATAGGTGTGGTTATAAACCACATCCATGATTATTCCTATTCCATTATCATGGAGGCTCTTGACCATCTCCTTAAATTCCCGGATCCTGCTCTCATCTGCCGGATTAGTTGCATAGGACCCTTCCGGAACATTGTAGTAATATGGATCATAACCCCAATTATATTCATCTGCTGCCAGGTCATCAACAGTGGCAAAATCAAAAACCGGTAATAAATGAAGGTGGGTTATGCCCAATTCCTTCAGATGATCTATACCGGTTTTCAAACCACTCTTATTCACGGTCCCCCTTTCTGTAAAGGCCAGATACTTGTTTTTATAGAAGATACCGGAACCGGCAGAAGATGTAAAATCCCGGATATGGGTCTCATAGATAATAGCATCCTGGGGCCTGGCCAGCTTGACCCTCTTATCATTCTCCCATCCGGGAGGATTGGTCCTGGCCAGATCCACAATAAGACCCAGCCGGCTATTTGTCCCTACGGCCCTTGTATAGGGATCAATTACACGATTTATCTCCTTTCCTATCTGAACCTGGTAGATGTGGTAGACTCCGGCCAAATCTCCGGTAATTTCTGTAAACCAGGTTCCCTTTATGTCCTTTTCTAATTCCTGTATAAGGAGAGGCCTCTTATCTGTTTCCCGCTCATAGAGAAGGAGTTTTATAGAGCAGGCTGTGGGAGCCCAGATTCTGAAACTGCTTTTTTCCCTGGAATAATCTATTCCCAATTGGCCGTCATAATAGGGATATAAGGATTCCGCCATTAGAAACATTCCTTAAACTGTTTTTATAAACCCTGGTCCATTTATAGTTTTATCTTTATAAAAAAAAAGATACACTTCCTCTACGGATAAGTGTATTTTTAACATAATCATTAAAGTAAAATGAGATTAACCGCAATAAATATCGGAAAATTCCATATCCACCTTATTGGTCAGGTCTTCTATCTTCCCTGCCGGCGATTCTTCCGCAAAAGCAGAATCATCCATTTTTACCGGCAGCCTCACTATAAACTCACTTCCCTCTCCATAATTGCTCTTTACACTTATTGTGCCGCCATGTAATTCAACCAGATATTTTGTGATGGGCAGGCCCAGGCCGCTGCCTTCACTCCCTCTCGAAAAAGACTCATCTGCCTGGCGGAACTCCTCAAAGATTAGGCCCAGCTTGTCCTCTTTGATTCCAATCCCTGTATCCTGTACTGAGATGACAATCTCTTCCTTTTCTTCCCTTAGACTCAGGGTAATTTTATCCCCTATCCGGGTGAACTTGATGGCATTTGAGAGGAGATTCAAGATGATCCTCTCTATATTCACCGGATCACAGATGATTTCTCTCTTATTCAACCGGCCTATATATCTAAACTCTCTCCTGTTCTCCTCCATATATGAGTTTACGGATTCAATAATCTGCTCTACCAGGCTGACTATATCGCACTTCTTCAGGTTTAAATGATAATCATTGATATCCATTTTGGTCAAATCAATCAGATTATGGACCAGCCGCAATAAGCGGTAGCTGTTCTGTCTTATTATATTAATATATGAGTTCATCTTGCCAGAAGCGGAATCCACTTTGTTTTTGGCCAGGGTAGATTCCATCAAATGCAATGTGGCAAAGATCAGGTTTAAAGGGGTCCTGAATTCATGGGATAGATTGGCGAAAAATTTATTCTTTAATTTGCTAAACTCCAGTTCTACTCTTTTGCTCTCTATCTCGGCCTGCTGCTCTTTTATAGTCTCTTCAGCACTCTTTTTGTATCCGATATCCTCAAGGTAAGAAATGATATAATCAGTCTGGCCTCCACCCCCCAATTTGCTGACCATATTTACCCAGATATAGGTACCATCTCCAGCCAACAATCTCTGCTCCAGATTAAACTTTTCAATCCGGTTATTTATAAGCATGTTCCTCATATATTTGCTTTTGGGTAAATCTTCCTGGTGTATAATATCAAATAAATTGATTTTTATTAATTCCTCCATAGGATATTTTAGCATTTCACAGAGAGCCTCATTAAAGAGAATCATGCGTCCGCTTTTGTCAGACAAAAGAATACCATTGCTGGCTTCCTGGAAATTTAAGTTAAAAAACTTTTCACTGGCACTGAGGTTATCAATAGTGATGTCCAGTGCCTTTTTGAGGCTGGCCTTTTCTGTTATATCTATGGCTGTGCAGAAAACACTCTCTATCTCACCATTTCTCCTGAATATAGGCGTCTTGGTAATGGCCAGTAGTTTCTCTTTACCGGTCCTGTCACTGATCCATTTTTCCAGGCTAAGTTTTTTCTTTCCTTTAAAAACTTCCTGATTATCCGCAAAAATAAGCTCAATCTCCTGGGAAGTAAAATAATTACTACTGATATTTTTCATATTGTAAAACTGCTCTTCCCTACCAAAAAAATTGGCCAGAGTCCTGTTAGCCATCATTATGGTAGATTCATCTTTCAGGTTCCAGAATAATACATTAATATTGTCCATAAGAGTCCTGTAATTCATATTATCACCTTACCAAATTATTCTTTTATATATTATTAATTCTTTGCATATTTAGCAATTCCTTCCTTTAATTCTAAATTTTTTTCTATATTTTTAAGTTTATAAAAATATTGTTTGCAAAACAAAAAACTGTCTCAAAATGAGACAGTTTTTTGTTAGTGCTTATTTTTTAGTGGTATTTAAATTCAATTATTTCTGCATCAAGAAATTCCATACCGATTTCCTTGCTTGCTTCTACCCGGTGATGTCCATCGACAATATAGTATTCATTGTCGACAACATAGACCTTGATTGCAGGTAAAACTTTCAGGCTCTCCAGAGCTTTTTTGATATTCTTGTATCTCTGAGAATTCTTATCGATACTCTCACACTGACCGTTATGGCAACGGCCTACACTACCAACTATCTTGTTTACATCGATAGGTCTTGTTCCCTTATAACTCCTGGAGATAAGCTTGCGGCCATTTACCTGCTCATCAAAACTCTTATACCTGGGTTTCCTAAAAAATGGCAATACACTTAACACCTTATCACCTCTTATTCTTTCTTATATTCTTATAGGTGCTTATTATTGATCTAATCTCTAGATCACTTCTTATAACCCAATTAAATTATAGTACAAAGCCCGGAAAAAATCAAGCCCAGTAAAGGAAAAAATAACTTTTTTAAATTTATTTTATTACCTTATATGAGGGCGAAAGTGAATTCATGGGCAGATAGGAAAGTTCTATAGTAAAATTATCCTTCCTGTTACTATAGCTCACCTCACCATAATAGTCCCCGCCATCAATCATATGGTTATTGTTGCTATCAAACCAGGCAATTATATATCCAGCATCTTCTGCTACACCGTCTATTTGAAAGGATTGATCAGATGCTGCTTTTCTAATCTCACTTTGTACCCTGATTACATTACCTCCTTTTTCTGCTGCAAAAACATAGGGTTTTTCGATCTTCCTGTTTAATAAAGCAGCATAGGCATCCAGGAGGCCATGACCATAAAAGTCATCCTCACCTCTTGCCCCCAGGTCACTGGCATTATTAAGGAGGCGACTCCTGATCTCTGCCGGGTCAATTACACCACTGGCTTTTAATAGTGCCGCTACCCCGCTGACATGAGGAGCAGCCATGGATGTTCCTATCATTCCGGCATAATTGGCGGTTGTCTTTCCATCCTTATAATAACCCCATGTACTCAGGATAGATTCTCCATATCCTCCCCCTGGAGCTGCTATATCTACCTCCGGGCCATAATTGGAATAAGCTGTCTTCTTATTATCCCTGCCTACAGCCCCTACAGCAATAACTTCTGAATAGGCTGCGGGAAAATAGACAGAGGAATTTTCATTTCCAGTGGCGGCGATAATACTTATGCCGCTGGCAAGAGCATCCCTGATGGCTTCCCGCTGGTAATAACTATCATAATTACTGCCAAAACTCATATTGATTATATCAGCACCCTGATCAATGGCATAATAGATGCCCTCAGCAATATCCCAGCTGGTACCTCCAGAACGGGTCAGGGCCCTTATAGGCAGAATTTTGACCTGCCAGTTTACCCCTGCTACACCTATCCGGTTATCGGTTACTGCACCGATTATCCCTGCCACATGGGTACCATGGCTTCCTCCCTGCTCAAGAGTGGTTTCATCTGTCGGGTCATTATCTGTAATTATATATGACTTAATTGACGAGGATTTCCTTCCACCGACAAAATCAGCCCCTGGCAGGAGATTAGCCTTTAAATCAGGATGGTCCGGGATGATACCTGTATCCAGTACAGCCACAATGACATTATTGTCACCTTTAACCAGGTCCCAGGCTGCCTCCATATTTATATTGACCATTCCCCACTGGTAACTGTTATAATACTGGTCCCGGGGTATTGCAGTGGGATAGTATATATAATTTGGTTCTGCCCAGAGGACTTCTTCCCTGCCGCTATATTCTGCTGCCAGTTCCTGTGGATCTACTCCCTCCGGTATCTGATATTTTATAATCATGCCTTCCGGGCTGCTTACTGAACTGATGCTGAGCAGCTTTTCCCCCTCCTCAAACTCCTCCAGAGCCTGGGTGTTTAGCATCGCCTTATATTTTACGATAAGCTCATTCTCCATAAATTCCTTTTTATTTTCCGGCTCTGTAAGGGGTATCAGCACTTTTTGCATTTCTACTTCCTGGGCAGAGATAGGAGAATTCCGGCTTTTGTTGTTGAAACTGACTCTTCCCCGGATGGTTCTTGTGTTGTTTTCTTCACTGTAGCCTGGAGTATTTTCCTCAGAAGAAAAATCACCTGGCAATGGTATTATTAAATCCTGGCCTATATAGATAAGATCTGAACTCAAGTTATTGGCCTTCTTTATACTCTCAATACTTACATTATATCTAAGAGAGATAAAATACAGGCTGTCTCCTGCTTTCACTGTATGGATGAGCCTCTTGTCAGGTGAAAGGGGTATCCTGAACAGCTGGCCGGGATAGATTAAATATGAATCTATATTGTTCAAAGCCATGAGTTCCCCAACGCTGGTCCCGAATCTCAGCGCCAATTTATACAGGGTATCGCCGGGCTGAATTGTATAATTTATATAATGCAGGGCCTCCAGTTGGAACTCATTATTCCCGGTAAGATCAATAATAAGTCTTTCATTGCCTGCCTTAATTACCGGATTTATTAGTATTATAGCGAGCAATAGCCATGACAAAAAGAATTTAAATTTATTTTTCAATTTATTTGCCTCCTATAAACTTAAGCTATATTGCAAAATAATGCTGGCCGATTTTCACGACTACCTGCCGGTAAAAAACCCAGCTGGAGGTAGCTGTCCTTGGATTATAATAATATATGGCTCCACCGGTAGGATCCCAGCCGTCCAGGGCATCCTTTGCCGCCTGATAGGACCTTTGATTGGGCTGGAGCCAGAACTGCCCATCGTGGACTGCTGTAAACTGCCAGGGCTGGAAGATTACCTCCCTGATAGAATCCGGGAAAAGGGGATGGAAAATCCTGTTGATGATGACAGCAGCCACTGCCACCTGCCCCTCGTAGATTTCGCCTCTGGCTTCTGAATACACTGCCCTGGCCAGGAGTTCTAATTCCTCTTCTGTAACACTTAATCTGTTACCCTGATAACCCCCGCTCTGGCCATCCAGATTTATGAAGAGCCTCTGCCCTACATAGAGGTAATCTGTATATAGATTATTGCTCGCCCGGATATTCTGTACTGTCGTTCCATAGCGGCTGGCAATCTTATATAAGGTATCTCCAGGCTGTACATAATAAGTAAATTGCCTCTGTACATTTTTGACAGGTATTATTAGATGTTGTCCTATATACAGATAATCCGAATATAGGTTATTTAAATTCCTTATCTCTTTTACGTTGGTATTATATCTTTCTGCCAATTTATAGAGTGTATCTCCAGCCTTTACAGTATAAATTACATTATTGGTGCTATTATTGATATAGAGCTTCTGGCCGACATAAAGATAATCAGAATAGAGATTATTGTCCCTTTTAATCTGGGCGATTGTTGTATTAAAGCTCCTGGCTATCTTATACAGGGTATCGCCAGGCCGTACATAATACAGGGTTGAACTGGCCGGTTCAACAAAACCTACTATCTCAATCACCGGTTCAACTGCCTGAGGGTCAATTACAGCGGAATCTTTCCTGCCAGCCAGAAAATCAGACAATATTCTGCTGGCTTCTTCCAGGGATAATTCCCTCTCTTCCAGAAACAGCTCTCCTTCTACGGTCTGTCCAAAAACACTTGCCGAAATCAGAATTACTAAGATAAGTAATAAAAATGAAAACTTTTTTGGCACTTTTTAAACCTCCCCTAGATTTTAAAAATAATATTAACTTTAAATGATGGAATAAATGATAAAAGTAATATATTAGTATAATAGTAAATATATGATTACGAATATAATTATATAAAAACTATATTCCTTCCGCAAAAGAAAGTTTTGTCATTTTATTTCTGTGCAGGCTTCCTGTTACTTTTCATTCAATTTGTTCCATTTAATATTGACTGGTCTTTATGTACATACTAAGGATAAATATCAGGCTATATAAAAACTTCTAAAATAAGGTGGTGACCAATGCTGATGACAGTCAAGTTCTTTTTAAATAAGATTGGTTTTCCTGAAATAGCTGAATTGCCGGAACTGGAAAAATTACCGGGAATAGGGGAAAAAATTACCCTGGAAGAGAACAAAAACTATGAAGTAACCGAGGTAAAAAAAGATCCTGAAAGTGATGAGATTTACATCTATGTTAATACAGTTAAATAAAGAGAACCATCTTTAATTTATAACCAGATATATAATTGCCATAAAAAAAGAGTTCAGAAGAAACTTCTGAACTCTTTATACTTTATATTGATATCTGCTCAAACCTTTTGACACCATTGCTATATAGATAGGACCGGATGAGAAGATATAGGAGCAGGAAAATTATACTGCCAGACAATATTAACAGCTCAAAGTCAGTGAAAAGCCCCGGCCAGCTTTTATACAATAAATAGACAAGCAGGCCTATTACTGCCCTTATTAATAAGGAAAAGGTTACATTTAAATTATTTTTCACTGCTGCTGTCGGGTTGGTCCAGTTTAATATAGGCCGGTAGATATCTATCAGTATATCAATGGTAGCCAGGAACAAGGTTGTGGTAAGGCAAAAAAGAACAGCTATTACCATCATTTTTAGTGTTAAAGGTAAAAGGAATAATGTAATGAGAAATAGTAACAGTGAGCCTGCCAGGCAAAAGATTATGGTGGTCAGGATCCGGTATCTGATATTATCTTCTGCCCTGATAGGCAATACTCTTGTCTCCCAGAAGGCCTGCCCTTCCCTGGTGATAGCAGTTGCAGAAATATTACCTATAACAGCAGGGGAAATCAGTAAAGCACTGACTACGAGGAGCAGGTAGGGCTCCAGCTGGGGTGATTGCAATAAGGCCAGGGAAAATTCCCCGGTAAAAAACATTATGCATAACATCAATAATGGTGCCAGCATTGATAGAACAGTATTGAGAAGGAACATAGGCTGCCTGATGATGATCAGGATATTCCTCCTGAGCAGATGGTAAGCCTTACTCTTTTCCCTATAATAAACCTCTCCCCTGCCGCCGCTTCCCTCTTCAGAAAAGGAAAGGAGTGCTTTCCGGAAAAAGAGGCCAGCCAGGCTTTTCATTATGAAAAAGAGGAGAAAATTTAAGGCCAGGAATAAGAAAAGAGCCCTGTATGAACCCAGAAAGATCCTGGTCACCCAGATACTTGGCGGAAAACGCATTCCCAAAAGTTCCAGTAAAGAACCGCTTGCCAGCACCTCTTCTATCCTGACAGGGTCTTCAGCTAAGTTGCCTGTAAATATTTGAGTGGCAATAATGGCAAAGAGCATTAAAATATTGAATATTATTATCAGGGATCTTTTATGGCGGCTCTTGCTGAACATATTGGCAAAGGGAAGAATAAGAATAGTTGCTACAAACATTGGTAACAATGGAGCCAGCAATAGAACGAGGATAGCCATAAATACATTATAGACACTAATCCCGGTATTATATGCATATACTGCCAGGCCCGGGAACATGAGTAAAAAACTTAAGAGCAGGAGATACAAATAAACAGCTGCCAGTTTAGCCAAAACCAGGGCATCTTCCCGCAGCGGTAGTGCTGATAAAAACCTGACATCCCTGGAGAAAAAGAAAACAGAAACTATAAAGGGTATGCCAAAAAAGAAATTTAAGAAGATAGAATTAATATATGAATTCGTTATCAGGAGATGGCCCTGACCGATAGAATCCAGTGTCCTGTAGATTAATAATGATAGATTTATATTTGGAATAATTATCAGTAGTACAAAAAGGAGCAGGAGAAGCCTGGCCAGCTTCCTATTTTTTACCCCCAAACCCTCTGTAGTCCTACCGATATAATCCTTGAGCTGTATCCTGGTAAGGGCGATAAATTTACTCATTTTCTGTCAACTCCATAAAAATATCCTCAAGACTGCTGTCTGAATGTTTTTTCAGGTTTTCCAGTGAATCACAGGCTACCAGTACACCATCCTTTATTATCCCTATCCGGTCACAGAGATTTTCCACCACTTCCAGAATATGTGATGAAAAGAGTACAGTTCCCCCTTTTTTACTGTGTTCCTTCATGATCTCCTTCAGGATTCTGGAGGATTTGGGATCAAGGCCGCTGAGGGGTTCGTCCAGTATAAAGACAGCCGGTTCAGGCAAGAGGGCAGCAGAGATTAATAGCTTTTGCTTCATACCATGGGAATAGGAACTGACCAATTTTGTCAGGGCATCGTAAATTTCAAAATCTTTTGTGTATTTTTCTATCTTTTCTTTCCTTTTCTGTAAAGGAACCTCATAAATATCAGCGATAAAATTAAGATAGTCTATTCCGCTTATGGCATTAAAAATATCGGGATGATCCGGAACATAGGTAAAACTCCTTTTCGCTTCCAGTGCTTCTGTACTGATATTATAACCATTAACATATATCTCTCCCCCGGTAGGTGCCAGGATTCCTGTAATCATCCTCAAGGTTGTTGTCTTCCCGGCACCATTTGGACCCAGAAATCCGAAGATTTCTCCCTTTTTTATCTCCATATTTAAGTTATCCACTGCCTTTTTGCCGCCATCATAGATCTTGGTGACTCCCTTGATCTGGATAATTTTTATCACATCCTTTGTAGTTTATTATCTTTGCGCTTACTGCAGCAATATTGCATTTAGACATTTATCTAATTGTTTAATATAATTTTAGCATCTAAAAGAAAAAATGTCAATTATCCGGGACCAGGTTCTACTAACTTTTCCTTAATTTTTTTAAAATCCTCCCAGGCCTCTTTTTTCCGGGCCGGCACCCTTAAGAGAGCAGAAGGGTGGTAGGTGGCAGTCAAATAATAACCCTTCCGCTCTATCCATTTACCATGGTCTTTTGTAATCCGGTAATCTTTATCAATAATGGACCGGGCTGCTACACTACCCAGACAAACAATTATCCTGGGCCTGACCAGAGCTACCTGGTACCGGAGGAAAGGCAGGCAGGCCTCCTTTTCTTCCTCCAGCGGGTTCCGGTTACCGGGAGGACGGCATTTGACTATATTGGCAATGTAAACATCTTCCCTCTTAATTTCTACTGCCTCAAGAATTTTATTCAGCAAACGGCCGGACCGGCCAACAAAGGGAATTCCTGTCTCATCCTCCTCCCTTCCCGGCCCTTCGCCAATAAACATCAAATCAGCATTTTTATTACCAGTGCCAAAAACCAGGTTTTTTCTACTTTTATATAAGGAACATCTCCGGCACTGCTGACAAAGTCTTTCCAGCTCCTCCCAGCCAGGCATAAATAATCACACCACCTTTACAGCAATCTATTTTATCTGCAGGATATCCAGTATCTCATCTGTGATTCTGTCATGACCGGCTACCCTTTTATGGACAGGCTCTTTTTCCCCCAGATCCCTTAAACCGGGATCTATATCCAGGCCGCTGATTTTTTTCAACTCCTGCAGTTCTTCCTCTCCAGTCCTGCCACCGGCTTTCTGTCCCAGTGCCTGCAGGACAGTACCAGCAAATTTAAATGGACTGGCAGTAGAAGCGATGAGGGTAATTGTATCATCATTGCTACTTTCTCTGTACTTATTATAGACATCTACAGCTACAGCAGTATGGGGGTCAAGGGTGTACTGAAATTTATCAAAGGTTTCCCTTATGGTTTTCATGGTCTCCTCTTCGGTAGCATAATTCCCTGTAAAGATAGCCTGGATATCTGCCAGGGTCCTCTTATCAATTTCAAATCTGCCTTCGTCCTTTAAATCCTGATACCATTTATTTATTTTGCCGGAATCACGGCCTGTTATCTCAAAAAGAAAACGTTCCAGATTAGAGGAAATCAATATATCCATGGAAGGGCTGATGGTCTTCCTGAAATCCCGCCTAATATCATAAACCCCACTGTTTAAGAAATCGGTCAGGACCTTATTGTCATTGGAGGCACAGATAAATCTGTTCACCGGGAGCCCCATTTTATAGGCGTAGAAAGCAGCGAGAATATTACCAAAATTACCTGTCGGCACCACTATGTTGACCTTTTCACCTTCTGCCAGGCCCTCCTTTTGCAGCAGGCTGGCATAGGAACTGAAATAATAAACTATCTGGGGTACCAGCCTTCCCCAGTTGATGGAATTGGCAGAAGAAAACTGATAAGCATTGGCAGCCATCAAGTCCTTTAAGTCCTGGTCCGCAAAGATGGCCTTGACAGCGGACTGGCAATCATCAAAATTACCCTTTACTCCCACTACATATGTATTTTTGCCATCGACTGTAGTCATTTGCAATTCCTGTATCTCACTTACCCCTTCAGCCGGATAAAAGACGATTATCTTGACTCCTTCCAGGTCCTTAAAGCCTTCCAGTGCAGCTGAACCGGTATCCCCGGAAGTAGCTACCAGGATCACAATCTCTTTTTTCAGCTCTGCTTTTTTTATTGCTCTCATCAACAGGCGGGGCATTAACTGTAAGGCCATATCCTTAAAGGCAGCTGTAGGCCCATGCCAGAGCTCCATCAGGTACAGGTTGTCTGTCAGGCCTATAACAGGGACCACCTCTGTAGGGGGAAATTTCCTCCTCTCATAGGCTCCCTGGATTGAATCATTCAGCTCTTCCCTGCTATAATCAGTCAGAAATCTCTCCAGGACCTGTAAGGCAATTTCATGGTATTTTTTACCGGCCATCTCCCTGATTTCCTGCAGGGAAAATACCGGTATCTCCTCCGGTACAAACAGGCCTCCTGCAGGGACCATTCCTGTCCTGATTGCTTCTGCTGCCTCTACACCCTGGAAGTTTCCTCTGGTACTAATATATTTCATCTTCTTTAATCCTCTCCTTCTCACTTTCTCGATTAAATATAGGTATATTTACAAAAATAGAATTCTACATACACCTGCTCTTTCCTGCTAAAATTATCTATTTACCGTAAGGGTATTTTTAAAAATATCGTCACAAAATTAAAGAATATGACATATATATACATTAAAATACCCTCTAAAAATACCCACTAAGTAACGCCCCTGAAAAACGGAAGCAGCATGAACTGCTTCCGTTTATTTTTTTTATTCCAGCTGGCTGATCTGGTTCAGGTCAAAGGGGGTAGACTGGTAAACATAATAGTTGAGCCAATTTATATAAAGGAGGCTGGCATGGCTTCTCCAGTTCAGGACCGGTGTATTATCCGGGTTGTTTTCCGGGAAATAATTATAGGGGATCTCTATATCCAGGCCTTTATTTATATCCCTTTCATATTCCTTCTGTAGAGTCAAGCGGTCATATTCAGGGTGGCCGGTAATGAATACCTGGCGGTCATTTTTACTTACTATAATAAAGACACCTGCTTCCCTGGACTCAGCCAGGATTTCCAGGGAAGGATTCCTCTTTATGTCTTCCTTATCTACCCCTGTATAGCGGGAATGGGGGGCATAAAATACATCATCAAAACCCCGGACCAGCCTGGCATTTTTATTGGTGACATAGTGTTTATAGACACCAGAGAGCTTTTTTTCCAGGACTATTTTATCAATCCCGTAATGATAGTATAGTCCGGCCTGGGCACCCCAGCAGATGTGCAGGGTAGAGTAGGCATTTTTTTTGCTCCACTCCATAATATCCTTTAATTCTTCCCAGTAATCTACTTCCGCAAAATCCAGTAGTTCCACCGGTGCACCGGTAATAATCAGGCCGTCAAACTTATCATCCTTTACCTCCCTGAAAGTATTATAGAAGGTTTTTAAATATTCAACTGGAGTATTTTTGGGTTTATGGCTTTCAGGATGTAAGAGGACAATATCTATTTGCAAAGGATTGTTACTAAGTAAACGTAGAAGCTGTGTTTCTGTCTCAATCTTGGTCGGCATGAGATTTAAAATTGCAATCCTTAAAGGACGGATATCCTGATGCAGTGCCCTTTCCTCTTCCATGACAAATATATTCTCTTTCCGTAAAATTTCTGCGGCAGGTAATTTATCCGGTATCTTGATGGGCATTAACACTTCCTCCTCCCTACTCAATATGTCTTATTCTCCTGGTATCTTTAAATAATAATACTTAAGTGATTTATTATTTAGTAGCCAGGGTCAGGGCCTGATCAATCTCTCTTATCAAATCCTCTGCATCTTCCAGGCCGGTCGATATCCTGATTAAGTCTGGAGTGATACCTGCCAGCCTCTGCTCTTCTTCAGTTAATTGCTGATGTGTGGTACTGGCTGGATGGATAGCCAGGGTCCTGACATCACCTACATTGGCCAGATGAGAGATGATTTCAAGATTTTCTATGAATCTCCTGCCAGCCTCCGCACCTCCCTTGATGCCAAAGGTAAATATACCCCCTGCTCCCCGGGGCAGGTATCTCTGTCCCTTTTCATAGGATTCATGGCCTTCCAATCCAGGATAATTGACCCAGCTTACTGCCGGATGTTCTGCCAGGTACCGGGCTATTTTCTCTGCATTTTCGCAATGCCTCTCCATCCGCAGGCTTAAAGTTTCAATACCCTGCAGAATTAAGAATGAATTAAAGGGGCTGATGCAGCTGCCCAGATCCCTGAGTAATCCAATCCTGGCCTTGATGATATAGGCTGCCTTGCCCAGCTGTTCGGCATATTTGAGGCCATGGTAAGCAGGATCCGGTTCTGTAAATTCAGGGAATTTACCATTGCTCCAGTCGAAGTTCCCGCTATCTACAATGATACCACCAATGGAATTTCCATGGCCGCCGATGTATTTAGTGGTAGAGTGGATAACTATATCTGCTCCATACTGGAAAGGCTGGCATAGATAGGGTGTAGCAAAAGTATTATCTACGATTAAAGGTATCCCTGTATCATGGGCTATCCGGGCCAGTTCTTCAAAATCCGGTATTGTCAGCTCAGGATTACCTATTGTCTCTACAAAGAGGGCTTTAGTCTTATCCGTAATCTTATCTGCAAAAGCCTGGGGTTCTATTGAATCAGTAAACTTTACCCTGATACCCATCCTGGCCAGGCTGTATTTAAAGAGGGTATAGGTTCCGCCATAGATTGAACTGCTGCTGACTATTTCATCACCCTCTCTGGCGATGTTCAGGATTGCGTAGGTAATGGCAGCCTGGCCGGAAGATACTGCCAATGCCCCTACACCACCCTCCAGGGCAGCAATCCGTTTTTCCAGTACATCTGTAGTCGGGTTCATGATCCTGGTGTAGATATTCCCCTCTTCCTCCAGGCCAAATAATCTGGCTGCATGTTCTGTATCCCTGAAAACATAGGATGTGGTCTGGTAAATAGGTACAATCACTGCACCAGTAGTTGGATCAGGCTTATGGCCGGCATGGATTGATAAAGTATTAAAACCATAATTTTTCTCATTCATATTTATCAACCTCCTGTATTAATTTGCAAACTGGCTTCCTGTCAGGTTCATTTATTCTTTTGTAAAAATTACCAGTCCGTGGTAATAAAAAACCTCTTCCTGTAATAGAAAGAGGTATAATTCTACTCTTATCTTCCAGGAATCTTCCTGCTGGATGTAGCACCATACTTTCCATGGAAAGCTGGTTGCCGGGTTTCATCGGTCCAGGTCCCTCCACCACTCTTGATAAGGGTATTCTATTCAATTTTTGCTTTTGCTTCAGAAGACCAGTTTGCTATTTCTATCAAGGATAGCATAATATAATTTAACTGTCAAGAGAAAATTTGAATATTTATAAAAAATTTTGTGTAATTATTTATATATGGCCTTCTTCTCTCTCCCCCGTATTTAATATACTTCCAGACCATTTACCGCAACGGTCCCCGGTCATGGCTATTACCTCCTCATTGGCCTTGACCCTGATTATCTCACATTCATTGGCACAGGATGTGCAACTAAAGGTATCAGTATAGAAATTATCACGGGTAAGATCCAGGCCGCGGAAACTGGTCCTCCTGCCAGTCCTTTCCATCTCTCTTCTGGCAAGGATAGCAATACCGATAGCACCCATCACATCATAATGTTCAGGCACAATAACCTCATGGTCCAGTTCTTCCTCAAAGGCAGCCTTGATGCCCTCATTGGCAGCCACCCCGCCCTGAAATATATATTGGGGCTCAAGCTGTTTACCCCTGACCAGGTTGTTCATGTAATTCCTGACCAGGGCCCGGCACAGACCCTTAATAATCTCTGGTTTGGTAAAACCATACTGCTGTTTCGAAATCATATCTGATTCAGCGAAAACAGTACACCTGCCGGCAATCCGGACATCCCTTTCAGCCTGTAAAGCCATTTTCCCAAATTCTTCAATCCTGATTCCCAGCCGTATTGCCTGGTGATCCAGGAAGGACCCGGTCCCGGCAGCACAAACTGTATTCATGGCAAAATCGACAGGGATACCATTTTTTATAATTATCAGCTTAGAATCCTGGCCGCCTATCTCAAAAATGGTACCTACCTCTGGATAGTAAAAAGTGGTAGCAGCAGCATGGGCAGTAATTTCGTTCTTGATTATATCAGCACCCAATACATATCCTATCAACTGGCGGCCGCTGCCGGTTACACCTACACCTGCTATTTCATACAAGCTGCCTGACTCCTTTTGCAGTTGGTTAAAACCCTCTTTCACCAGCTCCACCGGCTGTCCGGTATTCCTTTTATATAACCTGAAAAGCAGTTCACATTCCTCATTAATGGCCACAATATTGATACTTACTGAACCAATATCTACACCAATAAAAACCTTAGCCACTTAGCGACACCCTTTCTTTGCTATCCGCTTTACCATATTTGATAAAATCAACAAAGGCATCCAGCCTGGTCATTATATTTGCCTCTGCTGTCTGTTCATCGATAGACAGGGATAGAATTGGCATATCCAGGTCTATCGATAATTTCTCCAGCATACTCTCACTGATAAGCTCTGGCAAACAGGCAAAAGGTTTTAAATGGATAATCCCGTCAAAACCTCTGTCTTTAAAATCAACTATCTGGCCGACAGATAGCCTGGCATGACCGCCGATATTCAAATCAATATATCCTCCAGCCTTTTGATTGAGTTTTTTCTTTTCTTTTCTGCCAACCCAGGGGAAGATGGTTTCATCAATATAGGTTGAGAGATAGAGGGAGCGCTCTACCTCGGCACCCAGGGAATTCAGAATTTCTTCTATATTACCATTGATAGAAGGCTCCATTACTACATAAATCTCCCCTACTATACCGATCCTGATCCGCTCCTCTTCTGGCGGTAACTTGATATTGTACCTTTCTATCTCCCTTAAGGCTTCTTTCTCCACCCGGGCTACACCCCTGGTATCCTTTATTTGGGAATAGGCAGCAAGGATATCCCGCCAGCTCCTGTTCAGCGCTGTCCGGTCACTGGCATAAGCCCGGACAGTAGTGATTAATTTCTCAATTTTGTCCACTGACTTGCTCATCTGGTAGACAGTGCGCACCACCCTGATTACCTCAGGCCAGGAAGTTTCTCCCTTCAAGGTCAGTATCTGTTTAAAGAATTTTTCATAATCCCTCCAGGGTGGATCCAGAACAATAAAATCAATATCATAACCCAAATTCTGTATTATCTTTCTATGTAACTCTCCATAAAAACCGGCCCGGCAGGGACCCTGCCCTCCGCTAGTAACAAAAATATCGACCCCCTTTTCCAGGGTCTCCAGATAGGTGCCCATGATTACCTTAAAGGGAAAACAGGCAAATTCGGGACTATATTTTACTCCAAGTTCTACAGTTTTCCGGGTCGGTTGTTCTGGCATAACCACCTGGTGTCCCAATAATTCAAGGAGTTTTCCGTAGACTATAGTTGTACCCATATATGGAAATGATACCCTCATGCTATATCACTTCTTTTCTTTAATCTCAGTAAATCAAGAAAGGCTTCTATCCTGGTTATAAGGTGGCTCTCACCGGTCTGCTCGTCGATCCTTAAAGTCATAAAAGGCTTATTCTTTTTCCCGGCATCTATCTCCAGGAAGGGACCCAGTATAGAATCTGGCCCACAACCAAAGGCAGTAATATGTATAATTCCATCAATATCTTCTGAATTAATAAAATGATAGCCTGCAGCCATCAATTTGTTTGTAAACTCCCAAAACATGGGTTTCCGCAAATTTCTGACAAATCTATCAATTATTTCTCCATCCAGCATCTCAAAGGTAACAATCTTTGCCCCCATCTCCTCCAGGCGCTCCATAAAGTCCATATTTATGAAGCGGTCATAGAGATTATAGACATATCCCAACACTCCTATCTTTAAAAAGCCCTCTTCCCGTTTCTCCTTTTCTCCCAGCAGGAGTTTCTCAGTTTTATAGCCCTCCTGTTGTAAAGACCTAAATTTAAGCCAGTTCTGCCTGGCCTTATCTAAGGCTTTTTTTAATTCCCCCCTGCTGACCTGAAAGATATCCCTAAAAGAGACATAATTTTTGTATTCTGAGATATCATCTGTTTTAGCCCTGATCTCATGTGTCAGGATTCTTCCCTTGACAGCAGACAGGGAATTCTTAATCATGTCCGGCAAACCAAGGAACTTTGGACAGAAAGTAATACCCTTTCTGATACTCACAAAACGAGGTATATAGATCAGATCAACCCCCTTTTCCAGAAGGTTGAGGACCTGCCCAACATAAACCTTCATGGGAACACATATCTCTGAAACTGATTCCTTGACACCTTCATTCAATAAATCCCCAGAAGTGGGGTCTGATAGAACTACTTCATTACCCAATTTTTCAAAAAGGGTCTGCCAGAATGGATAGTAATAATAATACAACAATGAACCAGGTATTCCTATCTTCATATACTTCATCCCTCTTTACCTTATTTGCTTTTTCTTTTAGCAAGAGTTCATCTTATGAACCATAAACCCTTATAATTAGACACTTCTACACAAAACTGATAAATCCTGCTACTTTTAAGAAATTAAAAGGAAAGCACCTCATAAAAGGTGCTTTCCAATGGTAAGTATAACTAAAACACTGGAACAACGGCTCCCTGATATTTATCCAGGATAAATTCCCGTACTGAATCAGAGGTCAGTACTTCTACCAGAGTCTTAATTTCTTCCTTTTCTGTATTTTCCCTCTTAATAGCCAGAACATTAGCATAAGGAGATTCGCTTCCTTCAATAATCAGGGCATCTTCCAGTGGATTCAAGCCTGCTTCCAGGGCATAATTTGTATTGATAAAGGCTGCAGTAACATCAGGTAATACCCTGGGTAACTGGGCTGCCTCCAATTCCCTGAAAACAAGGTTTTTAGGATTATCAACTATATCATAGGGGGTAGCCTCTAATTCATTCTCCGCTTCCAGGCTGATAAAACCTTTATTGGCCAGCAATAAAAGTGAACGGCCTTCATTGGTCGGGTCATTTGGTATTGCAATCAGGGCACCAGCTGATAATTCATCAATGGATGAAATCTTTTCTGAATAAAGGCCGAAGGGCTCTACATGAATTTTAGCAACTGTAATCAGGTCAAGATTATGTTCCTTATTAAAGTTATCCAGATAGGGCTGGTGTTGGAAGAAGTTGGCATCAATACTGCCATCATTAAGGGCCAGGTTTGGTGTCACGTAATCAGTAAATTCCACAATCTCCAGTGTGATACCCTTTTCAGCCAGTAATGGTTTTACATACTCCAGTATTTCTGCATGTGGAACAGGGGTTGCCCCTACCTTAACTATAGTCCCTTCTGACTTCTTATCCAGGTTAAGGATCAGGACAGCTGCTACTATCAATACTAAAATTAATAATATAAATAAAAGATTTTTGCCTTTCATTACTATCAACTCCCTACTCATTTTTTAATTCTTAATATTTACCTGCACAGAGCTATCTGTGATCAAAAAACTTGGCAATTTTATTGCCTGCCCATTGAATTAACTGGACCAGCAATACTAAAATAACCACTGTCTGTACCATTATTTCAACGCGGAACCGCTGATATCCATAACGGACAGCAATATCTCCCAGACCACCTCCTCCTATTGCGCCTGCCATAGCGGAATAACCAATTAAATTAATAGCAGTTAAGGTAACCCCCAGGATCAAACCTGGCAGGGCTTCAGGAAGCAAAACCTTTACAATAATCTGTAAGGGGGCAGCTCCCATGGAACGGGCTGCCTCTATTATTCCAGGATCAATCTCCAGCAAGGCATTATCAACGACCCTGGCCACAAAGGGTATTGCAGCTACAGCAAGTGGAACTATGGCTGCTGTAGTCCCGATAGAAGTACCCACTATAGCTCTGGTAAGGGGAATAATAGCTACCATCAGTATTATAAAAGGTATGGAGCGGCCAATATTGATGATTCCATCAAGGGTTTTATTCAAGACACCATTGGGCAGAATATGCCCTTTTCTTGTGATAGTAGTAAGAACACCCAGGGGAATACCAAAAACAACAGCAATTATAAGGGAAACACTGACCATATACAGGGTTTCCAGGGTCCCATTCAAGAGTAAATGACTATATCTACCTAAGTATGTTAATATTTCACCCATTTTTTAACACCTCAATTACCAGTCCCTGTTCTTCCAGGAAATTTAATGCTGTATTTATAGAACCACCATTTGGTCTGAGCTCAAGTATCAAGGTTCCAAAAGGGATACCCTGAATATCATCAATCCTGCCATAAAGGATATTGGCATCAATCTGATATTTTTTTACCAGCATGGACATAAATGGCTGATGGGTTGATTCACCCTTGAAGGTAACCCGGACCAGGTCACCTTTGATAACCATGTCTTCCAGTCCCTCTGGTAGGGAATAATCGATTACAGTCCTTATAAAACGTTTGGTCAATTCCTGTTGTGGGTCAAGAAAAACATCTATAACCTCCCCTTCCTCTATAACCTTTCCTCTTTCCAGTACTGCCACCCGGTCACATATCTTTTTAATTACCTCCATCTCATGGGTAATCAGTACAATAGTCAGATTAAGCTCATCCCGGATCCTTTTCAATAAATCCAGTATTGCTTCTGTACTCTCCGGATCCAGGGAGGAAGTTGCTTCATCAGAAAGGAGTATTTGGGGATCATTGGCCAGGGCCCTGGCTATACCTACTCTCTGTTTCTGCCCTCCGCTGAGTTCGGAAGGATAATGATCTGCATGGGCTGTCAGGTCAACCAATTCCATTAAACGTTCTACCTTCCTGGCCCTTGCATCGGCTGGAACACCGGCTATTTCCAGGGGAAAAGCTATATTTTCCCTGACAGTGCGAGAAGAGAGGAGATTAAAATGCTGAAAGATCATGCCAATCCTCCTGCGAAAATCCATCAGTTCTTTACCCCTCAGGTTCCTTATATCCTTACCATTGATTTTTATAATGCCTTCATCCGGGCTCTCCAGTAAGTTTAATGACCTGATTAGGGTGCTCTTTCCGGCACCACTGGGCCCTATAATTCCAAATATCTCTCCTTCCTTTACCTTTAAATCTACACCATTTAGGGCATGTAAAACCCCCTGTCCGGTACTATAATTTTTCACCAGTCCTTTTATCTCTATCACTGATTTAAAACCACCTTTCCTCCCATCTACACCTTTTAATGTTTACAGGGATAAGTATTATCTGCAGATAAATGAACCAGTTTGCCGCAGATATGAAAAAAACCCTCGGAGAGGGTTATTTAAGTCCTCTCATCTCTCATTCCCCGAAACAGGGAATGCAGGATTTAGCACCTTACCCTCACGGGGTAGGTTGCCGGGTTTCATCGGGCCAGTCCCTCCACCACTCTTGATGATTTTATTAGTTTATACTTTTATTCATGAAATTATATGTTAGATATTTTAAATAAGAATATCACCAAACAGATAAAATGTCAAGTAAAATCTCTCTCATCCTTAATAAAATTCTGGCAACCAATCTCCATGGGCTTCAATTAAATCATCACACAGGGATATTATTTCATCTATAGATAGCTCTGCAGAAGTATGTGGATCCATTAAAGCTGCCTGGTATATATATTCTTTTTTCCCGGTTAGGGCAGCCTCTATTGTAAGTATATGTACATTGATATTGGTCCTGTTTAAGGCAGCCAATTGTTCTGGCAGATCTCCAACATAACAGGGGCTAATTCCACTGTTGTCAACTAGACAGGGCACTTCTACAACAGCTTTTTCTGGTAAATTAGTTATTAAACCCGTATTCATAACATTAGCCACTATTTTAAATGCTTGATTAGTTTCCATAGCTTCCATGATATAGGAAGCATATTCATTGCTCCTGCTATGAGTCAACTCCTTATTATTAACTAATTCCTCCCTCATGCTTTCCCAACCCTTAATTTGAGCTTCACAACGGCGTGGATATTCATCAAGTGGTATATTAAATCTTTCTATCAGTTCAGGATATTTACTCTTAATGAAATACGGCAAATACTCGGCAAGATGTTCACTGGATTCAGTAATATAATAACCAAAACGTTTCATTATCTCATATCTTACCATATCATTATGAGGAGTTTTTCTTTTCTCTGCCCGCCTTTTTATTTCAGGATAAAGGTCTATCCCATCCCTTGTTATTTCAAGAAGCCAGGCCATGTGGTTTATACCTGCTATCTTCCACTGTATATTTTCTGTACTCATACCCAGGCCTTCCAGCAGGCCTGATGCACATACCTGGACACTATGACAAAGGCCAACTGTCTTAATATTTGTTGCCCTCAACATAGCGCCGGTCACAATAGACATGGGATTGGTATAGTTTAAAAACCATGCATCTGGACAAACCTTTTCCATATCTCTGGCAAAATCAAGCATCACCGGTATAGTCCTTAAAGCCCGGAAAATACCACCAATACCTATCGTATCACCGATGGTTTGTCTTAAACCATATTTTTTGGGTACTTCAAAATCAATTACGGTACAGGGTTCATATCCTCCAATCTGTACTGCATTGATTACATAATCAGCACCCCTTAAAGCTTCGATACGATCAGTATATGGGATGATTTTTGCCCTGTTCTGGTTACAGTTTTTATTTAGATTCTTGAGCATCATTTCAGATTCTTTTAAGCGTTGTTCATCAATATCATACAGGGCTATTTCTGATGAATTCAAGGCCGGTGTCAAAAGACAATCACCTAATACATTTTTAGCAAAAACTGTGCTTCCAGCTCCCAGAAAAGTTATTTTAGGCATTCCTATCCCTCCTGCCTGGTCAATTTCATTAAAACTGCACCATGTGCTGGTACATTGGTAATTATACCTGTGTTGGTTGTTTCCATATCTTCCTTTGCCCATAAATCACGCACCAGATATGTCCCGGATAAACCTAACTGTGATAAATCTGTAGAAAGGTCAGCTGCTTCTTCCCCTAAATTAAAATGGGCCAGATAAAAAGAACCATCCTCTCCCACTGCAGTCCAGGCAATCAAATCACCATCACGATATAATTGACGGTTGGAATGGCTGGAATTCGTAATCTGAAGTACTTCCTCATTGGTGATCAGCCCTGTAGTCCATTCATCGTTATAGCATAGATCCCCTCCAAACATCAGCGGTGAACGCATCATCGTCCAGAGAGTCATAAGTGTTATCTGTTCATCTTTAGTAAAACGTGTATACCGGTCACCTCCAGCACTTCTGATTCCTATCCTGCCTAAGGGTAGCATATCAGCATCAGGCCAGTGTCCTGGTCCAATAAAAGCACTCCAGGCATCTGCCCTTTCAAACATTGCATAAAGAAGATCCCAGCGATCCCAAAAATCATCGCTCATCCGCCAGAGATTAGCATGTTTTGCCACATGGTCTCCTTCAATCACAGGGGTTGGCCCAGGTGAAAGGCTAAGCACCATTTCCCTGCCGGAATTCTTTATAGCATTATGAATCAATTCAATTTCACCACGCCGGTATGGACGGGTAATATCATCAACCTTGACATAATCGACACCCCATCCGGCGTAGAGCTGGAAAATGGAGTTATAATATTCCTGGGCACCCGGTTTTGTGGGATCAACACCGTACATATCAGTATTCCAATCACAGACACTATTGATATCAGCAATATCGGCTGCTGTATAATTTGTCCCCAGAATCTTCGTTTTTTGGGCTACAGCCTGGCGAGGAATACCCCGCAAAATGTGGATTCCGAATTTCAATCCCAGGCTATGGATATAATCTCCCAATGGTTTAAAACCCTGACCATCAGCTGCACTGGGAAAACGGTTTACTGCTGGCAGTAATCTGGAATATTCGTCCATCACCAGAGGAGTATGTGGATTATACTGATCACTTTTGGCATTTGGTTCATACCATTGGATATCTACTACAACATATTCCCAGCCGTATTGTTTAAGCTTTTTTGCCATATACTCTGCATTGGCCCTTACTTCGTCTTCGCGTACGCTGGCACCATAACAGTCCCAGCTGTTCCATCCCATCGGTGGAGTTTGAGCCAGCTTTTTGGACATGTTACCATCCTCCTTTTTTTAAGTATAATATAAATTTAATTAAATTTTATATGCTCTTATCTCTGTACGCCATGGACTAATGTTGTTAATTCATGTTATAATGTTGTTTAATGAATAAGGTAGGTGAATAGTTTGAAGCAGGAAATAATAAACTTTATTGAATTTACTAACTATCAAGATAAAGATAATAACAGGGATTTAAATATGTACATATGTGGTATAGAAGAATGCAAATCTGAACATTCCTGGGGTCCGGGAGTTCGGGATCATTTTTTAATCCATTATGTTGTTAAAGGAAAAGGAAAATTTATTATCAATAAACAGGAATACCATATTGGTGCTAAACATGGTTTTTTAATTACCCCTGATACAGTTTCCTTTTACCAGGCTGATCAGGATGAGCCCTGGCATTATGTATGGCTTGGTTTTAACGGCCTGATGGCAGAAACATATATAAAAAGGGCCGGTTTAAACATAAACAATCCTGTCTTTTATTATGCCGGAAAAGAATTGGAAGAAATAATCAGAAAAATGATTTCCCTTAAAGAGATTAATAGCACCAATCAAATGATGTTAACAGGCTATTTGTATCAGTTTCTAGCCTATATCAGTAAAGCTCAGACACAGGATAAAGGAAAACATATCAGTAAAAATAAATATATCAAGTTAGCTCTTGATTTTATCACACATAATTACTTTCGAAAAATAAGTATTGAGGAAATATCCGAATATATAGGCCTGGATAGGACATATTTTTTCACAATATTTAAAAATGAAATAGGAGTATCCCCTCAAAAGTACCTGATTAACTTTCGTATAAATCAAGCCTGTAAATTAATGAATAATACTGATCTATCAATCGCTGAAATTTCGCATTCTGTTGGATACCAGGATCCTTTGTATTTTTCTAAATTGTTTAAAAAAGAAAAGGGCTTGAGCCCAAGTAAATATAGAGAATTTAAAATCGGAGTCTAAGGATTTTACTGCCAAATATAAATAGAGGCTCATATATCCAGTTTCTGAGCCTCTATTTCCTCTAAATAACTATTATCTCCAATTGGAGTTTAATTAAACTGCTCCAGTAACTTCATTCACTTCAACAGAATCTTTCAATCTTATTTCCCCAGCCTTAATAAGTGCATTTTTGGTTATAACCGGGCCTATAAGTTCAAATACTATCGTACCTGCAAGGACTATTGTCCTTACCTGGTCTCCATAGGGAGGCGGTAAGATGCTTTTCGCTACCATTGACAATCCAATGGCTACTCCAGCCTGTGGCAAGAGAGTAAAGCCCAGGTATTTCCTGACTTTCTCTGGGGCATTGGAAACTCTGGCTCCAACATATGTTCCGGCCAGCTTGCCGATGATTCTAAATACTATATATACCAGACCTATTAAACCCACAGTTCTTAATACTGAAAGATTTAATTCTGCTCCTGAAGCAGTAAAGAAGGCAACATATAGTGCTGGAGTAAATCGATCTGCAATTGTGAAGGCTTTTTTAAAGTTTGGAATAACATTAACAACCGTGGCACCTAACATCATACAGGAGAGAAGTGATGACAAGTTAAATCTGAGGGAAATAGCTGCTGTGGCAAGTACAATAGCAATGACCAGTGACATCAGTTCTGTTTCGCCCTCAATTTTTTTTATCAAAAGAATAAGGAATATTCCCATAATAAGTCCCAATGCCAGGGCAGCAATAACTTCTATGCTGGGAATTACAAGCATATTATAAAATGATATTGCACCAGTCTGACCTACAAAAGCCCTTGCAACAGAAGTAGCTATTCCAAAGGCTATGATACAAATAGCATCATCCAGGGCAACTACCGGTAATAATGTATCTACTACTTCCCCTTTTGCCCTGTACTGTTTAATTACCATAACTGTAGCAGCAGGAGCAGTTGCTGCACTGATAGCCCCCAGAACAAGACTGAAAGAAAGCGACTGGCCACTAATGAGAGCAATAGCAAGTGTTACCAACACCATTGTAGCAAAGGTCTGGAAAAGGGTAATAGTGACAATGTTTTTTCCCATTTTTTTTAGCTGGTTTAGATTAAATTCACTACCAATACCATAAGCTATAAAAGCCAGGGCCATTTCTGATATTATCTTTAGATCTCCCATAGCCTCCTGTGGTATTATCCCCAGTAGGGAAGGTCCGATTATAAGACCGCCAATCAGATACCCTGTTACATTTGGTAATCTAAACCTGGAGAAAACTTTTGCGGCAATAATCCCCGTAAAGATTATTATGGATATATAAAATAAGAAATCCATCTCCTATAGCTTCAACTCCTTTACTTATTTTTCTTATTTAGTCAAACCTTTTTTGTGTTCAACCGGTACTGTAAACATGATTCCGGTATTATCTTTTAATCTGTCTGTCCCGAAAGGCCCACCACCTGATCTACAGGTAAAGTAAACATAATGCCTGTATTCTCATCCTCCAAATTAGGGACTACCTTTCTCACACAGTCTATGGCTTTTGATACCTGTTCTTCAGGTAAGACCATGAATAGTGTTTTGTTTATAGGTTTATCTTCATTCAACATATGTTTTAGTGCCCCGAAAAGGGGTATCTCATCATAAACACTGGCTAAACTTCCAGCCATACCGGAAGTATCAATAATGGTACCTCCCCTGATACCATTATCAGTCAATTCCAGTAACAAATCTTCAAATTTCCGGGTATCATTCAACACTATAACCAAGAGTTTCATGAACATTCATCTCCTTTACTAATAAACTCCAAAATATTTTAATCCATATCCTTATAGATAATTCCCTCTCTCCCCTCAGTCTCCTGCCTTAAATAATAAAAATCTTTGCAGGAATAAGTTTACCTTTATCAGGAAACAATATTTATATGCTGAGAAGATTTATAATTTATGGTTTTACTGGCTGGTGTCTTGAGATTTTCTGGACGGGACTTGGCTCTCTCATCAAAGGAGACCGGAAACTTAGAGGCTGGACCTATCTCTGGATGTTCCCCATTTACGGCCTGGCTGTTTTTCTGGAACCAGTCCATGACTTTATTAGGGACTGGCCAATTTACATCAGAGGCTTTGTTTATGTCTCCTTTATTTGGCTGATAGAGTATAGTGCTGGTTTTATATTGAAAAATACTGTCAGGGTCTGTCCCTGGGATTATAGCAAGGCTGCTTTTTCTATCAATGGACTGATCAGACTGGATTATGGGCCTGCCTGGTTTATAGCAGGACTATTATTTGAAAGATTACATGATTTTTTAGTTAAAGTATCAATATAATAAACCAGCCGTATTAGAGGCTGGTTTATTAATGGTCTTCTGTCCGGGATTTTATTTTCCCATCTCTTCTATTTCTTTATACCTTATGCAGGCTACAAAATGTCCGTTTTCTGCTTCTTCCAGTTCCGGGTCTCCACCCTGCATACATTCAGGTTTTGCATAAATGCAGCGGGGATGGAAACGGCAACCCTCAGGAATATTTGCAGCAGATGGTACTTCTCCTTTAATCGGCACTTCCTTTAATTGATTTACCTTGCCGGAAACCGGTTCACAGACAGCACTGATTAGGGCTTTTGTATAGGGATGTTTTGCCTTATCAATCAAATCATCTGCATTACCCATTTCTACTATCCTACCCAGATACATAACAGCAATCCGGTCAGTAAAATAACGGGCAGTAGAAAGGTCATGGGTTATATAGAGATAAGTCAAACCCATACTCTGTTGAACTTCTTTCATCATGTGCAGAATCTCTGCTCTGGTAGAAAGGTCAATCATGGAAACAGGCT